>DASQZW010000095.1:0-56355 GCA_035638495.1 Terriglobales bacterium
GTAGTAGTCGCGGAGCAGCTGGCCGGCCTCGCGGTCGCGGCCGTCCGGCGACGCCGCCAGCGCCTCGATCTGCTCGGCCAGGACCGCGCGCAGCCGGGCGCCGTCGGCGTCCGCCTCCAGGCCCAGCAGCCGGCCCAGGCCGCCCTCCGCCAGCTCCCGCGGCCGGTGCATCGCCTCCAGGGCCTGCTTCACGTGTTCCACGGTGATCGCTCGCGAGCCGAGGCTCGCCAGCGCCTCGCGCGCCGCCCGCGCCTCGAAGGCGGCGCCCCGCTCCTCGGCGCTGGCCAGCGCCGCCCGCAGCTCTGACTGCGCTTCCTCGACCGCGCCCGCGCCGGCCAGCACACCAGCCAGCGCCAGGCGGCTCCGCGCCTCCTCGTGCCGGCAACCGGCCGCCCGGAAGGAGTCGGCGGCGCTGCGAAGGTCGGCGACCGCGTCGTCCGGTCGCCCGGCGACGGCCGCGATCCGGCCCCGCATGCGCAGCAGCCAGGGATGCGCGGGATCGGCGCCGTCGGCGACCACGCGATCGACCAGTGCGCCGGCGTGCTCGGACCGGTCCGCGGCCAGCAGCGCCTCGACGGCCACGTCACCGAGGAAGAGCCGCACGCGCAGCGGCCGCTCGGACCCGCCCAGCACCTCCTCTGCCCCGGGCAGGGCCGCCTCCGGCCGGCCCGAGTCCAGCGCCAGCCGCATCTCGGCCCAGAGCTCGTCGACCCGGTCCTGCCCCTCCCGCGAGACCGAGCGATCCGGCAGGAGCCGGCGGGCGACGTCCAGGTGGTCGAGCTGGAGGTGGGCGGCGGCGAGCTGCACCTGCAGCCAGTTGACGTAGTACGTGGCCTCCCCCTCGCGGGCCAGCGCCAGCGCCTCCTCGTACACGGCCAGCGCGCGCCTGGGCCAGCCCAGGCCCCAGAGGAGGACGCTGCCCTCCGCGCGCAGCGCCTGGAGCTGCGCCATGCTGCCGGCCTGCATCGCCTTCAGCGCGTCGATCAGCTCCAGCGCCTCCAGCGGGCGCAGGTGCTGCAGCCGGATGAAGATGCCGTTGTTGAGGGCGTTCGCGGCGATCACGTTGAGCCCGGCGGCGGCGGCCTCGCGGTAGCTCCGATCCACGGCCTCGAACCCCTCGGCCACGTGGCCGAGCTGGATGTGACCCACGCCGAGGTAGTTGTACGCCCAGATCCGGGGCGCGTCTGCGTCGGCCTCGGTGGCGATCGCGATCGCCCGCTCGGCAGCCTCGACCGCGCGCGCCCCGTCCAGCGCGAACACGGCCGCGCTGGCCAGCCGGACGTAGGCGAGCGCCAGGTCCTCGCTCGGACCCTCCGGCTCGAGCACCGCGCGGGCGGTCTCGTACTCGATCACCGCCCGGTCCGGCCGGTGCCGCTCCCAGTGGCACCGGCCGAGCCAGAGCCGGTAGCTGGCGGCCGTGCGGCGCTGGCCCTGGGCGTCGAGCGCGGCCACACCGTCCGCCAGGTGGCGCTCGGCCCGAGCCGTGTCGCCGCAGAGCAGGTACGCCATCCCCACACGGCAGAGCAGCTCCGGGCGCATCTCGGCGCCGACGAGGGGGAGGATGCGCTCGTACAGCCGGGCCGCGTCCTGGTAGGCGTGGGCCAGCACCGCCTGCTCTGCCGCTGCCAGGCCCAGCGGCGCCGCCTCCTCCTCGCGTTGGGCCGCGAGCAGGTGCCGGCACAGCTCGACCGCCGGCGTGTCCGGCCGGTCCCGCAGCGCCTCGGCGGCGGCGGCGTGGAGGTCCTGACGCTGGGGCACGAGCAGGTCCTCGTAGACCGACTCCCGGGTCAGCGAGTGCCGGAAGCGGTAGTGACCGTCGACGTCCGGGTCCTCCTCGACGAGCTGCTGCATCATGCACACCCTGAGCGCCGCCTGGACCTCGAAGCCCTGCCTTCCTGAGATCGCGGCCAGCAGCGGGTAGTCGAACGAGCGGCCGAGCACGGACGCGCAGCGCAGGACGTCGGCCGCCTCCTCCGGCAGGTCGGCCAGCCGGCCCAGCACGCTGTCACGCACGGTGCGGGGCAGGCGCAGGCGCTGCAGGGACTCGTGGCGCCATGCCGTGTCGTGGCGCGTCACGGCGCCGCGGTCGAGGGCTTCCTTCAGGATCTCCTCCAGAACGAACGGGTTGCCCTCGCTGCGCTCCCGCAGGAGGCGGCGGATCTCCAGGGGCACGGTCTGGACCCCGACGGTGGCGCGGATCATCTCGCCGATCCGGTCCACGGTCAGCGGGGCCAGGTCGATCCGCTCCACCAGGCCGGCCCGGCGCCAGTGTTCGACGGCGACCAGCAGCGGGTGGCGGCGTTCCAGGCCGTCCAGCCGGCAGGTCACCAGCAGCATCGCGCGCGCCCCCCGGAGGCGGCGCACCAGGTACTCCAGCAGCTCGCGGCTGGAGGCGTCCGCCCAGTGCACGTTCTCCAGGATCAGCAGCAGGCCGGCGGGATGTGCGCACGTCCGGAGCAGGGCCAGGACGGCCTCGAACAGCCGCAGCTTGCCCTGCACCGGGTCGCTGGGGTCGCGAGGCGGCTCCTCCAGCTCGAGCTGAGGGAAGAGCCAGGCCAGCTCCCGGTTCGCCGCGAGCTGGCGGCGCAGGCCGCCCAGGTCGGCCTGCGCGAGGTAGTTGCCGATCGCCTCCAGGAACGGCAGGTAGGGCAGCGACAGCTCTGCCTCGGCGCAGCCGCCCCACATCGTGGCCATGCCCCGCTCGGTGGCCACCCGGCGGACGTCGGCGGCCATGCGGGTCTTGCCGAGCCCGGCGTCACCGGTGAGGACGACGGTCCGGCTGTCGCCGGCGTCCGCGGCGTCGAGCGCGGACACCAGCCGCTCCATCTCGCTGTCCCGGCCAACCGTAACCGGACAGAGCGCCATCTCACCCACTGGGAGAGAATGTTGGGGCATGGAGAAGCGCGCAGCACGTCCGCGCACGAAGTGTGGGGGGGTCACGTGGACCCCCGCCGCCCTGTTCGGTGACTACTTGGTGACCAGCGTCTCGTCGAGTGAGCGCTTGAGCGTCCTGAGCGAGTCCGCCGGGACCGGGGCCTCTTCGATCCAGCCGAACATGGCGTCGACGATGCGCCGCCACGCCGTGACCTGCCGCTCCATGGCCGAGCCCCAGTAGTTCTTCGACCAGCCCGCTCCCGCGAGCCAGCCGGCGATTCCACAACAGAGCACCCCGGTGCCGAGCATCATCCAGCCCAGCAGCCCGTTGGGCTTCAACCCCGTGAGCGTGAAGATGCCCAGACCCAAGTTCACCACCGTGAATCCGGGCAGGATCACTCGGTAAAAGATGATCCCGCGACGCCTCCTATCCATACGAATCCCTTTCCCCGTACTTAGTATCAGCGAGGCCAGCATGCACTGCGGAGCGAGACAAGCGTATGGGACTTTTGTCCCGACCGGGGTGCGACTTCCCCAATGCTAGGGGGTGGTGCGCACGATGCGCCCGCGATCCGGTTGGCGATCGTGGACGACCACGAGGTATTCCGGATGGGCCTCCGGGGCCTCCTCGAGCGAACGGGCGGGATCGTGGTGGCGTGGGACACCGGCTCCGCGCACGAGGCGTGGAACCGGATCGTCGAGCAGCCGGTGGACGCGGTCCTGGTGGACGTGCACCTGGGCGGGCCGGTCGACGGCCTGGAGGTCTGCCGGATGCTCACGACGCGCGACCGCAGCGTGCGGGTGGTGCTCATGAGCGGCCTGGTCGACGAGCAGCGGCTGGCCGAGGGGCCGCGGGTGGGCGCCGTCGGGTTCCTGCCTAAGGAGCTGGCCGCGGGGGAGATGCTGGAGGCGCTGACCAACCTCGTCGCGCCCCGGCGCGCGAGCCCCGAGCCCGAGCCGATGGCGTTCCAGGACGAGTACGGGTCGCGCCTCGACGCGCTCAGCGTGCGCGAGCGCGAGGTGCTCGCCGAGATCCGCCTCGGCCGCACCAATCGTGAGATCGCCGAGCGGCTCCAGGTCTCGACCTCGACTGTCAACAAGCACGTCGGCCAGGTGCTGCGGAAGCTGCGGGTGCGGAACCGGGCGGAGGCGGCGATCGTGGCGGCGGAACTGCTGTCGCGACCACGTCAGTCCCACGGGGTTGTGGGGGAGAGTACCTGATCGCAGGACGATCTCGACCCGCAAAGATGGTCAATTCTAACCATTGACGTGAGTTTTCCCAAGCGGTTTAGTTCATATTGCCCAGGAGAAGGGGGTCAGCTGAATAGATTCGTAAGGCGCTAGACCTCTCTCTGTTCTGGGTTTTCCCAAGGTGTGAGATTACGTCCCGCGAAAAGGGGGAACGCGGTGCACGTCCATAGGAGGCCACGTTCGCTTGTCGTTCCCGGCGGAGCTCGGAGAGCTCGACAGCACCGTGCCCCATGGCCAGCAGCCAGGGCGCGACGGGGGGCTGAGGGACATTGCCCGACGTGCCGAAAGCGAGGTCAAGCGCCAGTTGGCGCGTGAGCTGCACGACTCGGTAGCGCAGATCCTGACTCTGATGGTCGTCGACATGGAGAACTTCAAACTCGACCAGGCCGGCCATCATCACGTGGTCGAGAAGGTCGACAGTCTGCAGGAGTCCACCCGCGCTGTCCTGCACAACCTGCGCCAGGTCCTGTACGACCTGCGTGAGGAGCCGTCGACGGAGAACGGCTTCGTGCAGCAGGTGCGGACGCTCCTGAACCGTTTCGAGGGGTCCACCGGCATCCGTTCGATGCTGAGGGTGTCGTCCGAATGGCCTTCGCGGCTCTCGTCGGCGACGGCCCACAACCTGTATCGGATCGTCGAGGAGGCGCTCAACAACGTCCGCCTGCACAGCGGCGCCGGTCGTGTCGACGTGATGCTGGTCGCCAACGGCGACGGCATGGAGCTGACCGTACAGGACGATGGACGCGGCCTCCCGCCCGGCGAGGGCGGCAGGCGGCAGGGGATGGGGATGATGGGCATGCGAGAGCGTGCCGTCCTGCTCGGCGGTGAGCTGGACGTAACCAGTAACGGGAGTGGGGGAACCACCGTCAAGGCTGTCGTCCCCAGGGCAGCCAAGGAGAGTGCCAGTTGAGTTCGAATTCACCCAGCGTGCGGGTGCTCATCGCCGACGACCAGACGCTCTTTCGCGTGGGGCTCGCGCGACTGCTCGAGGAGGACGAACGCGTCAAGATCGTCGGCCAGGCGGGCGACGGAGCCGAGGCGGTCAAGCTGGCCGGCTCGCTGAAGCCGGACGTCGTCCTGATGGACCTCAAGATGCCCAACCTGGACGGCATCGAGGCGACGCGCCAGATCGTGGCCGGGCACCCCGGGGTGAAGGTCCTCCTGCTCACGACCTTCGAAGCGGACAACCACGTCATCCAGGCCCTGAAGGCAGGTGCGAGCGGGTACATCCTCAAGGACTCCAAACCGGACTCGATCGTGTCCAGTCTGCTCGCGGTGATGGCGGGCGAACGGGTGATGGCGAGTGCGGTGGCGAACCGGGTACTGGAGATGCTGACCGGCACGACGACGCCGAAGGAGTTCTATGACGGGCTCACCGGCCGCGAGATCGAGATTCTGAAGCTGCTGGCCGGCGGCATGGCGAACAAGCAGATCGCGTACAAGCTGAAGATCAGCGAGAAGACGGTCCGCAATCACGTCAGCAACATGTACGAGAAGCTGAACATCTACGACCGCTCGCAAGCGGTGCTCTACGCCGTGCGCAAGGGCCTGGTAGAGATCTGATCCGCGCATCCGGACGGATGTGCGGTTCCTGGCGCATCGGAAGTGCACATCCGGACGGATGTGCACTTCGAAGTCCCTAGAGCCGCTGGAACAGGGCGCGGCCCGCCAGTACCATGAGCCACGCCATGCCGCTCGCGTGGCGGCCGGCGAGGCGCCTCGGCTCCGCCGCGAGGCGGTGCAGCCACTCGAGGCCGGCGCGCTGCATCCACGCCGGCGCGCGGCGCACCCGAGCGGCCCACAGGTCGAAGACACAGCCGACGCCCACCGCCACGGCCACCCCGGGCAGGCGATGGCGGAAGCGGTCGATCCAGAGCTCCTGCTTGGGGTTGCCGAAGGCCACGAGCAGGAGCTCCGCGCCCGACTCGGCGACCAGCCGGACCAGGTGCTCGTTGTCCATGTCCTCGATCCGCGCCCTCGGGGGCTCGTGCCAGTGGACGGCGCGCAGGCCGGGGTGCTCCCGGCGCAGCCGGCTCGCGGCCTGCTCGGCGACCCCGTGCTCGCCGCCGAGCAGGAACACGCCGGCGCCCCGGGCCGCGGCCTCGGCGACCAGCAGTGGCGCCATGTCCGCGCCGGCCACCCGGCACGGGACCGGCCGGCCCACGAGCCGGCTCAGCCACACGACCGGCATGCCGTCGGCCACGTTCAGCTCGGTGCGGCCGAGCACCGCCCGCAGTTCCGGCTGCTGCTGCGCCCTGACGAGGAAGTCGAGGTTGACCGTCGCGACCTGGACCTGGCCGCCGTGGGTCATGGCGTGGCCGAGCCGGCGCAGGGCTTCGTCCATGTCGATCGGGTCGATCGGGACGCTCGCGATCTCGTGGCGCGTCATTTCGTCGATCGCTCGGCCCGTTCCCACCGGTGCGGGTCGAACCCGCCGACGATGGTCCAGTACGACATGGCCTTCCACGCGTGGAACCGCGGGCTCTCCAGCAGCGCCAGCCAGAGCGACGCCGGCGCCTCCGCCGAGCGCAGTCCGAGCAGGACGAACGCCGTCAGCGCGGCCGTGGCCAGGAGCCAGGGGGACAGACTCCAGGCGGTCGCGACGTGGAGCGCGACCGCGGCCGCGGTGACGACGACGCCGGCTGCGGTGCCCATCGCGAGCAGGCCGAGCGGCGGCACGGCCAGGTCGACCGCCGCGTCGAGCACGCCGGGATCGCGGCGCAGGGCGTGGCCGAGCAGTTGGGGCAGGCGCGTGCGGACGACATGCCAGCGCCCGCCCTCCCAGCGCAGGCGCTGGCCGCGCATACCGCGGTAGCCCTGGGGCACGGGACCCGCCAGTCGAGCCTCGGGCACGTAGCGCGGCCGGACACCCGCGAGCCGCAACTCGATCGTGTATTCCAGGTCCTCTACGCCGGTGAACGCGTTCCAGGGCTGCGTCTCCAGCAGGCGGCGGCTGAACAGCATGCCGTTGCCGACCAGGCTGGCGGGCATGCCGAGCGCAGCTCGGCCGCCGAGCCGAACCCGGTGGAACAGCAGGAAGGCGGCCGCGACCAGGCGTGAGCGAACCGACGAGTCGCCGGCGAGGACCAGGTACTCGGCCTGGGCGGCGTCGGCACCGCCGCCCAGCGCCGCGGCCAGGTGGGTGAGCAGGCCCGGCTCTGCAATCGAGTCCGCGTCCACCACGACCACGGCGTTCGGCGGTGCCGCCTCGGCCAGGAGGCGGTCCATCGCCCAGCGCAGCGCGTAGCCCTTGCCGCGCCGGTCGTCGCGCCGCTCCAGCACCTCGGCGCCGGCGGCCCTGGCGACGTCTGCGGTGCCGTCGGCGCAGTTGTCGGCGATCACGACGACCCGGAACCGCGAACGCGGGTAGGTCTGGGCTCGCAGCGAGGCCACGCAGCGGCCGACGAGCTCCTCTTCGTCGTGCGCGGGCACCAGGACGACGAGGCGCGGCAGCGGCACCACGGACGATGCCGCGGGCGGGTGTCGGAAGCTGGCCAGCGCCAGGACGAGCAGGTAGAGGCCGGCGCCGGCGAACGGCAGGCCCGCCAGGGCGAGGACGATGCCGGCCGCCACGGGTCAGCCCGCGCTCAGAAGGCGCCGCGGCAGGTCAGGACGGCCTGCACGGTGCGGAGGATGATCTGGACGTCCACCCAGAACGACAGGCCGTAGACGTACTCGCGATCGAAGGCCATCCACGTGTCGAAGTCGACGTTCGAGCGGCCCCGCACCTGCCACCAGCACGTCAGACCGGGCTTGACGGCGAGCCGGACCATGTCGCTCGGCCGGTACTGAGCGACCTCTTCCGGGATGGGCGGCCGGGGGCCGACCAGGCTCATCTCGCCGCGGAGGACGTTGATCAGCTGGGGCAGTTCGTCGAGGCTGGTGCGGCGGAGGAACTTGCCGACCCGCGTCACACGTGGATCGACGCGGAGCTTGAAGACCGGGCCGTCGACCTCGCTGAGGTGGGCCAGGTCCTTCTTCATGCGGTCGGCGCCGTCCGTCATGGAGCGGAACTTGTAGAACCAGAACCGCCGGCCGCGGAGTCCGACCCGCTCCTGGACGAAGATCGCCGGGCCCGCAGAGTCGAGCTTGATGGCGATGATGACGACGAGCCAGATGGGAAGGGTCGCGATCAGAACGGTGCCGGCGACGAAGACGTCCAGGAACCGCTTGAGCGTCGAGTTGTACGAATACCAGGGCCGCCTCGGCAGGACGACGGTCACCTCGCCGGCGTCGGACTGGTCTATCGGTTGAAGCGCGAGTTGCAATTTGGAACTCCTGGCATCCGTACTGGCTTGCTGCTGGGCAGCGTACGGTCGGCCCGGGTTCGAACTGAATAGGCGGGGTCGGCGGCCATTCTGGCGCGCGAACCCCACCGGGCAGGGAAGATGTCCCGAGCGCGCCGGGACACGAACGCCGCCGTGCCTCGGCGGCCTGGTTTTTGCGCGCGCTGTTACGTGGGTGGCCGGCGGGAACCGGCGACCAGCGCAGCCATGACGAGGATCCCGATCATCGTGCCGCAGAGGAGGCCGACCACCAGGCCGGCCACGAATGCGAGGAGACTAGGCAATCGGTCTCAGTCTAGGGTTCCGGCCTGGGGTCGGCCCGCTGGGGCAACTCGGGCCAGCCCGGCACCCCCGGGTCGCGCTGCACACGCGCCGCGTTGAGCAGGCCCGCCACCATGCCGTAGAAGCCGGCCAGCGCCACCAGTTCCAGCAGCGTCGCGTCGTCCCATCGGGCGCTCAGCGCGTGCCAGAGCTCGTCCGAGACGTCCCGCGTCTCGTGGATCTCGTCGCTGAGGCGGATCAGCAGGGCGTCATCCGGCGGCCACTCCGCGTCATCCGTCGTCACGCGGCGAATCTCCTCGTCGCCGAGGCCCGCGCGCCTGCCGATCAGCACGTGCTGGCCGAACTCGTACTCGCAGCGGGTCCGCCAGCCGGTGCGGAGGATCACCAGCTCGCGCTCCCGTGGCGGGAGCAGTCCCCGTCCGAGGAACAGTCCGCCCAGAACGTTGAACCGCTTGAGCAGGCGCGGGTGGTGCGCGAGCGTCCCGAAGATGTTCAGCGGCGTCCCGTTCGGATCCAGTGGCGTCTTGCCGAGGATCTCCGCGACCTCGGGCGATGTCTCCGTCAGGGGCGGGATGCGCGGCTCCGTAATCGTCGTTATCCCGGTTCGACCGCGCCCGGTTCGGACATGAGCAGCCCGACCTCGCCCAGGCTCAGCGCCGCCTTCGGAAAGACCACCCGGATGGTGGTCCCGCGGCCGCGGGCGCTGTCCACGCTGAGCGAGCCGCCCAGCAAGGTGGCGCGCTCACGCATGCCCAGCATGCCCATGCCCGGCCGGCTGCCGTCGTTCGGCGAGACGCCCCTGCCGTCGTCCTGGATGGTGACGCGCGCGTACCCGTTGTCGATCAGGCGCAGCGTCACGCGGATCGACGTGGCTCCGCCGTGCTGGCGGGCGTTGTTGACCGCCTCGTGCACGATCCGCTGCAGGTGCTGTGCGGTCGTCCGGCGGATGGGTTCGGGCCAGTCTCGAGACACCCTGACCAGCACGCGCACGCCCGACCGCTTCGTGACCTGCACCGCGAAGATGCGCAGGCTCTCGGCCAGGTCGTATTCGAAGCTGTCCTCCCCGCGGAGCCCGTACAGCATGCCGCGGAGGCGGCCCAGCATCGTCCGCAGGCCGCCCTGCACGGAGTCCACCTGCAGGACCGTCGTCTGGCTGTCGAAGGGCTCTCGCTTGAAGTTCTCGAGGTCGATGAGCATGGCCGTGAGGTCCTGGACCACCTGGTCGTGGAGCTCGCGCGCGAGCTCTCTCTTGATGCGGTCGTCCGCCGATCCACCGTTCACGCCTTCATCCCTGGCTTGCATGTCCACCTTCGAGTCCACCTGGCCGATGCGGGCCGAAGGGTAGACCCCATGTCAGGCGTGCGACACGGGGGAAAGTACCTGATTATGGACGCCGCAGAGACGCTCTGGGCCTTGTCTGAGCCCGGTCCGGTCAGCGACACTGTCCCTCCGGGCAGGTGAAGGAGCAGGTACTCCCCCCCAGCAACCTTCCGATCCAGCTCACGAGCTTCGTCGGGCGTGAGCCCGAGCTGACGGAGCTGGCGGCCGCGCTGCGACAGTCGCGGCTGGTGACGATCGCCGGCGCCTCCGGGCTCGGCAAGACGCGCCTGGCGCTGGAGCTGGCGCGCAACACGCTGCCCGACCACCCGGACGGGGCGTGGTTCGCGAGCCTGGCCGGCGTCACGGACCCGGCGCAGGTGCCCCGCGAGGTTGCGACCGCGCTCGGCCTGCGCGAGCAGTACGGCAGCTCGGTGTCGGAGGCCCTCCCGGCGCACGTCGGCGCTCGCCAGCTCCTGCTGGTGCTCGACAACTGCGAGCACCTCCTCGACGCCTGCGCCCGGCTGATCGAGGGGATGCTCCGCGACTGCGCCGGGATGCGCGTCCTGGCCACCGGCCACGAGCCGCTGCGCGTGCCGGGCGAGCGCGTCTGGCGCATCGCGCCGCTCGCCCTGCCCGGCTCCGAAAACGGATGGACGTCGTTCGAGAGGGTCGCGGAGGCCGAGGCGATCCGCCTGTTCCGCGCGCGGGCCGGGCTCGTCCAGCCGCAGTTCGCCCTCACGCCCGTCAACGCGGAAGCGGTCGCCGGGATCTGCCGCCGCCTGGACGGCATCCCGCTGGCGATCGAGCTCGCCGCCGCCAGGACCGAGATGATGTCGGTCGACGACATCCTGACCCGGCTGGAAGACCGGTTCCGCCTGCTGACCGGCGGGAGCCGGACCGCGCTGCCCCGCCACCAGACCCTCCGGGCGGCGCTCGATTGGGGTCATCAGCTGTTGAACGCGGAAGAAGGTCGCCTGTTTCGCCGGCTGTCCGTCTTCGCCGGCCCGTTCGAGCTGGCGGCAGCGGAGGCGGTGGGCGCCGCCGCGGACCTCCCCGCCGAGGCCGTGTTCGGCCACCTCGCCGGCCTGGTCGACAAGTCGCTGGTGGTCCCGGCCGCGGGACCGGATGGGCGGACGCGCTACCGCATGCTCGAGACGGTCCGGCAGTACGCCGCCGAGCGGCTCGCCCACAGCGGCGAGGGGGACGAGACGCGGCGCCGTCACGCCGACCACTTCCTTGCCGTGGCCGAGGTGGCGGCGGCCTTCGAGCGCCGCCCGGGCCAGGCCGAGTGGCTGGCGCGGCTGGAGTTCGACCACGAGGACCTGCGGGCGGCCCTGCTCTGGTGCCGGGCGCACGACCACGAGCGGTGGACCCGCCTGGCGCTGGCGCTGGCCTGGTTCTGGCTGGTGCGCGGGCACATCAGCGAGGGCCGGGAGTGGGTCGGGGGGGTGGTCGCCCTGCCCACGCTGGCCCCCGCGGACCGGGCCCGCGCGCTCTACTCGCTGACGCGCCTGGCCTTCTGGCAGGCCGACTACGCGGTCGCGGCGCGGCTCGGCGAGGAGGCGCTCGCCGCGTACCGGACGCTCGGCGACGACCTCGGGGCCGGCTGGACGCTGAACCAGCTCGGCTCCGTCCACCTGTACGCGGGGGAGACGGCGCTGGCGGCGGAGTCCTTCGACGCGGCGCTGGCCGCGGCGTCGGACGTCGAGCTGCGCGTGGACACGCTGGTCTCGCAGGGAGAGCTGCACCTGATCGTCGGCGACGTGGCCGGCTCGCGGCGCCCGCTCGAGCAGGCGCTGGCCGAGGCGAGCGGGCCGGACGGCAGGTGGCTGGTGGCCCTGGGCGTCCTGTTCCTGGCCATCGCCGACTTCTTCGACCGCGAGCACCGCCGGTCCCGCGAGCGCCTGGAGGAGGCGCTCGACGCCTACCACGAGCTCGGCAACCGCGGCCTGCTGTCGGCGTCGCTGTACGTCGCGGGCGCGCTGGTGCTCGCCGAGGGCGCGCCGGAGCGGGCGCTGCGGCTCTGCGGTGCGGCGATGGCGATGCGCGACACCATCCGGGCTCCGCTCGCGCCCGGCTGGCAGGACCTCGCCCGCTCGGTGGTCATCGAACCGGCCCTCGCGCTGGTCGGGGCCGAGCGGGCCGAGGCGGCCATCGCCGAGGGCACGCGCCTGAGCGCGGACGAGGCGGTGGCGGAGGCGCGCATGGCCCACCTGCCGGCGACGGCGGCGGGGGAGGGCTGGGGCCCGCTGTCCCGGCGCGAGCGGGAGGTCGCCGTGCTCGTGGCGCGAGGACTGACCAACCGACAGATCGCGGACCAGCTGGTGATCGCCGAGCGGACCGTGGAAGGGCACCTGGAGCGGATCCGCGGCAAGCTCGGTCTCCGCTCGCGGACCCAGATCGCCGTGTGGGTGGTGGGCCGCCGCTGAACGACCCAACCGCACATCCGCCGGACGGATGTGCGGAACCGGTGACCGCCTGGGTACTGAGCGGTATGCTTCCGGCCCGTGGCGGGACCCGCGGCGGCCTTCCGCTGGACCGTGGCGCTGCTCAGCATGGCCTTCATCCTGGGCGCGTACGTCGACGCTTTCTCACGCCTGGTGGTCCCGAGCCCGCTCGCGCCGTGGAACGACGTGTTCATGGATGCCGCCTGGCTGGCCGTCACCGGCTTCATGGCCGTCTGGTTCGGCCGCGCGCTCACCCGCGGCGTGGCCTGGCGCGCGGCGCTGCCCGCCGGCTACCACCTCGCGCTCGCCGGCGGCGTCGTCTTCGGCCTGGGCGCCCTCGCCGACGTCTACTACCAGATCGCGTTCGGCTTCGGCACCGGCCTGGAGGCCCTGCTGGCGCCGACGCACCTGGTCGAGCTCGCCGGCGGCGGCCTGCTGGTCGCCGCGCCGCTGAGCCAGGCGCTGAAGGACCGTCCGGAGCGTGTGGACTGGCCGGTCGTCCTCTCCGCCGCCCTCACACTGTCCACCCTCACCTTCCTCACCCAGTACGCCCACCCGCTGGTCGACCTGTGGGCGTCGCACCGCTGGAACGTCCAGGTGACGCCGTGGGTGGCCCAGGACCTGGGAGTGGTCGCGATCCAGGTCCAGGTCTCCGTGCTGGTCGGGGTCATGCTGCTCCTGATCCGCAGCTTCCGCGTGCCCCTCGGTAGCCTGACGGTGCTCTGCGGGATCAACGGCCTGTGCATGGCGATCGTCTCCCGGCACTCGGAGATCGTCTGGGTGCCGCTGCTGACCGGGGTGGTCGCCGACGTCCTCCTGCTCCGGGTCCGGCCGATGGACGCGTCGCCGACCAGCCTGCGCGTGTTCGCGGCCGCGGTGCCGTCGACCTGGGCGATCCTCTACTGGGTCGCCATCGTCGTCGCTGAGGGCGGCACGGTCTGGAGCCCGCAGCTCTGGGTGGGAGTCGTCCTGGCCGCGGCGCTTGCCGGGTTCCTCGTCAGCTACCTGGCCGGCATCCGGCGTCCGCGCTCGGTGGTGGCGGCGGAGATCTGGGGCGACCGGTGGCCCCAGCGTCACGTCGAGGTCAGCCCGGCCGCCGTCAAGGAGGCGCTGGACGTCCTCGACGATGTCGCCGCGCTGTCGGGCAGCCCGCTCGCCCGCCTGGCCTGCATCTCCGCGGCGGGGACGGCCGCTGGGCCCGAGCTGCGCGGCCTCCTCGTGGACGTGGTGCGGGAGCTGGCGGCCGCGAAGGCCCCTCGTGACGCGGAGGCGGGCCAGCTGCTCGTGGACTACTACGTGAAGCGGGTGGGCAGCCACGAGGTCATCGCCGAGCGCCTGCACCTGAGCCGGCCCACGTTCTACCGCCGGCTGCAGCGTGGCCTCACGCTGACGGCCGAGCGCCTGGACGAGCTGGCGGAGTTCGCGGCGCGCCACCGCTGAGGGTTCGAGCCGGGCGTCAGGCCGAGATGGGCGGCCTCCGGCCGGCCCACGGACGGGCCTGCTCGAGCTGCGCCGCCAGGCGGAACAGGGTCGCCTCGTCGCCGTAGCGGCCGACGAACTGGCTTCCGACCGGCAGCCCGTCCCGGTTCCAGTGCAGCGGCACCGACATGGCTGGCTGCCCGGTGATGTTCGCGATCGGCGTGAAGGGCACCCACGCGCCCGCCCGGAGCAGCGGCAGCAGCGGCTGGTCCGGCGGGGCGTCGAACGCGCCCAGCGGCAGCGGCGGCTCCGCGAGCACCGGCATCAGCCAGACGTCGAAGCCGGTGAACCAGCCGCCGACCTGCCGGCTGAAGCGCTGCAGGTGCGCGATCGCGAGCAGGTAGTCGGCCGGCGAGCGGGACGACCCGAGCTCGCGCATGGCCCACGTCAGCGGCTCGAAGTTCGCCTCGGTCGGCGTCCGTCCGGTCTGCAGCGCCCAGCCCGCGACGCTCGCCGCGACCCCGGACACGTAGAGGACCAGGAACGCGTCGGTCAGCGCGCTGCCGTCGACGTCCCGCGGCGTGAACTCGAACACCTCGTGTCCGAGCTCCTCGCAGAGGCGCGCGGTCTCGCGGACGGCCCGGACGCAGTCCTCGTGCACGGGAGCCTCGGTCGCCGCGGTGGTCGTCACCGCGATGCGCAGGCGGCCCGGCTCGCTCCCGACCTCGTCGCGGTACGGCCGCGCCGGAGCGGGCGCCCAGTACGGGTCGCCGACGTCGGGGCCCGCCGTCGCGTCGAGCAGCGCCGCGCTGTCGCGGACGGTGCGCGTGATCGCGTGCTCGCAGCTCAGGCCGTTCAGCACGTCGCCTGTCGAGGGACCGAGCGGGTTGCGTCCCCGCGTCGGCTTGAGCCCGAACAGCCCGCAGCAGGAGGCCGGGATCCGGATCGAGCCGCCTCCGTCGTTGGCGTGGCCCATCGGCACCATTCCGGACGCCACTGCCGCTGCCGTGCCGCCGCTGGACCCGCCCGGGGTGCGGCCCACGTCCCACGGGTTGTGCGTGGCGCCGAACAGGCGGGGCTCGGTCGTGGGCAGGATCCCGAACTCGGGGGCGTTCGTCTTGCCCACGACCACCAGGCCGGCCCGGCGCTGGCGCAGCACCAGCTCCTGGTCGTGCGTGGACACGTTGTCGGCCAGGAACGCGGAGCCCTCCGTGTAGCGCACGCCCGCCTGCTCCGCTGTCAGGTCCTTGAGCACGAACGGGACGCCGGTGAACGGACCCTCCGGCAGCGAGTCCGAGGCCCGCGCGATCGCGTCGTCGAACATCGGGGTGACGACGGCGTTGAGGCGGGGGTTGAGCTGCTCGATGCGCCGGATCGCGGCCTCGACCAGCTCGCGGGGCTGGACCTCGCCGAGCCGGACCAGTTCCGCCTGCGCCGTGGCGTCGAGGAATGCGAGCTCGTTCACGTTCACCCGGCCAGTGTGGACTACTTGCCCCTGCTCAGCGTCGGGCGCCCGGCTGCGCTTGCTGTGGGAGCGATCCCACCGTGCGCACTTGACAGGATCGGATTGATGGCTTAAGACACGGTGTGAGCGCGCTCTCACTTCCGAAGCAGAGACCCGGACCTCCGGCGCGGCTCACCGCGGGCCCCAACCGCCGCGGTGGCCGCCGGCCGGCCAGCTGTGGCGCGCGCCGAGCGCGCGCTCGAGGCGGGAGACACATTGAATCCGACGCACATCGTCCGCGGCGCGGTCACTCCGATCCGGCTTCGGCGCGCGCTCGCGGTCGCGCTCGCCGCCCTGCTCGCGAACGGCCTCGGCCAGGCACTGCGTCAGAACTGGACGGCGCAGGCGGCCGGGGTGGGCTACTACCACACCAGCGGCAACCTGATCCTGGACTCCAACAACCAGCCGGTCAGGATCGCCGGCGTCAACTGGTTCGGCTTCGAGACCTCGAACTTCACCGTCCACGGCCTGTGGACGCGCGACTACCGCGACATGATGAACCAGATGAAGAGCCTGGGCTACAACACCATCAGGCTCCCCTACACGAACCAGATGTTCCTCCCGGGCACCCAGGCGAACAGCATCGACTTCAGCAGCGGCGAGAACGCGGACCTGCAGGGCCTGAGCCCGTTCGGGATCATGGACCGGATCGTCGCGTACGCCGGCCAGATCGGGATGAAGGTCTTCCTGGACCGGCACCGGCCGGACTCGAGCCAGCAGACAGCGCTCTGGTACACGTCGTCGGTGCCGGAGTCGAAGTGGGTCTCCGACTGGCAAATGCTCGCCCAGCACTACGCGGGCAACGCGACCGTGATCGGCGCGGACCTGCACAACGAGCCGCACGACCCCGCCTGCTGGGGGTGCGGCGACACGACCGTCGACTGGCGGCTCGCCGCCGAGCGGGCAGGCAACGCCATCCTCTCGGTCAACCCGAACTGGCTGATCATCGTCGAAGGCGTGCAGACCGCGGGCGGCGCCTCGTACTGGTGGGGCGGCAACCTGCGCAGCGCCGGAGCGCAGCCTGTGGTGCTGAACGTTCCAGACCGGGTCGTGTACTCGCCCCACGACTACCAGCTCGACGTCGCCAACCAGACGTGGTTCAGCGACCCCACGTACCCGGCCAACCTGCCCCCGCTATGGAACGCGACCTGGGGCTACCTGCGCGCCCAGAACGTCGCACCGGTGCTGCTGGGTGAGTTCGGGTCGCGGCTGGACGACACGTCCGACCAGCAGTGGTTCTCGACCATGCTCGACTACCTGGGATCGACGTCGGCCGACGGCGCCAACGATTTCAGCTGGACGTGGTGGTCGTGGAACCCGAATTCCGGTGATACGGGCGGGATCCTGGCCGACGACTGGCTAACGGTCAACACCAACAAGGACACGCCGCTGAACGCGATCAAGATGCCGATCACGGCAGCGACGCCGACACCGACCGTGACGCCGTCCGGGCCGCCGACGACCACGCCGACGGCGACCCCGCCGCCGCCGGTGACCGTGCGGGCGCTGTACCTGGCGGGCGACACCAGCGCGTCGACGAACATCGTGCGGCCCCAGGTCGAGCTCGTGAACACGGGCACTAGCTCGCTCAACCTGGGCTCGGTGACCCTCCGCTACTGGTACACGGCCGACGACGCCCAGCCGCAGACATGGGTCTGTGATTTCGCCCAGGTCGGCTGCGCCAACCTGACTGCGAGATTCGTGGCGGTCTCACCCGCGCGGACGGGCGCCGACACGTACCTGGAGATCAGCTTCGGGAGCGGCACGTCCGCGCTCGCACCCGGAGCCAACACCGGCCCCATCCAGGACCGGTTCAACCACGCCGACTGGAGCAACTACACACAAACGAACGACTACTCGTTCAACGCGGCCGCAACGAGCTACACGGCCAGCGCACGGGTGACGGTGTACGTCAACGGCGTGCTCGTCGCCGGCACCGAACCGACCTGACGTTCACAGCGGGGGAGGCGGGCGCCTCCCCCTTACTACCATCGCACCTTGCTGATCCGGCTGCTGGTGAACAGGCAGTTCGCTCAGGTCTGGCTGGCGGGGGCGGTCTCCACGGTCGGGGACTTCGTGTTCGACACCACCGTGCTGCTCTGGATCTCGACCGTGCTGGCCAGGGGTCAGCCATGGGCCCCGACCGCGGCGTCGGGCGTGCTCATCGCGGTCCTCGTGCCGACCGTGGCCGTCGGGCCGCTGCCCGGCGTCTTCGTCGACCGCTGGGACCCCAGACGCACGATGCTGTGGTCGGACGCCATCCGTGCGGTGCTCGTCGGCGGCGGCCTCGTCGCGCTGCCCCTGCTTCCGTCCGGGACGCTTCCTGTGCCGGTGGAGCTCGCCGTGGTCTACGCGGCGATCGTGTGCAACACGGTCGTTTCTCGCTTCTTCGTCCCGGCCCGGTTCACGATCATCGCCGACCTGGTGCCGGAGCACAAACAATCGCGGGCGTCGAGCATCACGCAAGCGACCGGCGCGGCCGCCGGGATCATCGGGCCGCCGCTGGCTGCTCCACTGCTCTTCACCGCGGGCGTCGAGTGGGCGCTGGCGCTGAACGCCCTGAGCTTCGTCTTCTCCTTCGCGGTGATCCGCAGCGTGCGGGCGCCGGCGGCGCCGGTTCGCGGATCGGCGGTGGGTGACGCCGGGGGTTCTGGCACGAGTTCCGCGTCGGGCTGGCGACGATCGTGCGGACCCGCGTCGCCCGGTCGATGGTGATCGTCGCAGTGATCGCGAACATCGCGGCGCAGGTGTTCAACGCGCTCGGTGTGTTCTTCGTGGTCGTCAACCTGCACACGCAGGCCAGGTTCTTCGGCCTGCAGGACACCATGCTGGGGACGGGTGTCGTCATCGGCGCTGCCGCGGCCGGCTGGCTTGGCGCTCGGATGGGATTGGCCAGGACGATCTGGGCAAGCCTCGTGCTCTTCGGCGTCTTCTTCGGCGCCTACGCGCGCACGTCCAGCTTCCTGGTCGGGCTCGGGTTCCTGCTGTTGATGGCCGTCCCCCTCGGCGCGATGAACACGGCGGTCAGCCCGCTGCTGGTGCGGGCCGTGCCCCGTGACGTGCTGGGCCGGGTGTTCGCGGCGTTCATCCCGGCGATCCAGTCGATGGGAATCGTAGGGGTCGCGGTGGCCGGCTGGCTCTCGAGCTCGGTGCTCCGAGGGCTGGACGCTCGGGTCCTCGGCGTGCACTTCGGCACGTACGACACGATCTTCCTCGCCGGCGCCGCGATCGTCGTGATCTCCGGGATCTACGCGGCGTTCGCGTTCGGGGGCGCCGACTCGATGCCCACCCCATGAACGAGAAAGGGGTGGCGCGAGCATGGCCCGCGTCCACCCCGGAGGTGGGGAAACGTATCGATCAGGAGTTGAAGAGGTTCGCGAAGACGTCGTTCGCGATCGCGATGTCGGATTCGGCCCAGAAGCGGTGGTACGTAAACGTCGGCGCCGAGCCCCCGTTCAGGTACGCCTGGACCTTCGCGAAGTTCGGGTCGTTCTTGTACCAGGACCGGATGCTCAGGAACGTCGCGCCGCTCACGATGGAGTCGCCGTCCGGCATCGTTCCGTTGAACGAAGACGGGACGAACAGGCCGGTCTGCGTCGTCGTGTTGAACCCCTGGTTGAAGCGGTTGTAATCGGTCCGCGTCTCGGGGGCCGCGATGCCGATCGGGTCCGAGAAGTTGTTCCACATGCCGTCCAGCAGCTGCTGCGCCATCGTTTTCGCCGCCGCGCTGCCCGACTTCGCCGAGTAGTAGCTGAGCGCCTTGGCCAGCGCCGCGGCGACGCCCACGTCGCTCGACGTGTTGACGATGGACACGTGCAGGTTCGTGTTGGCGCTGGGCGTTCCCGAGCCGGTGAAGGTGTTGGGCGCGCCCGTCCAGTTCAGCGTGCTCGGTATGGTGAACGTGCCGCTGGAATTGATGGTCGTGTTGGCCATCGCCCAGGAGGTCCACTTGTCCAGCAGGGCCCTGGCGGCCGAGTCGCCGGTCACGAAGTAGTACTCCGCCACCCGCTCCATCGACCATGCCTGCCAGCCGAACCACTGGTTGCTGGGGGGATCGTGATAGACGGGCTCGAAGTCGTAGAACATGCCGAAGAACGTCGGATCGCCGCTCGGCGGGGTGCCGTACTGGCCGCCCCAGCTGTTGGTCGCGCCGCCCGCGATCGCGCCCTCGGCGGACTGCAGCCACTGGTAGAACTGCAGCTGCCGCGTCAGACTGGTGGCCCAGTCGGACTTGGCGGTCGGGGAGAGCGGCGTCAGGGCGGCGACGTTGCTCAGCGCCCACGCCGCGATCGGGTTCTGATAGCCGAAGTGCGCGGTGCCGTCGCCGATGCGCCAGGCCCAGCTGCAGCCGGAGCCCTGGGGCAGGCAGCCGCCCCACGCGTAGTACCAGCCGAGCAGGTAGTCCGCGCTGTTCCGGCCGCTGCCCGGCGCGCACGCGACGGGGCCTACGCAGTTGCCCTGCTGCTTGAAGTACTTGTCGAAGAGCGAGTAGCGCAGGTAGTCGCCCAGCTTGGCCGCCTTGGCAACGGTGGCGGCGATCGCCGAGGCCTTGCCCTGCTGGGTCGCGTAGACCTGCGCCCAGTAGGCCGCCTCGATCGTCCGCGCGTCGGCGTCCGGCGCGTCCGTGTAGCGCCACTGCGGCGCGGGGGTCGAGCCGGCGATGAACAGGGGCAGGTAGCCGCCGTTCGCGCCGGCGCCGAACTTCAGCGTCTCGCATGACGGCTGGGGCACGGTCGCCCAGACGGACTCGTTCGGCCCGCGCTGGAACGTGTTGAAGAACGCCGGCTTGGTCGTGCCGTCGCCGCAGTGACCGAAGCCGTACTTGTTGTCGGTGTCGAGGAGCCAGTGCATGCCGTAGATGTCCGGCGTGCCGTACGTCGCCTGGAGCTCGGCAGCGAGCGGGTCCTGGCCCGCCTTGACCGAGCTGTCGAGCGTCGCCGGGTAGTCCGCCGGCGACGGAAGCTCGGGCGCGTACGTGGCCGGGCTGGACGCGTTGTAGAAGTTGTTGGTCGGCTGATCGGCGTGGCCCGGGATGAAGAACTGCTCGATCGCCGCATACGCGTTGTTGAACGGCGTCCAGTTGCCGGTCACGCGTCCGTACGACGTCTCCAGCCAGACCCAGTAGCTCATGGCCTCGGACGTCGTCTCGTGCCCGAAGTCGGGCGCCTCGACGATCAGCGTCTCGACGGAGTGGTAGGGGATGCCGAGCGGGCTGAAGTAGCCGTTCTGCGGGTTCTTGATGTCCTGGTACAGCTGCAGGAACCGCTGGTCGTGCAGCGCCAGCGGCGGGGTCGCGGTGACGTTGACCGTCGCCGAGACGTAGCCGGTGGCCGAGGCGGTGATGACGGCCGTGCCGTTCGAGGCGGTGGCTGTCGAGGCCGCCAGCGTGACGGTCTGCGCCGTCCCGAAGTTGGCCGCGGTGAAGGTCAGGCTCGCGCCGCCCGACACCGTGATGCCGGTGTCACCGCTGCTCTTCGCGACGGTCACGACCGCGCTCGAGCTCGGCGCCGCCGTGAGTGAGACGCCGAACGTTGCGGTGCTGCCCACCTGGAGGCTCACCGTCGAAGCGGTGACCATGACGGCGGGCGCGGCGGCGACGCTGATGCCAATCGGCGGCGACGTGCCCGTGGCGCCCGTGCTGTCCGTCGCCACGGCGGTGATGTTGTGCGCGCCGGCCTGCACGTTCTGCCAGCTGAAGCTGTACGGGCTGGCGGTGGCCGAGCCGATGAGGTTCGCGCCGTCGAAGTACGACACCGACGTGATGGTCGCGCCGCCGGCGGCCGCTGCCGTGGCGGTCAGGGCGATCGTGGCCGGCGCGGTGAACGTGGCGCCCGCGGCCGGACTCGTGATCGCGACGAGGGGCGCCGGGTGGTTGCAGCTCTGCCCGTTGACGGTGAAGCTGGTCGGGTTCGGGTTGCTGCCGTTCGGGGTCTCCGTGGCGGTGAAGCCGAAGTTCACCGTCCCGTTGGTCGCGACCGAGCCGTTGTAGCTGGCGTTCGCGGCCGTGACCACATGGCCGGACTGGACCGCCGGACTGGACGGCGTGGTGTTCCAGATGTTGTTGATCTGCTGGCCGCCGGGGAACGTCCACGAAATCGTCCAGCTGGTCATCGGGGCGCCGAGGTTCGTGATGGTGACGCTGGCCTGGAAGCCCTGCTGCCAGTCGTTGGTCACCTGGTACTGCACGTTGCACGCTGGCCCGGCGGCCTGGGCCCTGCCCGTACCGACGCCGAGCACTGCCGCCGCGAGCGCGAAGAATGACGCCACGTATGAGAGCGATCTCACACGCGGCAACCGTGCGATCATCTGGGTCTTCTCTCCTTCGTGGTGTGGTCGTCCGGCCGGAGCCGGACGGTCCAGCCCCGGCGACCGCTGCCGGTCGCCGGTTCGCTTCCCGAAACGCCTCGCCGAGCGCGCCGCCGGAACGGATCGGCGGCGGCCGCCCCTTACCGAATGCCTGTGATCAGAACGTGCGTGAGAACGCTCTCACAGGTGCGGTCAGTGGCCCCAATGGCACCTCCTTGTCCAATCCCCCGACGTCGACCCGTGCGAGCGGCCGGCCCCAACCGGCGCCCGCGAGCGCATCCCGATGGAAACCCGCACTCGAACGATAGGAGCGGGGCGCCCCGCGGTCAAGGCCGGAGTTACCCTGGGAGCGCTCTCACTCTCCGGTCGATTCGCGGATGACCAGCTCGGTTGCGAGGACCACGCGGCGGGCGACCTGGCGCGGGGAGCCGATCGAGGCGATCAGCAGCCTCGCCATCTCGCGGCCCATCTCCTCGTTCGGCTGGCGGACGCTGGAGAGCGGTGGCAGGCTCGTGGCCGCGATGGGTGAGTCCTCGTAGCCGATCACCGCCACGTCGGCCGGAACCCGCCGCCCCGCCTCGCGCAGGGCCAGCAGAGCGCCCGCCGCCATGAGGTCGGAGGCGGCGAAGACGGCGTCCAGCCGCGGGTGCCGCGCCAGGAGCGCGCGCATCGCCAGCACGCCGCCCTCGTGGCTGAAGTCGCCGCTCTCCTCCAGCGTCTGGTCCCACGGCAGGCCGGCGGCGTCGAGCGCGCGCCGGTAGCCCTGCAGGCGATCCTGGCTGACCGACATGTCGAGCGATCCGGCGATGGTCGCGATCTGCCGCCGGCCGACCTGCACAAGGTGCCGCACCGCCGAGGCGGCGCCGGCCTGGTTGTCCACGTCCACGTAGCTGACCTGGCCCTCCCCGGGCGGGCGGCCGCCGACCACGACCGGGAGGCCGCGGGCCTGCAGGCTGGCGGGCAGCGGGTCCGCGCCGTGCAGCGAGACGAGCAGCGCCCCGTCCACGTGGCCGCCCGCGAGGTACCGCTCCAGCCGTCGCTCGTCGGCACCGCTCTGCGGTGCGAACAGGACCAGCTGCAGGTCGTGGGCGGCGACCACCTCGCTGATGCCGCGCAGCAGGAGTGGGAAAAACGGGTGGCCGAACAGCCTGGTCGTCGGCTCCGGGATGACGAGGGCGACCGAGTCGCTGCGGCCCGTGACCAGGCTGCGCGCGGCCCGGTTGGGCACGTAGCCGAGCCGCCTCGCCGCCCGCTCGACGGCGCGGCGGGCCTCGTCGCTGACCCGCGGGCTCTCCGTGAACACGCGCGAGGCAGTGGCGCGCGAGACGCCGGCGAGCTGGGCAACCTCCTTCAGGGTCGGCGCTGACGACCTGGGCAGGGTTCGGGGGACCGCTCTCATTTGCACCGGTTGTAGCCGGCCCGGGTGGCGAGTGTCAAGCGTAGGTTGAACAAACGCGCAGATTCTCCCTCGAAATGGTCGGATTCCCTACTAATCGGATCGTGGGAGCGATCCCATGCCGGCAACCCGATGCATTGCACTTCCATTGATTGTCGGCGAAAAGTTGCGGATCGCGCCGGGGTCGTGTTGGACGTGCAACTGCCGGCACTTCCACCCGCCGCGACCAATCCATCGGTGGAACTGGCGGCAGTTCCACCCGAAACACGGATGCTCAGCCCAGCTGCCGGAGCCCGGCGAGGAGCGACTGGCGGCGGCGCCGTCGAGTTCGGCGGTCGGCTCGCTCGGGCGCTCTCGGTCCATACCGCTTGATGAAACTTCGAGGCTAACCCTCGGCCGCGCCGCTACGCCTTCGCGGCGCCACGCTGCGCGCGCTGCTGCTGCCAATGAGATCGAAGAACGCGCAGACGAGCAAGGATATGTTCCACGGGTTCCACTCGGTCAACAGCCAGGGATGTCCGTTGACCATCCAGACAATGAACCAGATGAATGTCATACGTTCAGTCCTCCAGGCCACAGCGTCGCTCGCGCGACAGCGTTCCGCCAGAGGCTCTTGCCCGGCGCATTAGGTGACGATCGGCCTCACTCAGACCTGATGCCGGCGGGACCCGCGCTGGTCCCGAAGGGTGCCGGCAGCGCGTCGACGAGCTGCTGTCGGTGGCGGCCGCGGTGCCGGGGCTGGCGGTGGTCCCTGCCGGTGGGCGCGGCCGCCGGTACGACGCGCGCTCCGCGCCCGTCATGCGGGCGAGGTCGTAGCCGGCAACCTGCGCGCGGCCCGCGCTGGGTGCCTCGACCCCGGCCAGCACATTCATCAGCGTGGTCTTGCCGCTGCCGCTGCGGGGGACGATCGCGATCATCTGCTGCTCGGCGACCTGCAGGTCGAGGCCCTGCAGCGCGACCACCTCCAGCTCGTCCGTCCGGTAGATGTGGACCAGCCCCTCGACGTCGACCAGCACCCCCTCCACGGGCCCCTGGTATGTCAAGCGGTGTCGATCTGCGCGCGCTGCAGCCGGCCCGAGTAGTCGACGTACACGGACTTCCACTCGGAGAACTCCTCCAGCGCCGTCGAGCCGGCCTCACGGTGGCCGTTGCCCGTGCTCTTGATCCCGCCGAACGGGAGCTGGATCTCGGCTCCGATCGTCGGCGCGTTGACGTAGACGATGCCGGCCTGCAGCTCGCGCATGGCCCGGAACGCCCGGTTCACGTCGCGGGTGTAGATCGACAGCGAGAGGCCGTACGCCGTCGAGTTGGCGTGCGCGATCGCCTGCTCCAGCGACTCCGCGGCGATGACCGAGACCGTCGGCCCGAAGATCTCCTCCTGCGCGATCCGCATGGCCGGCCGGACGTCGGCAAAGATCGTCGGCGCGTAGAAGTGGCCCCGGCCGAGGTCGCCCCGGTCGAGCACCGCGCCGCCGGTGACCAGGCGGGCGCCCTCTCCCAGGCCGACCTCGGTGTAGGAGTGCACGCGGCGCAGCTGCCGGTCGTTGACGATCGGGCCGACGTCGACGCCCTCGTCGAGGCCGTTGCCGACGCGGAGCGCCTCGGCGCGCTCGCGGAGCCGCTCGGTGAAGTTCCCGAGCACCTCGCGGTGGACGATCATCCGTGACGCCGCGGTGCACCGCTGGCCGGTCGTGCCGAACGCCGCCCAGACGGCGCCGTCGATCGCCAGGTCCAGGTCGCCGTCGTCGAGCACGACGATCGCGTTCTTGCCGCCGAGCTCGAGCGAGACGCGCTTGAGCTGCTGGCCGCCGCGAGCGGCCACCAGCCGCCCGACCTCGGCCGAGCCCGTGAAGCTGAGCGCGCGCACGCCGGGGTGGTCGACGAGCGCCGCGCCGGCCTCCTCGCCGATGCCGTGCACCACGTTGACGACGCCCGCGGGCAGGCCCGCCTCGACCAGCGCCTCCACCAGGCGCGCGGCGCACAGCGGCGTGTCCTCGGCCGGCTTGAGCACGACCGCGTTGCCGGCCAGCAGCGCCGGGAACAGCTTCCAGCTCGGGATCGCGACCGGGAAGTTCCACGGGGTGATCAGGCCGACGACGCCGACCGGCTCGCGCCAGGTGAAGCAGACCTTGTCGGTCAGCTCCGATGGCACCGTCTCGCCGACCGGCCGTCGCCCCTCGCCGGCCATGTAGTCGGCCATGTCGATGGCCTCCTGGACGTCACCCCGCGCCTCGACCAGGACCTTGCCCATCTCCCGCGTCATCAGGCGGGCCAGGTCCTCCTTGCGGTCGCGCAGCAGCTGGGCGGCGCGGCGCAGCAGGTCGCCGCGGGCCGGCTGCGGCGTGCCCCGCCAGGCCGGGAAGGCGCGCCCTGCCGCCGCGACCGCGTCCCCGACGTCCTCCCGGCCCGAGCGTGGGAAGACGCCGACCACGTCCTCCCGGTCGGCGGGGCTGACGCTCTCGAACGTCGCGCCGGAACGGGCGGGGACCCACTCGCCTCCGATCAGGTTGCCGAACCGTGGTGCGTCGCTCATGAGCCCTCCTGGCGGGGCGCCTCCAGGCCGGCCTCCTGCGCGCTGCGGCCGAAGATGTGCTCAACGCCCCACCCGTACAGCCCGGCGTACGTCTGGACCTGTGAGCGGTGGTGGACCTCGTGCTCGACCAGGAACAGCAGCAGGCGCCACCCCGGCTGCGGCCGTCCGTCCAGCATCGCGATCGGGCGTCGCAGCCATTCGCCCGGCGTGCCCGACAGCAGCTCATGCACCCGCGCCGCGCTGGCGTCGAGCGCCGCCACCCACTGCGCGCCGGTGTCGTACGGACCGGGCCACTGCTCGGCGGCCCATCGCTCCTCGGCGTATGCCCGCGCGAAGAAGACGCGGCTGGTGGCCATGTGCGCCACGATCTGGCCCACGCCCCACGCGTTCTCGCCCTCCCCCGCCGGCGGCGTCCAGGTCTCGGCGACGGCCTGCAGGCCGCCGACGTCGCGCACCGCGCGCCGGTTCAGTCCGCGGAAGTAGTGCAGGAAGTCCTCGATGTCGCCCAACATGAGCTCATCATGACCACCGACGTCATCGTGGTCGGCGCCGGCACGATGGGCAGCATGGCCCTGTGGCGAGCCGCGCGCCGCGGCGCCGCCGTCGTCGGGCTGGACCAGTTCCCACCCGGCCACGACCGCGGCTCCGGGCACGGGGAGTCGCGGGTGACCCGGACCGCCTACTACGAGGGGCCCGAGTACGTCCCCCTGGTCCAGGCCGCGCTGCCGCTCTGGCGCGAGCTGGAGGTCGAGGCCGGCGCCGAGCTGCTGACCATGACGGGCGGCCTCATGATCGGCCGCCCGGACAGCGAGGTGGTCGCGGGCGCGCAGCGGAGCGCCCGTGTCCACGGACTGCTGTGCGAGCTGCTTGGGCCGGCCGAGGCGGCCGCGCGCTTCCCGCAGCACGTCCTGGCCGCGGACGAGGTTGCGCTCTGGGAGGAGGGGGCGGGCGTGCTGCGTCCGGAGCGTGCGATCCGCGCCGCCGCCGATCGCGCCGTGGCGCTGGGCGCCGACCTGGTCACCGGCGTGCGGGTCACGACCGTCGAGTCGGACGCCGGCGGGGTGCGGGTGCGTGCGGGCGGCGCGGAGTATCGGGGCCGGCACGCGATCGTGTGCGCGGGGCCGTGGCTGGGCCGCCTGCTGCCGGGCCTGGGCCTGCCGCTCGAGGTGGAGCGCCAGGTGATGACGTGGTTCCCCGCGCGCGACCCGGCGGCGTTCGCGCCCGACCGCTTCCCCATCTTCATGCACGACCGGCCCGGCGAGGCGGCCTACGGACTGCCCACGCTCGACGGCGCCACCGTCAAGGTCGGAATCCATCATGGCGGCAGGTCCGTCGACCCCGACGCGCTCGACCGCGCAGTCACGGAGGCCGACACGGCGCCGGCCGCGTCGTTCGTCGCGGAGCTGCTGCCCGGCCTGACGCCCATCCCCTCGCGCTCCGCGGTCTGCATGTACACCAACACACCCGACGGGCACTTCGTGATCGGCCGCGCCGGTGCTCCGAACGTGACCGTGGTGTCCGCGTGCTCGGGGCACGGGTTCAAGTTCGCGCCCATCCTGGGCGAGATCGCGGCCGACCTCGCACTGGACGGACGGACCCCGCACGACGTCGCGGGATTCAGCCCGGGGCGCTTCTCCCGGAGCGGTCGCGCACTGCCAGACTGATCGCGACGCCGAGGCCGGCCCACGCCGCCAGCGCCAGCCAGGACCACGCGTACGAGCCGGTGTGGTCGGCGATCAGGCCGAAGACCGGGGGCACCGCGAACATGCCGATGAACGTCACGGTCGTGCCGGCGCCCACGGCGGTCGCGGCGTGCTGGATCGGGACCACCTCGGCCGAGAGCGTGATGTAGAGAGCGTTCCAGCCCATGCACGACAGCCCGAGGAGGAACGCCAGCAGCGCCAGCACGGGAGCTTCGGCCCGGCCGTGGCCGAGGACGGCCATCGCCAGGCAGGCGCCGACCGCCAGCGTGGCCGACAGCGACATCACCACGCCGCGGCTGCCCAGCCGGTCGGAGAGCACGCCGAATCCGAGCCGGCCGGCGATGCCGCCAACCTGGAGCACCGCGAGCAGCAGGCCGGCCCGCACCGCGCTCAGGCCGGCGTCCTGGTTCAGCGACACCGCGAGGTACGCGACGACCGAGCCGAGCGCGCCCATGAACACCCAGCCGTACGCCGTGGCCGCGACCCACGTGCGGCTGTGCAGCAGCACGCCGACGTCCAGCGTCCGCCGCGGACCCCGCGACTCCGCCGGCGGCTCCCGGTAGAAGAGGACGAAGGCCAGCATGCCCGTCAGGGCGAGCACGGCCACCGTCACGAAGGCGGACCGCCAGCCGAAGGCCAGCGCGATCGGGGGCAGGATCACGGCCGCCAGCACGCCGGCGGCCGTCACCCCCGTCTGGCGCACGCCGATGGCCATTCCCCGCCGGCGGGGCTCGAACCACGCGGCCAGCGCCCGGGTGCCGCCCGGTGAGGCCGCTGAGGCGCCGATCGCGGCGGGCACGAGCGCCAGGAACAGGGGCTCGAAGCCGGAGGCCCGCGACGCGAGCAGCAGGAACCCGATCAGCAGGGTGCCGCCGGCGAGGAGCATCGAGCGCTCGCCGTAGCGGTCGACCAGCATCCCGAACGGCAGCATCCCGATCAGCATCCCGCCCCAGATCGCGGAGGTGAGGAGCCCGAGCTCGGTCCGGGTGAGGCCGAGCGAATGCGCGAGCAGCGGGCCGATCGCGGCCGGGGTCTGCTGCGGCAGCGACACGCCGACCTGCATGAGGGTGGCGAGCCCGAGGACGACCCACCGGAACGATCCGCCGGCGGCGATCGCGGGTCGAGAGGCCGGTCGCGCGCGTCCGCCGACCGTCCCTTCGTCGCTCACCGCGATCGAGTTTACTTGCTGACTCACTTGACAAGGCCGCGGCCGGTGGGTCCAAATTAGCGGGCCAGTCGGTTCGGGTACCCCGAACGTTCCAGTGGGTAGGGAAGCAGCTTGAACAGGAACATCGTCGTCGCGTCCGCGCATGGCTGAGCCGCACGAGGTGCCGGCGGGCGCCATCGATCGCGCGCTGGCGGTGCTTGGCGTTCTCGCGGAGGCCAGCCAGCCGATCGGCGTGACGGAGATCGCCCGGCGTGTCGGCCTTCCGAAGAGCGTCGTCCACTACCACGTCAGCGCGCTGGTGCGGAACCGCTACGTCGAGGCGCGGCCCGATCGGCGCTACGGCCTCGGCCACGCCGCGCTCCGGCTCGGACGGGGCAACCACACGAACGTCGAGATGCGGACCAGGGCGCTGCCGCACATGCGCTCGCTCCACCACGAGACGTGGGAGACCGTGACGCTCAGCGTCCTCCTCGGCCGCGAGCGCGTGTACGTCGACCAGCTGGTCAGCCCGCAGGAGATCAAGCTCGCGGTCGAGCTGGGCCGGCCGTTCCCGCTGCACGCGGGCGCCTCGGGCCGCGCCATCATGGCGTTCCTGCCCGGCGACTCGCGCGAGGCGCTGCTGTCCGAACCACTGGAACGCCTGTCGTCGCGGACGATGGTCGACCCGTCCGGCCTGCGAGACACGCTGGAGTCGGTGCGGGTCACGGGCATCGCCGTCAGCCGCAGCGAGCGCCACGAGGGCGCGGCGGCGGTGGCGGCGCCGATCTTCGACGCCCACGGCGTCGCCGGCGCGATGAGCGTGTGCGGGCCCGAGTTCCGCTTCGACGATGTCAGCCTCGAGCGATACGCGCCGATGCTCAAGTCCGCGGCGCTGCAGCTCTCGCGCGAGCTCGGGTGGCGATGAGGCTGCGGTGCGCGCTGGCAGCGGCGTGCCTGCTCGTCAGCGCCTGCGGCGGGCTGCCGTTCATGAGCGGCGGCGGCGGGTCGAGCGTCGTCCGCGGCCCGATCAAGGTGGCCCTGGTCGACGTCTTCAGCGGCACGTCCCCCTACGCGTCCCAGGGCACGTACCTCCAGAACAGCGTCCAGATCGAGCTCGACGCCCTGAACGCGGAGGGCGGGCTGCTCGGCAACCAGGTCCAGCTGGTGACAGCCGACGACCAGCTCGACCCCGCGCGCACGGCGACCGTCGTCAAGCAGCTGCTGGCAGACCGCTCGGTGAGGCTGCTCGTGGGTCCCGGCTTCGCCGGGCTCTACCTCAGCGCCATGCCGCTGGTCGCGCAGGCGCGCATCCCGAACTGCCTCACGAGCATGGCGGCCGACGATCTCATGGCCGGCGCGCGGTACTCGTTCCGCGCCCAGGCGCAGGACCAGGCCAGCGTTCCCACCCTGCTCGGCTACGTGCAGCACGGCACCCAGATCAAGAAGATCGGACTGGTCGCCGAGAACGACGGCATCGGCCAGAGCCACGACGCCCAGCTCAGCGACCAGGCTCCCAGGTTCGGGCTCCAGTACGTGGGCGCCGCCTTCGTGGCGCCGACCGGCGACCAGAAGGCACAGGTCCAGCAGATGCTGAAGCTCGGCGCCGACGCCATCGTGGTTTCGGACAACCCGGCGACGGCGGCCAGGACCCTCCAGGCGATCTCCGCCTTGAAGGCGACCGCCAAGGTGAAGGCGCTCGGCTTCAGCGGGCTGAGCGGCTACGCGTTCCCGGTGCAGGCGGGCGATCCGGCCAACGGCCTGGTGTTCACGTCGACCATCGAGACGTACCTGAGCGACGTGCCCGACGCCCGCTGGCCGCCCGCGTATCGCGACTTCGTCAAGAAGGCGCAGGCCCGGTTCGGGGCGGCGCCCAACGGCGTCGAGATGAAGGCGTTTCCGGCGGCGGCGGACTGCATCCTGCAGTGGGCCAGGGCGGTCCAGGCCGCCAACGACTTCGACGGCGCGCGCGTGGCAAAGGCCTGGGAGACGATGGATGTGCCCGCGGCCCAGAGCATCCTGGGCGTCCGCGAGCGCTTCGCGCCGGACGACCACGACGCCGTGCCGCCGGACGCCCTGGGCGTGTACCAGTGGGTGAGGAACGGCACCGCCTGGGGCCTGAAGCAGCTCATCGGGCCGACCGCCTGACGGCCGGAGGGAGCCGTCGGTTGCCGCGTCGGTATCGTCATCTGGCAGCCGAGGGGACTCTCACGAGCGGCAATCGGGGCCGCCGACCTCGGCCTTCTCAGTCTCCGGCGTAGAAGAGGTCGTACGGCACGGCCAGGAGCTTCAGTGCGTCGAACTTCTCCCGGTACTCACTGAGCTTGGGGCCGGCCGTACAGATGTGGCCCTTCGTCAGGCGGCCGTCCCACGAGTACTCCGCGTAGCTCACGATGCGGCTGCCCAGCAGGAAGAAGTTCTCGCGGTGCAGGGCGTCGACCAGGTTCTCGGCCACCAGGCCCACGTCGAAGATGTGCGTCTGCTCCTCGACGAACGCTCGCATCTTCTCCGCGTCCGCCGGCCTCACGATGAAAATCCGGTGGATCCTGACGCCGCGGTCGGCGGCGCGCTTGTTGGCCTGGTAGTACTGCCGCCCGAGCGGTAGGTCCCACCACTGGTCCATGGCGACGTAGCTCGTCATGGAGACGGTCTCGCCCCGGAGCGCGCCCTCCAGCAGGGCGATCATCGCCTCGATGCGCCGGGGGTCCTCCAGCGTGAGGTCGCCATTGGCGAGCTGAGTCAGGAACCAGGCGCACTGCGAGACACTGCGCTCGGCTTCGTTCACGAAGACGGTCCGGGCGGTGGCGTTGCGGGAGATCGCGCTCAGCGAGGTCGTGATGCTCTGGAGGCTCGAGACGAACTGCTCGTTCCGCACGATCTGCTCGGTGAGCGAGGTCGCTGTGAACACGTCCGTCCGCATCTGCTCGGTGATCGACACCACGTCGTCGACACCTCTTCGCGCGGACTCCGATTCCATCACCAGCTCGACCAGGAGCGCGATCGCGATCACGAGCAGGCCCACCACGATGGCGAGAACCAGGCTCGCGATGTTGAAAAACGAGAGGAGCCCCGCGGCGACGACCGCGACAGCCAGTCCGGCTATGCGGACGACGAGCCTGTCGCCGGCCACCTGACCTCCAGAACGCTCAGCGTGAGAGAGCAGCAGCCACCGCTCTCGGTGAACTCGGCGGCTCCCTCCGCCCGCAGCTTCTCCAGGTGGGCCATCTGTCTGTAGTACTCGTCACGGAAAGGCGCCCTGACCGAGGACAGCTCGCGCCAGCACAGCCCTTGCTGCTCCATGAGCTCGAGCGAGCGCGGAAAGTTGGCCAGCGAATTGTGGACCAGCAGGAGGCGGCCGTCAAGTGTCAAGTGGCTGCCGGCATGCCTCAGCAGGGGCTCGATGTGGCTGCGCCCCGACGGCCCGCCGTAGAGGTTCGGTCGCAGTCCGTTCGGGCTCGCCGCCGGCGTCGAGGGAGGGTTGCAGACGATGAGGTCGAACCGGTTGCGAGTGAACGCGGTCAGCATGTCCGCCTGCACGGGGTGCACGGTCCTCGCAACCAGGTTGCGGGCCGCGTTCGAGGCGACGAGTTGGGTGGCACTGGAACTGATGTCCGACGCGATCACCCGGCGCGCCCCACGCTTGGCCATGAGGATCGCGAGCAGGCCGGAGCCGGTGCCCAGGTCCAGCGCCGTCGCGGAGTCGACGTGGTCTATGGAGCGGGCGAGCAGGAGCGTCTGGGTCGACGGAGTCATCACCGGTGGCCGCACGACGATGTCCATGTGCGTGCCGTCGATGTCGTATTCCAGCGATGTCGTCGTCTTGATTCGTTCTCGTGATTTCACTCCGACCCCGCACGCAGCGGTCCGATGCGCTGCGGCCCGGCGGCTGGCGGCGAAAGGCCAATAGTACGGATCTGGCTGGTCGACGAGGCAGTGCCCCACAGGTTCTCCAACGAGCGACTGGTTGGCTCCGGTCACCCACGGGCGGAGGCGCGCCGGCCTGTCCACGCCCGAGGAGAGGCGCTCGAACTCAGGTCGAGCAGCCCGGCGTCGGCGGAATTTCGGGCGGCGTTCGCCAGGAGCGCAGCGCCTCGACGAAGTGCCGGTCGACCGCGCCGAGCGTCGCCGTGCGATCGGGCTCGGCGTGAGTGGGCTCCGCTGCCGGCGGCGTGCCCGCGACCTCCATGAGTCGCTGGATGACATCGCGGCGCGCAATGGGGGGCAGGCGCAGCAGCTCGCGCTCGCAGACGCGTCCGAGCAGCATCCGATATCGCGGCGCGGGCCGGGGCCGCGGTCCCGCTCCTTCCCCCTTCTCCCACAGGTAGACCTGAGACGCCTCGACACCGAGATCCTCCGAGCCGCAGACCTCCCACAGCTGCTCGATGAGATTGCTGCGCGAGAGACCGAAGCACTCACGCAGCAGTGAGATCGCGTCACCGATCGCCGGCTGCTCCAGTCGAGACCAGAACTCCACGATCAGTGACATCTGCACCAGCGGAGCGCTGCTCGCGCTGGTGGACCCCGATGACCGCGCCGCCGCCGGGGTCCGGGTCCGGCCTGGCACCGCCGCGCGCAGCTCGACCAGCGATTGGTGCAGCCCGATCTCGAGGTCGGTCGGGGACGCGACCCAGGCGCAGGTCAGCGGCGCGGACTGGAGCCGCGCCCGAAACGCGTCCTGGCGGAGTCGGTGCTCCTCCGTCTGGTCGTGCGACGGCTGCGCGCTCTCGCGGACCAGGAACACGAGCCGAGGCAGGCCGATGGCAGTCGCCGCCTCGAACTCCAGTTCCGTATACGACAGCTCGGGCCGGCCGCGGACCGGGGCGCCGTAGCGAGCGCCGATGATGCCGACGTAGACGTCCGCGTCCTCCACCATGCGTTCACAGAAGTCGGCCGGCTCGGTGTCCCTGGCCGAGAAGTAGGCCATGTCGGTGACCGCGTGTCCGGCACGGAGGACCGCCGCCTCCGCGGAAGCCACGAACGATCGTTCGCCGGGGTGTTCGCGGAGGTCCGAGGTATGGCTCAGGAACACCCGCCACGGTGCCTCCCTCTCCATACTCGCGGCCATCGTACGTGAGGCTATTTCGATTGACAAGAATCCGGTGGCCGGCCCCGCGGAGGCGTCGAAGTCTTCAGCCGCGCCGCTCGACTCTCCAGGTAGCGCCGCTCCGGCAGGCTGGTCGTGCGCCGGGCGGCGCGCTGGTACGACGACCGGGCGCCGGCGCGATCCCCGAGCATCTCCAGCAGGTGGGCGCGAACCGCGTCGAGCCGGTGATGCCCGGCGACGCGCTGGTCCGCGTCGAGCGTCGTCAGCAGGTCGAGGCCGGCCCGCGGCCCCTCGACCATCGCCAGCGCCACCGCCTCGTTGAGCGTGACCATCGGGTTGGGCGACAGCCGAGCGAGCAGCCGGTAGAGCGCGAGGATCTGGGGCCAGTCCGTGTCCTCGGTACGCGCCGCCTCGGAATGGACCGCCGCGATGGCCGCCTGCACCTGGTAGGGGCCGAGCGGCGCCCGGGCCAGGGCGTCCGTGACGATCGCCACTCCCTCGTCGATCGCCGCCGGGTCCCAGCGACCCCGATCCTGCTCCTCCAGCGGCACCACCGCGCCGTCGGCGCGGCTGCGGGCGGCGCGCCGGGCGTCCGTCAGCAACATGAGCGCGAGGAGGCCTGCCACCTCGCCGTCGTCGGGCAGCAGCCGGCGAACCGCGCGCGTGAGCCGGATCGCCTCGCGCGTCAGGTCGCCGCGCTGCAGGTCGGCGCCGGAGCTGGCGGTGTAGCCCTCGTTGAAGATCAGGTACAGCACGTGCAGGACCACGCGGAGCCGGGCGGCCAGCTCGGGCTGCGGCGGTATGCGCAGCGGGGTCCCCGATGCCCTGATGCTCTGCTTGGCGCGGCTGATCCGCTGCGCCATTGTCGGCTCCGGCACCAGGAAGGCGCTGGCGATCTGCGCCGTCGTCAGCCCGCCGACGGCGCGCAGAGTCAGCGCGACCTGGGACGCCGGCGACAGCGCCGGGTGGCAGCAGAGGAACAGCAGGGTGAGCGTGTCGTCCTGGTCGGGCGCGTGCTCCTCGCCGGGCGCAGGAGCGACCGACTCGTCCGCCGGGACGAGGGCGGCCGCGGCGGCCTCCCGCCGGCGGCGCGCCTGCTCGCTGCGGTGCTCGTCGGCGAGGCGGCGGGACGCGACGGTCAGCAGCCAGCCGCGCGGGTTGGACGGCACCCCCTGGGCCGGCCACTGCATCGCGGCGGCCAGCAGGGCGTCCTGCACGGCGTCCTCGCACAGGTCGAACTGGCCGTGGCGCCGCACCACGATGCCGAGGACCTGCGGCGCGAGCTCGCGCAGCAGGTCCTCGATCCGGACGTCGGTGCTCACACCTCAGGCCGGTCGTAGTGCATGATCGGCCGCACCTCCATCGCCGCGAACTTCGCGTCCGGGATCATCGCGGCCAGCTCGATCGCACGCTCGCGGCTCTCGCAGTCGACGACGTAGTAGCCGGCCATGAACTCCTTGGCCTCCAGGTAGGGACCGTCGGTCACGACGGGCACCCCGTCGCGCACCAGGACCACCGAGCTCTCCGACGGGCTGGCCAGCGCCTCGGTGCCGACCATCTCTCCCGATTCCCTGATCGTCTTGATGAACTGCTCGTGGCCGCTGAACACGGCCTGGTGCTCCTCCTCGGTCAGCGAGTCCCAGGTCGTCGGGTTGAAGTAGATCAGCAGCAGGTACTTCACGTCATCGCTCCTTCGTCGGTTCGGTCGCCCGGGGTCGGGCGCTCTTCGCCGGTAGGTCGGAGCAGGCCCACGCGACTTCGACATGTCGATCATCTTCCTGCTGCTGCTGGCCCTGCCCAACTCGAGCGCCGACCTCCGGCCGACCGGCACGGCATGGGCGGAGTTCCTCGCGGGCTGACGCCGGTCAGGGCGTGATGCGCGTCACCGAGTAGGCGACGTCGATCGTCCACAGGAAGCCGGCGTCGGCGGTGACCGCTCCGCAGGTGTGGTTGATCATCCGCACGACCCGGTTGGTGGCGGGATCGATCTTCTGCAGCTCGAGGCCCGCCACCCAGACGCCCCCGTCGAGGACCGCCATCCCGTCCAGGCCGTCCCGGCCGGCCACTGGCGTGACCTGGACGCTGCCCACCACCTGGTTGGTGGCCGGGTCGATGCGTTGCACGGTGCCGGTCCCCTCGGCGAACTCGTTGCGGACCCACACGCTGCCGAACGCGTAGACGACCGGCAGCGGTGTCGGGTCGGTGTGCAGCGACGTCACCACCGCGTTCGTGGTCGTGTCGATCCTCGTCAGCATGGCGTCACGGCTGCTCGCCACCCACAGGGCGCCGGGCGACACCGCAAGGCCCGTGGTGCCGGCGGGCAGGTCGGCGATCGTGGCCACCACGCGGTCCGTCGCCGGATCGACGCGGACGACCGTGTTCGTGCGCCAGTCGCTCAGCCAGACCGCGGTGTCGGTGGCCAGGATGTACCACGGCTCGACGCCCACCGCGATGGTGTCCACCACCCGGTCCTTAGCGGGGTCGATGCGAACCAGGGACCTGGTATCGCCCTTGCCCGCCCAGACCGCTCCATGGGAAGCCGCCACCGCCTTGGGGAGGTCGCAGTTGCGAATGCGAAAGTCGCCGTGCGGCGTCTGGTGGATCGAGCCGGATTCGCACCCGGGGATGCCGGCCCCGTTCACCTGCTGCCCGGCGAAGCCGCTGGAGCTGCCGACGGCCACCTTGCCGACCACCCGGTCGGTGTTCCTGTCGATCTTCCAGACCGTGCCGTCACCCGAGTTCGCCACCCAGGCAAAGCCCGGTGTGAAGGCCACTCCGACCGGGTTGACGGAGGTCTCGATCGTCACCGACTGCCCGTGTCGGGGCGCCTGTGAGGACGCGGAGAACAGGCCGGAACAGGCTGCCGCGAGCAGGGCCGCCGCGCAGGCTCCCAGGAGGGAAATCCTCTGCCGCTTCAGCACTGCACGAGCATACAGGAGGTTGTCAAGCAGTCGGCCACGACCACTTGACGAAGCCAAAACCGCCGATTATGGTCGATCAGTGGCGGCGAGCTGGGGGCGGACGAGGGAAGGTGACGGCGCGCGCCTCGCCGTATACGGGGGCAGGCCCGTACGCGTGAGGCCCTGGCCGACGTACGACAAGGGCGCCGTTTTCGTCCACAGAGAGGATGAGCAGGCCGCCATGCGAGCCATCCGCAGCCACCTCTACTTCCGCTACGACTGCAGGACCCACGGCCAGACGCAGTGCGCGGGGTTCGAGGACGAGCTGTGCCGCTACTTCGGAAGCAAGCACTCGCTGGCCGTCTCGAGCGGGACCGCCGCCCTTGCGCTCACGATCATGGCGGCGGGGATCCCGCCTGGCTCGCTGATCGCGTGTCCCGCGTTCACGTTCGTCGCCACGCCGAGCGCCATCCTGCTGGCCGGCTGCCGGCCCTTCCTGGTGGAGGTGGACGAGAACCTGCACCTGGACCTGGCGGACCTGCGGCGCCGGTGGACCGGCGACATCAGTGCCATCATGCCCGTCCACATGCGCGGGTTCGCGGCCGACATGGAGGCCGTGACCGGCTTCGCTCGGGAGGCGGGTGTGCCGGTCTTCGAGGACGTGGTGCCCGCCCTGGGAGCCGAGCTCGGGGGCCGGAAGCTCGGCACCTTCGGCCTGGCCGCCGGCTTCAGCACGCAATCGGACAAGTCGCTCAACTCCGGCGAGGGCGGCTTCCTCATCACCGACGACGGGGACCTCTTCGCTCGCGCGATCGTGCTCTCGGGGGCGTACGAGGGGCGTTACCGGCGGCACTTCCCGGATGGCCGGGCGCCGCTGGTGACCGATCTCGAACTGCCGGTGCTCAGCTTCCGCATGGACGAGATCCGCGCCGCCCTGCTGCGCGCCGAGATGAAGCGCCTGCCGATCCGCGTCGAGCGCTTCCGGCACAACTACGAGCACGTGGCCGCTGCCCTCTCCGACCTGCCGCAGATCGCGATCCGACGGCCGGTGGCTCCGGGCGCGCTCCTCGGCGAGGCGTTCCTCTTCCGCGTCCCCTCCGGCGACGCCACCTGGTTCGCGCGGGCCCTCCGCGGCGAGGGCGTCGACGCCCGGAACATCGGCTCCGCGGAGGACGGCAACGTGCGCGCCTACTGGAACTGGCGCTTCCTGTTCGACGGCGCCGACGTGGCCGCGATCAAGGCGCTGCTGCCGAACTCGACGAGGTACCTCGAGCAGACGGTCGACGTTCCCCTGTCCTCCACGCTCTCGCGGACGGACTGCGACCAGCTGGTCGAGGCCGTCCGCAAGGTGGCGGCCGCGATGCGGCCGGAGCCGGCGGCCGCCGCGGCGCGCGGGGACCGACGATAGCCGTGTCGGACGAGGAGAAGCCCCTTCCCCGCCTGGCCCTGGCGGGCGTCTTCGGCGGGCTGTTCTGCGGCTACATGGGCCTGAGCGCGGTGATCCCGGTGCTGCCCCGCTTCGTCCGGGAGGGCTTCGGCGCTCCCGACCTGGCGGTCGGGCTGGCGGTGACGGCCACCGGCCTGGCCGCGCTGGTCGTGCGACCGATCGCGGGGGACGTGGCCGACCGTCGCGGCTACCGAAGGGTCATGCAGGCGGGTGCGCTGATCGTCGCGGCCGGTGGAGTCCTGTACTTCCTGCCCGTCGGCCTCGCCGGCCTGGTCGCGGTGCGGCTGATGCTGGGAGTCGGCGAGGCGTCGCTCTTCACGGCCGGCGCCGCCTGGACGGTGTCGCTGGCGCCGCACAGCCGTCGAGGCCAGCTGATCGGGCTGTACGGCGTGAGCATGTGGTTCGGGATCTCGGCCGGGACCTTCCTGGGCGCGGTGCTGGTCCGCTTCGGCTATGACACGGTGTGGGCCTTCAGTGCCGCAGCGCCGTTCCTCGGCCTGCTCCTGATCAGCTCGGTGGCCGCGCCGGCAGCCGCAGCGAGGCCGAGCGGACGCCTCGACCTGCTGCTGCGCCCGGCGGCGCTGCCCGGCCTGGCGCTCGCGCTGGCCGCCGCGGGGTACGCCGGACTGGCCGCGTTCGTGGTCCTGCACCTGCAGGCCCGGGGCATCCCGTCCGGCTTCGTCGTGCTGGGCACGTTCAGCGTGGTCTACGCGGGCACCCGGCTGTTCATCGGCCGCGTTCCCGACCAGTACGGCCCGCGCCGCGTCGTGGTCTGGTGCGGCATCGGCGAGGCCATCGGCCTCCTCGTCATCGCCCTGGCGCCCAACCTGGCCGTGGCCCTGGCCGGCAGCGTGGTGATGGGCGTGGGGTTCTCCCTGCTCCACCCGTCGCTCGCCCTCATGGTGATGAACCGCACCGACCGTTCCAAGCAGGGCGCCGCGCTGGGCGCGTACACCTCGTTCTGGGACCTGGGCCTGGGCGTCTGGGGTCCGGCGACGGGAGCGGTCGCGAGCGGCTTCGGGTATCCAGCCGTCTTCGTCGTGGGCGCGGCCTGCGCCGTCGCAGCGGTGGCCGTCGCCCTGTCGGTTCGCCAGCCGGCCCCGCAGCCGGTGGCCGCGGGCTGACGGTGGGCACGGCGGCGCCGCAGGTCCTCTGCATCACCGGCTGGTGCCGCAATGGCAGCACCCTGATCGGCAACATCCTCAACGAGGTCCCCGGGTTCTTCCACGTCGGCGAGCTCCACTTCCTGTGGAAGAACGCGGCCGGCGGAGGCTCCAACCCGTGGTGCGGCTGCGGGCGACCGCTGACCACCTGCCCCGTCTGGTCGGAGATCCTCCCACTGGGAAGGCCCGCCGGCGTCTCCGAGCAGGGGCACGCCGAGACGGTCGTCCGCCGGCAGCTCGCGTGCGTGCGGACGCGACACACCTGGCGCGTGCTCAGACGCGGGCTGGATCGCGACGAGATCCGGGAGCACGCGGCGCTGATGACGCGGGTCTACCACTCGCTGACCGCCCTGACCGGCGCTCGCGTGATCGTGGACACCAGCAAGATGCCGGGCGAAGCCGCGCTGCTGGCGCGCCTGGAGGGAGTCACGCCGTCCTACGTGCACCTGGTGCGCGACCCGCGGGCAACGGCCCACTCCTGGGCCAGGCCGAAGCAGTACATCCACGCGATGCCGGCCTGGAAGAGCACCGCCTACTGGGTCGGCTTCGACCTGGCCTGCGAGGCGATCACGAGGCGCAATCCGGACCGATCGCTCTTCCTACGCTACGAGGACTTCATCGCCGATCCCGGGGCGGCCGTGGACGGGCTGCTCCAGCTGTGCGGGTCCGATCCCGCCGCGAATCCGCTGCGGGATCGCACGTGCGAGCTTCGCGGCAATCACACGGTCACGGGCAACCCCGACCGCTTCCTGACCGGTCCGACGGCGGTCGGCGACCGGGACGACGGCTGGAGGAGCGGGCTGCCGGCGCGCGCCAGGCTGGCGGCGAGCGTGATGTCCTGGCCGCTGCGCCGGCGCTATGGATACGGTGGAGGGACGCCGCGGAGCCATCCGGAGTCCGCACCCTCGGGGAGGAGCAGGGTTGGATCTCGGGCTCCGTAACCGCGTCGCGCTGGTCGCCGGCGGCTCGAGCGGACTCGGGCTGGCCTCCGCGATGGAGCTCGCGAGAGAGGGCGCCTCGGTCGCCATCGGAGCCCGCGACCCTGTGCGCCTGGCGGCCGCGCGCGGCGCGCTCGAGGAGGTGGCGCCCGGCCGTGTGCTGGCCAGCAGCGTGGACGTCACGGACAGGATGGCGGCGCGCGCGTGGGTCGAGGGGGTCGCGACCCACTTCGGCGCGCTCCACGTCGTGGTCGTCAACGGCGGCAGCCCGCCGGGCGGACGGGCGCTGCAGTTCGCGCTCGACGACTACCGCGCCGCCGTCGAGAGCGTCCTCCTGCCGGCGGTCGACCTGGCGCTCTCGGCGCTGCGGTACCTCGAGACCGCCGGCTGGGGCCGTCTGATCTTCGTTGCCTCCGAGACGGCCAGCGTCCCCGTCGCCCCGCTGGCGCTCTCCGGCGTCACCCGCGCGGCCGTCGTCCGCTTCGCGCAGGCCCTGGCAGCGGAGGTCGGACGCGACGGCATCACCGTCAACGTGCTGGCGCCGAGCTGGACGCGCACTCCGCTGGTCGAGCGGATGGCGGCCAGGATGGCCGGCGGCGACGTCGAGGGTCCGCTGCGCGCGATCGGACGGCACAACGCGCTCGGCCGCGTCGCCCGCCCGGAGGAGATCGCGGCCGTGGTGGCCTTCCTCGCCAGCGATCGCGCTTCCTTCGTCACCGGCCAGGTGCACCTCGTCGACGGGGGAGCCAGCGTGATGGGACCCGACCTGCCTGTGTTCCGTGCGGCGCACGAGGAGGCCCACCGATGACGCCAGGCAAGACGTTCGTGCAGGCATTCGCGGCCGGCGGGCTCGGCACCTGCGTCGACTACGACGTGACGGTCACCGACTCGCTGACGAGCTCGCGGCGGAAGCCGCGCCACCCGGCCCGGAACATGCTGAAGGTGGTCGACCTGTCCCGCGACCCGCGCCGGTACTACTGGCACGAGGGCCCGCCGGCGCAGGGCGATTCCGAGGTCCACGGCGCCGGCGTGCGGCGCGAGGCGGCCAACCGGTTCCGCAAGTCACCGGTGCCGGAACTGCTGCCCACCATCGCGTGGGTCCAGGTGCCGCCGGACCTGTGGGAGGACGCGGAGACGTTCGCCTCGTTCATCGACTACCGGCTGATCGTCCGCCTCGCGACGGCCGAGAACCAGACCATCATCCGCGGCGAGGGTGGGCTGCTGAACCTGCCGGGGATCGCGCGCCTGACGTCGAAGGGACCGTTCGCGTCGACCCTGGTGGCGGCCTGCAACGAGGTCGAGCAGATGGGGGGCACCGCCGACGGCCTCATCGTCAACCCGCACGACTACTACCGGCTCATGGGCCACGACGAGCTAATGGATGACCTGGAGCGCAACGGCGTGTTCATCGTGCGGACGCGGCTCGTCGACCCCGGCACGGCCATCATCGGCGACTTCGGGCACGGCGCCCAGCTCTTCGACGCCGGGCGCTCGGTCATCCGGTTCGCCGAGCCGCCGGCGGACACCTTCGCCACGCCGGGGGTCGCGCTGATGGCCGAGATCCGCGAACGGGTGGTGGTCAACCTGCCCACCAACTTCTTCGTCGTCTCGCTGTAGGCGGCGGGATGCGCTCCGAACCCGACATCCTGGTGATCGGGGGCGGCGTGGTCGGTCTCTTCTGCGCGTATCACCTTCGCCGTGCGGGCGCCACCGTGACGGTGGTCGAGCGCGGCGCGGTGGGCGGTCCACAGTCGTGCTCTTCCGGGAACACGGGATTCGTGGGGACGCGGTCCGCCCCGCTGGCCGAGCCCGGAGTGCTGGCGCAGGGCCTGCGCTGGCTCTCCAGCCCGAGCAGCCCGTTCTTCGTCCGGATGCGTCCGGACCCCGAGCTCCTGCGCTGGCTCTGGCGGTTCCGCGCCGCGTGCACCGAGGAGGCGGCGAACGCCGTCTCCGCGGTCCTCGAGGAGATGAAGCGGCGCAGCCTGGAGATCCTGCGCGAGCTCTGCGCCGGCGGAGGCCTCGCCTCCACGTTCACGCCGGCGGGGATCCTGGTCGCCTACCGGACGGCGCATGGGTTCGAGAAGGCGTGCCGGTCGGTGCCCGCCGCCGCGGCCCGGGGGGTCCGGCTCCGGACCCTCGACCCGGCCGCGCTCCGCGCGCTCGAGCCGGAGGTGGCGTGGGACGTGTGCGGGGCCGTCCACGACGAGGACGCCGCGTGCCTGCGAACCCCGGACTTCGTGGTCGAGCTCGCCCGGACGCTGGAGGCCATGGGGGTCGAGATCGAGGCACCCTGCCAGGTCAGCGGGTTCGAGGCGGCGGCCGGCAGGATCGTGGCGGTGCGGACGAGCCTCGGGGACTTCAGGCCGCGGGAGACCGTCATCGCGGCCGGCGCCTGGTCCGCGCAGTGGGCGCGCCGGCTGGGCGTCCGGCTCGACCTCCAGCCCGCCAAGGGCTACAGCGTCACGGTCCGGACGCCGCGCGGCGCCCCCCGGCGCCCGGTCCTGCTGAGCGAGGGGAAGGTGGCGCTGATGCCGCTCGGAGACCGGCTTCGCTTCGGCGGCACCCTGGAGCTGTCGGGCCTGGACGGGGCCATCTCCGAACGTCGCGTCGAAGGCATCCGCCGGACCGTGCGCGACTATCTCCCGGAGCTCGAGCGCACCGAGACGCTGGAGGTCTGGCGCGGCTTCCGTCCCCTGACGCCGGACGGCCTGCCGCTGATCGGCCGGGCGGAGCCCTACCGGAACCTCTCCATCGCATGCGGCCACGGCCACCTCGGCATGGGCCTGGCGCCGATCACCGGCCGGCTGATCGCGCAGATCGTCGCCGGCGAGCCGCCGGACATGGACCCGACCCCGCTTCGCGTGGGGCGGCACGGCCGGTGAAATCCGGCGAGGTGACGATCGGGGTCCTCTGCCTCGAGACGGCGTACACGCGGTTCCCCGGACACATCAGGAACCCGGACACCTTCGGCTTCCCGGTCGTCTACCGGGTGGTGGAGGGCGCCACGCCGGAGCGTCTCGTCGGCCGGGCCGATCCGGCGCTGCTCCGGCCGTTCGTCGACGCGGCGAGGGCGCTCGAGGCCGAAGGGGTGGCGGCCATCACGAGCGGGTGCGGGTTCCTGGTCCTCTTCCAGCGGGAGCTGGCCGCCGCGGTCGAGATCCCGATGTTCACGTCCAGCCTGATCCAGCTGCCGATGGTCCACCGCATGCTGCCGGCGGGCAAGGAGGTCGGACTGCTGGTGGCCAGGAAGCGGTCCCTGACGCGGCGCCACCTGGAGGCCATCGGCGGCGAGTTGGTCCCGGTGTGCGTGGCGGGCATGGACGAGCGGCCGGAGTTCCGGGAGGTCGTCCTGGAGGGCCGGCGGCACGAGCTGGACCGCGATCGCCTCGGCCGCGAGGTGCTGAGCGAGGTCGACCGGCTCGCGAGGGCCCACCCCGACATGGGGGCGCTGGTCATCGAGTGCACCGACCTGGTGCCGTTCGCGCACGCCATCCAGGCGCGGGTCGGCGTGCCCGTCTTCGACATCGTGACGCTCACCGAGATGGTGTACGGGAGCCTCGCCAGACGACCCTTCGAGGGGGCCCCTGCCGCCGCACGTCCCTCGACCGCTCGCGATGCCACGGGAGGTGACTGATGCCGGCACACCAGCTCTCGGCCGTCGAGCTCGCGGACCTGCGCCTGCTGGTCTGGTCGGCGTACGCGCCGCTGGAGGGCTTCCTCGGAGAGGCCGACTACGAGAGCGTCGTCTCCGACATGCGCCTGGCGTCCGGCCGTCTCTGGAGCCTGCCCATCACCCTCTCGCCTGACGAGGGCCTGGTCCCCTCGCTGCGCGGTGCTCGGACCGTCGGCCTGCGCTCGCCCGCCGGCGACGTGGTCGCCACGCTGGTGGAGCCCGAGCTGTACCGGGTCGACCCCTGCCGGGAGGCGCGGCAGGTCTACGGAACGGAGGACGCGCGGCATCCGGGCGTCGCCCGCGTGCTCGCCGCCGGCCCCTGGCGGCTGGGCGGCCGGCCGGTGGCGGCCGGCGTTGGGGCGCTCGAGCTGCCGCCGCCGTTCCAGGGCCTGCCGTCCGCGCCGGTGGACGTGCGCGCAGAGATCGCGCGGCGGGGCTGGCGGACCGCCGTGGCCTTCCAGACGCGCAACCCCATCCACCGGGCGCACGAGTACCTGACCAAGGTCGCGCTGGAGGTCTGCGACGGCCTGCTGCTCCATCCCCTGGTCGGCGAGACCAAGGAGGACGACGTCCCGCCGGACGTCCGCCTCCGCTGCTACCACGCCCTGCTCGACGGGTACTACCCGGCGGCCACCACGCTGCTCGCGCTCTTTCCGGCGCCGATGCGGTATGCCGGGCCGCGCGAAGCGGTCTTCCACGCCCTGGTCCGCGCCAATTACGGGGCGACCCACTTCATCGTCGGCCGCGACCACGCCGGCGTCGGCTCGTTCTACGGTCCCTTCGACGCCCAGGACCTGCTGCGCGAGCTGGGTCCCGGCCGGCTGGGGATCCAGCCCCTCTTCTTCGACGGGGCGTTCTACTGCCGCGTCTGCGGCCAGATGGCGACGTCCAGGACGTGTCCCCACGGTCCCGCCGCCCACGTCGCGCTGTCGGGAACCCGCGTCCGCGGACTGCTGCGGGATGGCCGCCTGCCGCCGCCGGAGTACAGCCGGCCAGAGGTGGCGGAGGTGCTCCGTGCGGCCCTCGCCTCGTCGGGCGGCGGGTCGGGCACCGTGGGCGCGCCTCCGGACGGCTGCACGATCTGGCTCACCGGCCTCTCGTCCGCGGGCAAGTCGACCATCGCCGGCATGGTCGCGCGCGCCCTCCGGGAACGAGGCCGGCGGGTCGAGGTCCTCGACGGTGACGAGATGCGGAAGACGCTGACGCGCGGACTCGGCTTCTCCCGCGAGGACCGCGACGAGAACATCCGCCGCATCGGCTTCGTCGCGAGCGTGCTGGCGCGCAACGGGGTGGTGGCGATCGTGGCGGCCATCTCGCCCTACCGCGAGGCGCGCGCGGAGGCGCGGGCCATGCACGAGCCGGGCAGCTTCCTGGAGGTTTTCGTGTCCACCCCGGTCGAGGTCTGTGCCGAGCGTGACCCCAAGGGGCTGTACGCACGCCAGCGCGCAGGCGAGCTGCGCGGGTTGAGCGGTGTCGACGACCCCTACGAGCCGCCCGAGGAGCCGGAGCTGGTGGTCCCGGCCCACCTGGAGCCTCCTCGAGAGTCGGCGGCCCGTGTGCTGGCCCTGGTGGGGGAGCTCGTGGACGGGTGAAACCCGACCCGGTCCAGCGACGTTCCCAGTCGTACCTCCACTGATCAGCCGGTCACTGCAAGGTGAGCCGTCCCTCTGGGGTCGGCCTCTCGCCGGCCAGCCGTAACGGTGCGCCCGGGCAGGGCGTTCCAACGATGACCCGTGCTGTTTAGTGCGGCCCCTGACCGTTGGACGAGAGGAGGAGCGAGACAGTTCGGGATGCGCTGGTCTGAGCCGATCACCGGCGATGTGTTCTGTGCGACCGTGACGGTGTCGGACCGGCGTGCGCGGACGCGGATCTGAGCGTCGTCATTCCCTGCCGGCGCAACTCCGACGCAACCCGCGTGTCGCCAGTGGGCCACTCGCTCGAGATGCTGCGCGACCTGCTCTGGCTGCGGTTCCGCCAGCCGGGCGTCAGCCCGCGTCCCCGTCTCATCGACGAGCGCGGAGCCGGCCGGTGAGGGCACCGGACCAGGTCTACCTGGATACCGCGCCGTTCAACCTGACGCTCGTCCCTCCATCACACAGCAACCGGATGCAGCGGCTGCTGGCGCGCGACCCGGGCCTCGCGGTCTCACTCGGGATCTCGGTGGTGCTCAGCATCACGAGCTTCGTCTACTTCTATCGGCTCGACATGATCCTGGGCTACGGCGACACGGAGGCCAGGCTCCTGATCACCGACGCCGTGCTGCACGGCCGACACCCCGGGCTGGCCCAGCTGGGCGGTGTCTGGCTGCCGTTCCCACAGGTGTACATGCTCCCGTTCACCTGGAACGACTTCCTGCTCCACTCCGGGATCGGTGGCGCGCTGCCGTCGATGGCCAGCTACGTCGTCGCCTGCGGCGCGCTCTACAAGCTCGTGTCTCTTCTGACGAAGGACCAGTTCGCCGGCGTCATATCGGTGGTCGCCTTCTCCAACCCGAACCTGCTCTATCTGCAGTCGACGCCGATGTCAGAGCTGCCGTTCATCGCGGCCTTCGTTTGCGCCGTGTACTTCGTCGCGAAGTGGATGGCGGCCGGCAGGCTGCACGCGCTGTTCCTCGCGGGTGTCGCCGCTGCTGTCGCCACGCTCACCCGGTACGAGGGATGGGCGCTGCTCGGCCTGCTCACGCTGGTCGTCGTCTACGCCTGCTGGCGCGGCGGACTCGACTACGCGGCGGCCGAGGGACACCTGGTGTTCTTCGGGATGATCGCGTTCCTCGGCGTGGGCACGTGGCTGATCTGGAACCGGGTGATCTTCGGCGACATGACCTACTTCCTGACCAGCGCCTACGGCACGAAGGCCGTGAACGCGACGCAGCTGCTCGGCGTTCCGGCGCCCTACCGCGGCGCCGGCAACCTGCAGCTGTCCGCCGAACTCGTGGGCTGGACCGCCCTGAGCAACATCGGTTGGATCGCCGCGGGGCTGGCGGTGCTGGGAGCATTCCGGCTCGCGGTCGCGCGGCGGCTGCACTCCGCGCTGGTGCTGGCGCTGCTCCTGGCGCCCATCCCGTTCAGCATCGTCATGGTCTACACGGGCGGCGAGGTGATCACCGACCCGCCGCTGACACCCGGCGTCGACCCCGCCAACGTGCGCTACGGACTGCTCGTCCTGCCCGCCGCCGCGTTCCTGGTGGGCCTGATCGCCGGCGTGCGGTGGCTGCGCTGGCCGGCCCTCGGCGCCAGCGTCGCGTCCTTCGCACTGCTGTTCGCGAGCGGACAGGTCAACTTCGACGAGGCGGTCGCCATCCGGCATTCGCAGAACTACGAGCTGACGACCACCGCCGGCGAGTGGCTGCAGTCCCACTACGACGGCGGCCTGGTGCTCGCCGGCAAGCCCTCTCACGAGGACCTGCTCTTCCATTCTCGCGTCGGCCATGGCAGCGTCGTGTACCCCGGCGACCGCGACGAGTGGCGCGACGACCTGAGAGACCCGGCGCGTGAGGTGAGCTGGATCGTGATGACTGACGGCCAGCCGCCCGACGAGGTCTGGGTCGCGCTTCACGGCACGAACGAGCTCAGGGATCGGTATGAGCTCGTCTACGCCAACCGCCTGGTACAGATCTACCACCTGGGGGCGACGTGAAGTCCGATCGACACAGCGCGGTGCGCACCCTGAGCGGTGCCCAGCTCCTGGTCGGAATCGGCCTGGTGCTCCTGTCGGTCGCGCTCGTCCTCGTGAACGGCATGGCGTATGCGTTCGCCGTCGTCGCCGTGACAATGGTGGGCTACGCCGTCGTCATGACCTTCAAGTCCCTGGTCACGCTCGATGCCGTGCGTCACGGCCCTGTCAGGGTTTCCAGACTCGAGCTGCGCCAGCTCGAGCGCGAGCTGCCCTCCTACACCGTCATGGTGCCGCTCTACAAGGAGGCCGCGGTCGTGGACAGCCTGCTCGCGAGCCTCTCGCAGCTGGACTATCCGCGGCACAGGCTCCAGATCCTGCTGCTCTGCGAAGGGGACGACGACGCGACCCTGCAGGCGCTGCGCGAGGCCAACCTCGGCCGGCCGTTCGAGATCGTGGTGATCGAGCCCTCGCTTCCCAGGACGAAGCCGAAGGTCTGCAACATCGGCCTCGAGCGAGCGACCGGCCAGTACCTCGTCGTCTACGACGCGGAGGACCGGCCGCAGCCCGACCAGCTCAAGAAGGCGGTGGTGGCGTTCCGGAAGATGCGCCGGCGCGTGGTCTGCCTGCAGGCCAGGCTCCAGTACCGCAATCCCAACACGAACCTGCTCACCAGGTTCTTCGCCTCCGAATACGGCACGTTCTACGACATGCTGCTGCCCAGCCTGGCGCGCCGGGGCCTTCCGGTGCCGCTGGGCGGCACCTCGAATCACTTCCGGACGGCCGCCCTGCGCACGCTCGGCGGGTGGGACCCGTTCAACGTCACCGAGGACCTCGACCTGGGGATGTGCATCGCTCGCAGCCGCTGGCGAGTCGAGATCCTGGACTCGATCACGTGGGAGGAGGCCAACAGCCGCGTGGGCAACTGGGTGCGGCAGCGGTCCCGGTGGCTCAAGGGCTACATGCAGACCTACCTCGTCCACATGCGCTCGCCCGTGAACCTGTGGAGGGAGCTGGGGACCGGCAACTTCCTGGCGTTCCAGGTCCTGGTCGGCGGGACCCCATTGATGACGCTCCTCAACCCGGTCCTGTGGGCCCTGACCCTGGCCTACGGGCTGACCGGCTCTCCGCTGATCCGGGAGCTGTTCCCGGCGCCGGTGTTCTACGTGGGGATCACGAGCATGGTGGTCGGGAACTTCGCGTTCCTGTACTGCCTGGTCACGGGCGCGATGGTCCTCGGTCATCACCGGAACGCGAAGTGGATGCTGCTGGCGCCGCTCTACTGGCTGCTCATGAGCTGCGCGGCATGGAAGGCCGCGCTGCAGCTGGTGGTGCGTCCGCACTACTGGGAGAAGACGGCGCACGGGCTGGTCGAGGAGGGGTCCCCCGAGCCGCTCGGAGCCAGGCGCGGGTGGGACCCCCGCGTCGTGCGGGGCGGCGCCGGCGAGACCGGCGAGCTGGCCTACCCGGGCGCCGGTCCGGCCGTAACGGCCGGACGGGGGCGGCGTTGAACCATGGAGTCGCGCGCCTGGTGTGACGCCCGAGGGTTGGAAGGATGTTGACGCGCGTGCTCGCGGCGCTGCCGTGAGCGGGTGGAAGAAGGGGGGGCTGGCCGGCCTCGCCGTGCTGCTGGCAGTCGCCGTCGCGGCGATCGGCTACGTGCTCGCGGGCGGGCGTGGAGGCCCGAGCGGGAACGTCCTCTCGCCGCTGCGGCCCGGGAGCGTGACCGAGCCGAGCCGGACGCCGATACCTGTCAAGCGGGTCGCGAAGCCCCGCACCTCGCCGGCGGACTTCCAGGCCGGGGTGGCGATCCTCCTCTACACGCACGACTCGGCGCCGCCCGACACCTTTGCCAGGCTGCTCGACCAGCTCGCTGAGGACGACGTCAACAGCCTGGCCGTCGCGTTCCCGGTCTACACCGACGGCCCCCGGTCGAACACCGTGCATCGCGGCCAGGAAACGCCGCCCGACCAGTACCTGGTCTCGCTCATCGACCAGGCGAGAGCGCGCGGGTTCGCCATCATGCTGCGGCCCCTGCTGGACGAGTCGAGCCTGCCCCCGCCGCTGTGGCGGGGCCAGATCGAGCCGGCCAGTCCGTCGGCGTGGTTCGCCAGCTACGGCTCCCTGATCCTCGAGTACGCGCGAATGGCCCAGCAGGAGAGCGTCGACAGCCTGGAGATCGGCTCCGAGCTGACCTCCATGGAGCCCAGCGTCGCGGCGTGGCGCGGGCTGATCGGCCAGGTCAGGCAGGTCTTCTCGGGCCAGGTCACCTACGCATACAACTGGGGCTCGACCTTCCACACCGACTTCTGGCCGCAGCTCGACTTCGTGTCGATCGACGCGTACTTCCCGCTCGACCGGACTCCGGTCCAGGCCACCGCGGCCCAGATGTCGGCCGACTGGCAGCGCTGGCTCGACCTGGTGAAGCGGGTCGACCAGCCGTACGGCAAGCCCATCGTCTTCACGGAGATCGGAGTGGTGCCGAAGGTCGGCGCCCAGCTGAAGCCCTGGAACCGCGAGGTCACGGGCCAGCTCGACCTGGGCGCGCAGCGCGCTTACTACGAGGCGACGTGCACCGCCACGTCGAGCGTCGTCTCGGGCCTGTTCTGGTGGTCCGTCGGCCCGGCCCCCGCGTCGAACCTGGCCCCGGACGACTACAACCCGCTCGGACGTCCCGCGGAGGCGACGCTGCAGTCCTGCTACGCCCGCATCGAAGGGCTGCCCGCCCCGAGCCCGGCGGCGACCGGATGATCGGCCGGCGCCTCCTCACGGTCGCGGCGCTGGTGCTGCTGATCCCCGTCATGGGCCCGGGGCCGACGGCCGCGCAGGCGGCGGCGGGCGACTGGGCGACCTACCTGCACGATCCTCAGCGGACCGCGGCCAACCCCGACGAGACCACGCTGTCGCCCTCGAACGTCGCGACGATGGTGAAGCGCTGGTCGTTCCCGACCGGCGGGGCGATCGCCTCCTCGGCCACCGTGGTCGGGGGAACGGCGTACTTCGGGTCCTGGGACGGCAACGAGTACGCGGTCGACGCCGCCACCGGCGCGCTGCGCTGGAGGACGTTCCTGGGCACGACGAGCGTCTCCGGCTGCTTCCCGCCGGCGGCGGGCGTCACGTCCACCGCGGCCGTCGTGGGAGGCGTCCTCTACGTCGGCGGCGGCGACAGCTACTGGTACGCCCTCGACAGCGCGAGCGGGGCGGTGCTCTGGAAGGTGTTCACCGGCGACAACAGCGCCACCGGGGGCCACTACAACTGGTCGAGCCCGCTGATCACCAACGGCTTCGCGTACATCGGCGTGGCGAGCTTCGGCGACTGCCCGCTCGTGCAGGGCCAGCTGCTGCAGGTCGACCTCTCGACCCACCAGGTCGTCAACACGTTCGACAGCGTGCCGGCAGGTCAGGCGGGCGGCGGCATCTGGACGTCGCCGAGCCTGGACGTGGCCACGAACACGGTCTTCGTGACGACCGGCACGGCCACGGATCCGAGCCAGGCCGACGCGCAGGCGATCGTCGCGCTGGACGCGGGCACGCTCGCCGTCAAGAGCGCCTGGAGGGTCCCGCTTGCTGACGCGGTGTTCGACTCCGACTGGGGCACCTCGCCTGCGCTGCTCACCGATTCGGCGGGCAATCTGCTCGTGGCAGCGGCGAATAAGAACGGCTACCTGTACGCGTTCAACCGGGGCAACGTGGGCGCCGGTCCGGTGTGGAGGCGCTTCGTGGCCTACGGTGGCGCCTGCCCGACGTGCGGCGACGGCACGGTGTCGTCGGGCGCCATCGGTGGCGGAGAGCTGTTCACGGGCGGCGGCGGCACCACGATCGGAGGCGCGGGCCACGCGGGCTACGTGCGGGCCGTCAACCCCCTGGACGGCGGCCTCCTGTGGGAGCACGCCGATGCCTCCGCGGTGATCGCCGCGCTCGCGTACGCGAACGGCCTGGTCTTCGCGGGGACGGGTCCCACGCTGGAGGTGCTGAGCGCCTCGAACGGCAGCCGTCTGTACAGCTACACGACCGGGGGCGCCATCTACGGCGCCCCGACGATCTCGAACGGCATCGTCTATGCGGGCTCCCTCGACGGGAACCTGTACGCCTGGGGCCTGCCGACCAGCCCGCCGCCGCCGCCGCCCCCGGACCCGAACTGTCCGTCGGGGTGGACCTGCCAGGACGTCGGCTCGCCCCAGCCACAGGGCTCCGAGACGGTCTCCGGCGGCAGCTGGTCGGTCACCGGCGGAGGCGCCGGCATCGGCGGCACCGGCGACCAGTTCCGGGCGCTCACGCAGACCATCGGCGGCAACAGCCAGGTCAGCGTCGCGCTGAACGCCAGGACGCCCGCTCCGGCCACGGAAGCTGGCGTCATGGTGCGGCAGACGGCGGGCGCGGACTCGCCGTTCTACGCCGCCCTGGCCACCTCCGCCGGACTGCAGGTCGAGTACCGGGGCACCGTCGGCGGCCCGACGTCGGTCGTCAACACGGTGCCGGGCACGACGCCGGTCTTCGTGGAGATCCAGCGAGCCGGCGACGTGTTCGAGGCCGCCACGTCGACCGACGGCGTGTCCTACACCCTGATACCCGGGTCCACGGTCACGCTCGTCCTCCCCGCGAGCGTCATGGAGGGGGTCGTGGTGAGCTCCGGCGCCGGCGGGACCGCCGGCACCGCATCGTTCGCCGGCGCGGCGGTGGGGCCTGCAGGCGCGGCGCCTCCGGCCCCCCAGTCCGCGAGCCCGTGCCCATCGGGGTGGACGTGCGCCGACGTGGGCAACCCGGCCACGCTCGGCAGCCAGAGCGTGAGCGCCGGCACCTGGACCGTCCAGGGGGCCGGCAACGACATCTGGGGGACCGCCGACCAGTTCCGCTACCTCTCGCAGCCGCTGGCCGGCGATGGCAGCGTGAGCGCTCGCGTGGCATCCCAGACGAACACCGACCCATCCGCCAAGGCCGGGGTCATGCTGCGGCAGAGCGGCACCGATCCCGGCTCGGTCTACTACGCGCTGATGGTGACGCCCGGCAACGGGTTGATGGTCCAGTACCGCCCGGTGGAGGGCCTGCCCACCCAGCGGCCCGTCCTCACTCCCGGAGGCACGCCCACGTATCTGCGAGTGGCCGTGTCAGGAGGCACGTTCACGGCCTATGCGTCGACCGACGGCGCGAACTGGAGCCTGCTGACTGGCTCCAGCGTGACGCTGGGCGTGAGTGGGGGCATGCTGGCCGGGCTGGCCGTGACCTCACGCAGCTCGGGGACGCTCGGCACCGTCGCCTTCGACAGCGTCGCGGTGGTGCAGAGCGTGTGTCCGAGCGGCTGGAGCTGTGCGGACATCGGCGGTGCGGTGCCGGCCGGCGGGCAGAACCTGAACGGCGGCACGTGGACGGTGCAGGGCGGGGGGAGCGACATCTGGAACGTGTCGGACCAGTTCCACTTCGTCTGGCAGCCGCTGGCCGGAGACGGGACGGTGAGCGCGCGGGTGGCGACGCAGACGAACACGAGCACGTGGGCCAAGGCCGGGGTGATGTTCCGTGAGGACACGAGCGCGGGTGCGTCGTACTACGCGATGGAGGTAACGCCGAGCAACGGCGTGGTGGTGCAGTACCGGACGCCGGCGGGCACCAGCGCGGGGATGATCGCGACGCTGTCGGGCGGGGCGCCGGCGTACGTGCGTGTGGCGCGATCGGGGGGCACGTTCACGGCCTACACCTCGTCGGACGGGACGACGTGGACGGCGGTGGCGGGTTCGAGCGTGACGCTGGGCGTGAGCGGGGGGATGCTGGCGGGGCTGGAGGTGACCTCGCACAACGCGGGGACGTCGAGCACGGTGACGTTCGACAGCGTGGCGATCGCGTCGGGTGCGCCGGCGCCGCCGAGCGTGTGTCCGAGCGGCTGGACGTGTGCGGACATCGGTGGCGCGGTGCCGGCTGGGGGGCAGGTGCTGAACGGGGGCACGTGGACGGTGCAGGGTGGCGGAGCGGACATCTGGGGCACGTCGGACCAGTTCCGGTTCATGTGGCAGTCGGTGGCCGGTGACGGGACGGTGAGCGCGCGGGTGGTCTCGCAGACGGGGACCAGCACGTGGGCGAAGGCGGGGGTGATGCTGCGTGCGGACAGCAGCGCGGGTGCGGCGTACTACGCGATCGAGGTGACGCCGAACAACGGGGTGGTGGTGCAGTCACGGGCCTCGGCGGGTGGGAGCGCGACGTCGATCGCGGCACAGTCGGGGACGGTGCCGGCGTACGTGCGTGTGGCACGTTCGGGGAGCACGTTCACGGCCTACACGTCGACGGACGGGACGACGTGGACGCCGGTTGCGGGTTCGAGCGTGACGCTGGGAGTGAGCGGGGCGATGCTGGGCGGACTGGCCGTGACCTCGCACAACACCTCGACCGCCGGCACCGTCACCTTCGACAACGTCGCGGTCACCTGAGCGCGAATCGTGAACGGAAGTGATCTCAGGTGGTGGACCGAAGCGGATTCGAACCGCTGACCTCCTCCGTGCGAGGGAGGCGCTCTCCCAGCTGAGCTACCGGCCCGCCAAGTTGCATCGGCCAGTATACCGGTGGGGCCTAGAATGTCCCGGGTGCACAGATTTCGGTCGGCCTGCCTGCCGTTCACGGTCCTGTGCGTGGCGCTGGTCGCCTGCCAGGCGCCGCTGCCCCGCGCCAGTGCTCGCCCGACGCCGACCGCATCGTCCGGCAACGTCGACCACCGTGTCGCCGCCGCCGACACCAGGTTCTACCGCGGTGACTACGACGGCGCGGAAGCGGACTACCGCAGCCTTTCGAGCGCCGGCGTTCCGGGAGCAGACTCCCACCTCTCGACGCTGCTCGCCTTCGAGAACCGCTTCCAGGAGGCCGTCGCGGCGGCCCAGGCCGGCGTTGCGCTGAAGTCCGACTCCGACTCCCTCGCCCGCCTCACCAGGGCGCTCGACTGGGCGCAGGACGTGAACGGGGCGGTGGCCGCCGGGGCCAGGGCCGTGGCCGCGAAGCCGGTGGGGGCCCTCGCCCATGCCTTCTACTCGGAGGCGCTCGCCGACGCCGGCAGGTTCGACGAGGCCCAGCACCAGCTGCTCACGGCCGAGAGCATGGGCGGTGACGCGTTCACGCAGGCGGAGATCTACCGCGAGTGGGCGAATTTCTACCGCGCGCACGGGGACAACGAATCCGAGCTCAACTACACCGAGCTGAGCATCAAGGCCCAGCCGAAGTTCCCGGAGCGGCAGCTGGACCTCATCCGGTACGACTACGGCAATCAGCGGCCGCAGACGGCGGGCGTCCTGACCGACAAGCTGCTCGCCGCGACCGGCAAGAACTACCGCCTGCTCGTCGCGGCAGCCGACGCGGCGCTCATCGGCGGCGACGTCAGCCGAGCGCCCGCGCTGTACAGCGCCGCGGCCAACATGAAGGCGGGCGGGGCCGAGGCCGCGCTCGGCGAGGCCGAGATCGACGTCGCCCTGCAGCGCGACTTCAACGGGGCGCACGATGTCCTGCTCGGCGCGCTGAAGGCCGACCCGACCTCCAGCGGCGTATACGAATACCTGCGCTACCTCGACCTGCTCGTGCTCAAGAAGGATCCCGCCGCCGACATCGGTCCGATCGCGCCGCAGCGTCCCGCCGCCCTGGCGAACGACCGGAAAGCGGCGCTCGACGCCGCGAACGCCGCCCGCGCCTCGGCGGGCCTGTCCCCGCTTCGTGAGGATCCCGCGCTCGACGAGGCCGCGCAGGCGCACGCCTACTACTACCTCCTCAACGCCAGCCAGTCCCAGGTCAGCGGCACGGGGATCTCCTCGGAGGACCCGTCCCTTCCGGGCTTCACCGGGGCGCGCGGCATCGACCGCGACCGCCACTTCGGCTTCACCGGCGCGCGCGGCACCGAGCTCGCCGGCCACACGCTCACGGCGGCGGCGAACGTCGAGAGCTCGATCGACAGCGTGTTCCACCGGCTTCCCATCGTCGACCGCGAGACGGTCGCGGCCGGCTTCGGCGAGGCCCGCGTCGGCTCGATCGTGATCTCGGTGCTCGATGTCGGCGCCGGCGCCGCGGCTGCCGGCGACCCGACCGTGTACCCCGCGGACGGGCAGACGGGCGTCCCTGTCGACTTCGTGGACAACGAGGTGCCGGATCCGCTGCCGACCGGTGCGATCCCGCCCGTCGGGTACCCGGTGTCGCTGCAGGTGGGCGGTGCCCAGCAGCTCAAGATCACCACGGGGCGCCTGCTCGGGCCGGACGGCAAGGAGGTGCCGACGTTCACGTTCGACCCCGGCAACCAGGTCGGACAGAACCAGTGGGCGATGACGGCGAGGCGGCCGCTCACTCCCGGCGCCCGCTACACCGCCGAGGTGTCCGGCACGGTCGACGGCACCAGCTTCACCAAGCGCTGGTCGTTCACGGTCGCCGGCCAGTAGCCGGCGCGTCCCTACACTCTTCGCCGTGGCCTCTCGCCCGAACCTGAAGCGGCTTCCGGAGGGCGTGGATCCCGGCCGCATCCCGCCCGGCCAGACCCTGACGGCGCGGGACCGCTGGCCGCTGCTCCACTTCGGACCGGTCCCGAAGACGGACCTGTCGAACTGGAGCCTCCGCATCTTCGGCCTGGTGGAACGCGAGCTGACGCTCACGTACGACGAGGTGCGAGCGCTCCCCGTGAAGGACGTCGTCGCCGACATCCACTGCGTGACCGGGTGGAGCCGGCTCGACGACACCTGGTCGGGGGTCGCCATCCAGGAGGTGCTCGATCGCTGCAGACCGCGGGCCGACGTCACGCACGTCATGGCGCACTGTGAGTTCGGCTACTCGACCAGCGTCCCGCTGGCGGTGCTGGATGATGACGACGTGCTGCTCTGCTTCGGCTGGAACGGCCGGGACCTCACGCCCGAGCACGGCTACCCGCTTCGACTGTTCGTTCCGAAGAGATACTTCTGGAAGTCGGCCAAGTGGCTGCGAGGGCTCGAGTTCATGCCCGCCAACCGCCTCGGCTTCTGGGAGCAGCGCGGCTACCACGACGACGCCGATCCGTGGCTGGAGCAGCGCTATTGGTAGGCTGGAGCCGTCGCGCGCTCCGGCTGATCACCCTCACGTCCGACTTCGGCGAGGGTTCCCCCTACGTGGCCGCCATGAAGGCGCGGCTCCTC
>DASQZW010000096.1:0-36801 GCA_035638495.1 Terriglobales bacterium
AGCGCGGCCTGAGCATCGGGCCGGCCACGCCGGTGGCCGGCTGGGGCGGTGAGCGGGGCGACAACCACTACATCGCCGACGTCTTCGCGGACGCCGCCGACGACGCTCGAACCCGAGCCGGCCCGGAGTCACGAGGTAACCACGTCCGGCCCCTGGTCAGTCGGGCAGTGCCAGGATCAGCGCGTCGACCCGCGAGCCGGCGGCCAGGCCGCCGTCGCCGGGCGGCACCCGGACCAGCGCGTGGGCGCCCGCCAGCGACATGAGCCGCGACGAGGACTGGGAGCCGGTGGTGTGCGCGACCAGCTCGCCCTCCTCCCGGACCAGCGTGACGCGCTGGTACTCGGTGCGGTCCGCGCTCGCCCGCGCGTCGTAGCCGAGCCGCACTCGGAGCAGCGGCCGGTGGACCGCCGCGCAGCCCTGCATCTTTCGCAGCGCGGGCCGCACGAACACCTCGAACGTGACGAGGGACGACACCGGGAAGCCCGGGAGCCCGAACGCGAGCCGGCCGGCCGGCAGCGTCGCGAACGTGAACGGCTTGCCGGGCCGGAGCCGCACGCGGCCCAGGTGCACCCGGCCGAGCGACTCCAGCAGCGGCTTGACCAGGTCGTGCGTGCCGACGGAGACGCCGCCGGACGTCACCAGCGCGTCGTGGTCGTCGAGGGCGCCGGCCACCAGCTCGCGCAGCGGCCCGGGCCGGTCCGGCGCCACGCCCAGCAGCGTGACCTCGGCGCCCGCCTCGCGCAGCGCCGCCAGCAGGGCCCAGCGGTTGGAGTCGACGATCTGGCCCGGCCCGGGCGTCCGCCCCACCTCGACCAGCTCGTCGCCGGTCGACATCAGGGCCACGCGCGGCCGCCGGTGCACTCGCAGCGCGGGCAGTCCAACGGACGCGGCCAGGCCGAGCTCGGCCGCGCCCAGGGTCGTGCCGCGGCGGACCACCAGCTCGCCGGCGCGCAGGTCGTCGCCCGGCCTGTGGTAGTTGCGGCCGGCCTCGACGCCGGCGGGCACGATCACCCAGTCGGGCCCCTGCTCCACGTCCTCGACCATCACGACGGTGTCGGCGCCGGCCGGCAGCACGCCCCCGGTCAGGATGCGCGCCGCCGCGCCGGGCGGAAGCTCGCCGGTGAACGGCCGGCCGGCGGCCGATTCGCCGGCGACGCGCAGCCGGCCGCCGCCGTCGGCCGACCGGACGGCGTAGCCGTCGACGGCGCTGGCCGGAAAGGCGGGGAGCTGGACCGGCGATACGAGGTCCTCGGCCAGGACGCGGCCCGGACAGCCGGCGAGGGGCACCTCCTCGGCCGGCAGCACCGGTGTGTGGGCGAGGACGAGATCGGCCGCCTCGGCGGCGTCGACGAGCGGGTAGGTCGAGGCCTGCATCGTCGCCAGCTTACCGCCGGGCGGGGATGACGTTGAATCGCCGTCGCTCGAACGTGTCGCGAGTCCCTGGACAGGGGCAACCGCCAGCGGTCGTACCGGCAGTCACGCCCGCTCAGACGTCGAGTTCCGCCGAGCCCCCCGCGATGGCCGGGTAGAGCCGGTCCGCGCCCGCCCCCGCCACGGCGGCGCCCAGGCGGGCACTCCAGAAGCGCTCGTCGCCGTACTCCGAGCGCCAGGCCCACAGCCGGCGGCTCAGGTGGTGCAGCGGGTACTCCCTTGTCATGCCCATGGCGCCGTGGGCCTGGTGGGCGGACCGCGTCGCGCTGAACGCGGCCTGGTCGGCCAGCAGCTTCGCCGCGGCGATCTCGAACCGCGCCTCGCCGCGCTCCGCCGCCCGCGCCGCCGCGTCGGCCGCCATGCCGACGAGCACCGCGTCCTGCGCCCCCTCGACCAGGTGCTTCTGGACCGCCTGGAAGCGCGCGACGGGGCGGCCGAACTGCACGCGCTCGTTGGTGTACTCGACCGTCATGGCGCTCATCCGCTCCAGCGCGCCGGCCATCAGCATCACCCGCGTGAGGGCGCCTCGACGGCGAAGGGCGCCGGCGTCCACCCCGGCCGCGGCCGGGGCCAGGTCGGCGACGCCGTCGAACGTGACCGTGTCACGCGGCTCGCCGGCCAGGTTGACGTGCGGCTCGACCTCGACCGAGGCGGCCGGCGCCGAGGCGACCAGCCACCCGTCGGGCGAGGCGACCAGTCCGACCACCCGCTCCGCCGACCGGGCCCAGGGGACGCGGTGGACCGTGCCCCGCAGGCGGTCGCCTTCCACCCCCAGCCGGTCGTCCGGGCGGCCCGGCACCACCGCCAGCGGCCCGTCGCCGGCGGGCAGGCCCGCGCCGGCGAGCAGCCACCCGGCCAGCAGGCCGGTCTCGGCCAGCGGCACCGGTGCCGCATGACGGCCGGCCAGGCGCAGCACGGCGAGGGCGTCCTCCAGCGTGCCGCCCTCCTCGAGCGCGATCCGGTGCAGCCCGACCTCAGCGATCCGCGCCCACACGTCGGGCGCCCAGCCGTCGCGCTCGGCCGCCTGGATGGCCTCGTGCGTGCACGTGTCGGCGAGCACGCGGTCCGCCACCTCCAGCAGGAGCCGGTCGGTCACGTGCGGAGCCCCCGCGCGGCCACCGAGCGAAGCACCTCGTTCGTGCCGCCCCGGATCGTGAACGACGGCGCGGTCAGCACCGCTCGGACCAGCAGCCGCTCGAACGGCGACGACGTGTCCGGCGACGGCTCCAGGTCGACCAGGCGCTGGACGGCCGCGAGCACGTCCTGCTCGAAGCGCGTGCCCATCTCCTTGACCAGCGCGGACTCGGCGCTCGGCGCCTGGCCGCGGTCGATCTGCCGCGCCACCGAGAGCGAGAGCTGGCGCAGGCCCCACCAGCGGGCCGTGGCCTCGCCGAGCACGACCTGGGCGCGCTCGTCCAGCGGATCGTCCGCGTGCTCGCGCAGGAACTGCTCCACGACCAGGTAGGTCGAGAGCCACCGATCCGGGCCGCCGCGCTCGTGCGCGAGCTCGGACGTGTTCTGCGCCCAGCCCATCCCGACCGCGCCCAGCACCAGGTCGTCGGGCACGAACACGTCGCGCAGCACCACCTCGTTGAAGTGCTCCGTGCCGTCCAGGAACGGGATCGGATTGACCTGGAGGCCCTCCGAGTGCAGGTCGACGAGCAGCTGGCTGAGCCCCTCGTGCCGGTCGGCCTCCTCGCTCGTGCGGCAGAGGACGATGAACCAGTCGTTGACGTGCGCCCCGCTGGTCCAGATCTTCGTGCCGTTCAGCAGCCAGCCGCCGGCGGCGCGGGTGGCCCGGGCCTGCACCGACGCCAGGTCGCTGCCCGAGTCGGGCTCGCTCATGCCGATCGAGAACGACAGCTCGCCGCGGCAGATCGGGGGCAGGAAGCGCTCCTTCTGCGCCTCGGTGCCGAACCGGTTGATCACCGGCCCCGTCTGGCGGTCTGCCACCCAGTGGTGGCCCACCGGCGCCCCCCAACGCAGCAGCTCCTCGACCACCACGAAACGCTCCACCGCGCTCCGGTCGCCCCCGCCGTAGCGGCGGGGCAGCGCCATGCCCACCCAGCCGCGCTCGGCCAGCCGACGGGAGAACGCGCGGTCCCGGCCCGCCTGCATGCCGAGTCCCTGACCGAAGCTGCCCCGCGGCAGCTCCGCGGCCAGGAACTCGCGGACCTCGCGCTGGAGCGCCACCTCGCTCTCGGTCAGCTCGGTGGGCGTGAAGCGCACTCGGCTGGCGGGCCCGCGCTACTCGTACCGGATGGCCTGGACCGGGTCGAGCCGCGATGCGCGCACCGCGGGCAGCAGGCCGCTCAGCGCGCTGATGGCGATGGCCACGAGCACGGCCGCCAGTCCGATGAGCGGGTTCAGCTCGAACAGGTGGAGGCCCCCGCCGGAGCCCTGGCCCTGCGCGATCCGGTCGATCAGGTCGTTGCCGATCTTGGCCAGGAGCGCCGACACCGCGACGCCGGCGATCCCGCCCGCGATCCCGATGAGGCCCGACTCCGCCACGAAGATCAGCGCCATGTCCCGCGCGCGCGAGCCCAGCGCCTTGAAGACGCCGATCTCCCGGGTGCGCTCCAGCACCGCCGAGAACATCGTGTTCGCGATGCCGAGCGCGGCAACGCCGAGCGCGATGACCGCCAGCCCGGCGAGCGCCAGCTCCACGTAGTTCAGCCGCTCGGCGAACGCGCGCAGCTGGTCCTCGTTGGTCGTGGCCGAGTAGCCGGCCTGCTCGGCCTCGTCGCGAACGGCGGTCACGCTGTTCAGCGAGTCGGCCATCAGCGTGATGCCGACGTAGGGGTCGCGCGTCCAGCTGTTCTGGCTGCGCATCTGCACGGTGAACTGGTTGGCCGTCTCGTAGGGGAGCAGCGCCCACGTCGGATCGCCGCCGGGCGCCCCGTTCGCGACGCCGACCACGGTCAGCACCAGCTGCTGCGGCTTCGCGGCGGCCGTCCCGCCCGCTCCCGGTGGTCCGGGGTAGAGGCCGGTGAACCGCATCTTCTTGCCGATCGCCTCGGCCGGCGCCCAGCCGAACTTGCGCGCCTGGTCGACCGTGAGGACGATCTCCTGGGCGTCGTCGGCGCTGGGCAGCGAGCCCGCGGCCAGGATGTCCGCCTGCGGCGAGTGCGTGCGCTGCGGCGGCAGGCCCACCACCGAGTACTGGGGCGGGCTCTTGGCCCCGTCCGGACCGAGGGTGCCGCCGACGATCGTCTTGCCCCAGCCGATCTGGACGGCGCTCATCGTCTCCAGGTTGGCGAGCGCGTTCGAGTCGAGCGGGCGCGCCTGCCCGCCGGGCAGAGGGCCGGTGATGTCCACCGTCTGGAGCTGCGTGTTGGCCGTGACCGTGTCCACGACCTGCTGCTGGAGGCCGGCCGCCAGCGCCAGGATCATGCTCATCACGCCGATGCCGATCGCGACGCCCGCCGTGGTGATGGCCGTCCGCAGCGGCCGCCGGCCGGTGCTCTGGAGACCGAGCTTGAACGCGTCCGAACGCGACAGCCGGCGCGGCGGGTCGAGCTGCTCCGGCGCGCGGCCGGTGCGACGAGGCGACTGCACACCCGGCACGACCTTGCCGTCCCGGAGCCGGATGGCCCGGTCGGCGCGCCGTGCCACCTCCGGGTCGTGGGTGACCAGGATGACCGTGCAGCCGTTCCGGTTGAGCTCCTGGAGCAGGTCCAGGACCTCGCCGCCGCGCGTCGAGTCCAGGTTGCCCGTGGGCTCGTCGGCCAGGATCAGGCCCGGCCGGTTGGCCAGCGACCTGGCCACCGCGACGCGCTGCTGCTCGCCGCCCGACAGACGGCCGCCGCGCACCCGGGCGCGGTGGCCCAGGCCGACCAGCTCGAGCAGTCGCCTGGCCCGCTGCCGGCGCTCTTCCAGGGGGACGCCCGCCAGCAGCATCGGCAGCGCCACGTTGTCCTCGGCGGTGAGCGAGGCGACCAGGTTGAATGTCTGGAAGATGATGCCGACGCGCTGGAGCCGGTAGTCGTCGAGCTGCGTGCGGCTGACCTGGTCGAGCGCGGCGCCGGCCGCGTAGACCCGGCCCGTGCTGGGCCGGTCCAGGCCGCCCAGTAGCGCCAGCAGCGTCGACTTGCCGCCGCCGGACGGGCCCGTGATGGCGACGAACTCGCCCGGGGCGACCTCGAACGACACGTGCTCGAGCGCGGCGACCTGCACGTCGCCCGACTTGAACACGCGGCTGACGTCGTCGACGCGAAGGCCCAGCGGCTGACCGAGCAGGTCCCACGCCTCGCCCCTGATCGAGGCGGCCGAGCGCGCCGGCCGCACCTCGGGGACGACGAAGGGGTCGTCGTCAGGCTCCGGCGCCGGGGCCTGGGCCGGGGCCGGCGGTGCGGCGGGCAGGCGCGTGGTCGGGCGGGGCGGCGGTCCCGGCGGCCCCGCCGGACGCGGCGCGCCCAGCGGGCCACGGGGCGGCGGGGCGCCCGGCGGCGGGCCGACCGGCGGGGGCGGGATGGCGCCCGGCGGCGGGCCGACCGGCGGCGGTGGGATGGCGCCCGGCGGCGGGCCGACCGGCGGCGGCGGGATCGCGCGGAAGGCCGGCGGCGGCGGTCCAGTCGGCAGCGCCCCCGGTGGGACGGTCCCCGGCGGCGGCGCGGCCGCGGGAGGCGCGGTGGGCCGGGACGTCGGTGGCCGCGGGCCCGCCGGCAGGGGGCCCGGCGGCGGCGTCGTGGGCCGGGACGCGGGCGCGGGGCCCGCAAGCGGCCGCGGCGGCAGGGTCGGCAGCGGCCCGGGCGGCGCCGGCGAGCGCGGCGGCGACTCCGCCCCCGGGGCGGGCGGCCACGGCGGCGGAGCGGCCGGAGGCGACGCGGGCGGCCCGCCCGGCGGCGGCGGTGGTGCGGAGGCTCTGGGCGGCCCCTGGGCGGGAGCCGGCGGCCGCGCCGTCGGCGACGTGCTCTGCCTGGTCGGCCGGTCGGGTGGGGGTCCGGGGGGCGCCGGCGCCCGCGGGGGCACGGGCGGCGGGGCCGTCGGCAGTGGTCCGGGGGACGCCGGCGGCCGGCCGACGGGCCGCGTCGCGTCGTCCGGCGTCCCTGGCTGGGCCGGGCGGGCCGGCGACGGTCCCGGCGGCCGCGGGACGAACGGTGTGCTCGGCGCCGGCGACCGCGGCGGCGCGCCGGGCGCGTCCGCCGACGGCGCTCTGCGGGACGGCGGCCGCGGCGGCACGGCGCCGGCCGAAGTGCCGCTCAGCCGGGGCGGTGGCGCGGGCGGCCGCGGCGCCACCGGACCGCCGGGACGCGACCCCGCCGACGGCGTTCCGCTCGCGGGCCCAGGCTGAGAGGCGGACGCCTGCGGGCCCGCGGGCCTGGGCGGTCGGGCGATCGGCCGGGTGCCGGCCTCGGGCGGCGGAGGCGGTGGAGGCGTGAGGGGCGTTCGGGTGGTGGGCGCGTCGGTGCGAGGAGCGTCGGACGCCGTCCGCCTCGTATCGGAGGCGGCGCCGTTCTCGCCCGCCTTGCGCCTGCTCTCGGCCGCCTCGGGGGCGCGCTCCTCCGCGGTCTCGGAGTCGGTCGGCGTGTCCGGGGAGTGTTCCTGCGGTGATACGTCGGGTGCGCTCAGTGGAACCTGACCTCGTTCAGCAGCCACTCGAGGTTCGTCGCCGACCCACGGTCGGTCGGCCCCTCGAGCATCTCAGGATTGTGGGGTGAAGGGGACGCTTTCAATTCGCCTCGTGCCGCGTGGCTAGACCGCCGCACGCGGCCGATCGAGCCATGCGATGGCTCCTGCCAGAGCCACCCCACCGAGGAGCAGCCCGCCGACGACGTCGGATTGCCAGTGGACACCAAGGTAAACACGGTCGAGAGCCATAAATCCAACCACGATGGCCACCGCCGGCGCTGCCAGCGTCCGCGCCCAACCGGGCGACGCCAGCCGCCGGACGACGAACGCCCCTAAACCATAGACCAAGAGGGTGCGGATCATGTGCCCGGAGGGGTAGCTCCCATTCAATGTCAGCGTTCCGCCGTGCAACATCGTTACGACGCTGGGGCCATCCGGATGCGCGAAGCCGATCGGGGCCGGGTGCCTGAGGGTCCACCGGTACACCGCCTCGAGCGCCATGGCCAGCGGCAACGCCAGCAGGGCGGCCGCCTCGACGCGGAAACCGCGCCTCCAGAGCAGGATCGCGAGGCCCGCCGCGAGCAGGCTCGTGAGCTCGATCCCGCCGGCCACGGCGATCACCTGGCCGAACGGCTCCAGCGCCGGCCGCCAGGCCGGCGCGAAGGCGCGCGCCACCTCCAGGTCCAGGGGCGCGAGCAGGCCGCCCGCGACCGCCTGCGTGTACGCGGCGAAGGCGACCCCGAGCAGTCCCAGGGCGGCGAGGGCGCGCGCGACCGGCGTGCTCAGCGCTGGCACCGCCGGCAGAACACCGTCGTCCGGCCCGCCAGACGCACGACCGCGAGCGGCCGGCCGCAGCGAGGGCACGGCTCGCCGCCGCGGCCGTAGACCTGGAGCAGGTCCTGCTCGCCGCCCATCTGGCCCCAGGCGTCGCGATAGGTGTCGACCGAGCTGCCCCGGTTCGCGATCGCCTCGGCCAGCAGCGACGCCAGCGCGTCGTGCAGACGTCGGACCGCCGGCCGGCTGAGGCTGCTCCCGGTCCGGTCTGGACGCACCCGCGCCCGGAAACAGGACTCGTCCGCGTAGATGTTGCCGACACCGGCCACCACCATCTGGTCCAGCAGCAGGGCCTTCACGGGCGCCCGGCGGACGTGCAGCCGCCGGTAGAGGTCGGCGGCTGTGAACCCGGGATCGAGCGGCTCCGGGCCGAGGCGCGGCAGCTTGCGCGCCGCCACCAACTCCGACTCGGTGCCCAGGAGCAGGCGGCCGAAGCGTCGGGTGTCGCGGTAGCGGAGCTCGCGGCCGTCGTCGAGCCGCAGGACGGCGTGCAGGTGGTCCGGCTCGGGGGTCTCCGCGGGCACGCACCGCCACTGTCCCGTCATCCCCAGGTGGACCACCAGCAGCGTGGGCTCATCCAGGCAGCCGTCGAGGCGATGGAAGAGGTACTTGCCCCGGCGCGTGACCGCCTCGATGCGGCGGCCGGTCAGCAGGGCAGCGAAGCGCTCCGGGTCGGGGTGACGCACGATCGTGGGGAAGCGGACGTCGCAGGAGACGATCGTCCTGCCCACCAGGTGCGGCCGCAGGTCGGCGGCGACGGTCTCGACCTCGGGGAGCTCGGGCAACGCGGGACTACGCGACGACCGTGGTGAGCCTGCGCAGGTCGGCCCAGTTGGCCCCGGCCCTGGCCTCGACCTCCAGGCCGGTGGCGAGCTCGTACGCGCCCGTCATCACGCGCGGCACCATCTCGGCGAACTCGTCCACCTCCGCGGCGGGCACCTCGAAGACGAGCTCGTCGTGCACCTGCAGGAGCATGCGGCCGGTCATCAGCTTCGTGTCGAGCTCCTGCTGCAGCCGGACCATCGCGATCTTGATGATGTCGGCGGCCAGCGACTGGATCGGGAAGTTGATGGCCATCCGCTCGGCCGCCATGCGCAGGCTGTAGTTCGGCGACCGCAGGTCCGGGATGGCCCGGCGCCGGCCGGTGGCGCTGACCACCACGCCCTTCTCGCGCGCGTCCGCGCGCAGCGCGTCCAGCCACTCCTTGAGCCGCTCGTACGTGCTCCAGTACTCGCGGAGGAAGGCGCGCGCCTCGTCGCCGGGGATGCTGAGCTGCTGGGACAGGCCGTACTCGCCCTGGCCGTAGATCGAGCCGAAGTTCGCGACCTTGGCCAGCCGGCGCTGGTTGGGGTCCACGTGCTCGATCGGCACCTTGAACACCCTGGCCGCGGTGGCCGCGTGGATGTCGTGGCCGGCGGCGAACGCGGCCAGCATCTGCGGGTCCTCACTCAGGTGGGCGGCGACGCGCAGCTCGATCTGCGAGTAGTCGACCGCGAAGATGGCGTGCTCCGGCCGGGCCGCCCGGAACGCGCGCCGGATGCGCTGGCCGAGCTCCGTCCGCACCGGGATGTTCATGAGGTTGGGGTTGGACGAGCTGAGCCGGCCGGTCGCGGTGGAGGCCTGGCCGAACGAGGTGTGCACTCGGCCGGTCACGGGGTCGACGAGGCCCGGCAGCGCGTCCACGTACGTGGACTTGAGCTTGCTGAGCTGCCGGTGCTCCAGGACCAGGCCCACGATGGGGTGCTTCTCGCGCAGGGCTTCCAGCGTGTCGGCGTCCGTCGAGTACCCGGTCTTGGTGCGCTTGCCGACCGGCAGGCGCAGGTCCTCGAAGAGCAGCTTGGCCAGCTGCTGCGGCGCGTTGAGGTTGAACTGGTAGCCCGCCAGCTCGCCCACCTCGGCCTCGAGCGCGGTCAGCTGCTCCTGGAGCTCCTCCTGCATGTCCCGGAGGTACGGCACGTCGATGGCGACGCCCTCGGCCTCCATGCCGGCCAGCACGCCCGCCAGCGGCATCTCGACCTCGTGGAAGAGGTAGTCGACGCCGAGGTTGCGCATCTCGGCGTCGAGCCTGGGCCGCAGGTGGAGCACCGCCTGGGCGCGGCCGCCGACGAACTCGGCGCAGTCGCCCGGTGCGCAGTCGGCGGCCGGGCGGGCGCTGCGGCCCGTGCCCAGGAGCTGGTCCGCGGCCACGAGCTGCATGCCCAGGAACTCGCGGGCCAGGTCCTCGAGCCGCGGGTCGCGGGCGCCGGCGCCCAGCAGGTACGCCGCCAGGTGGGTGCTGAATCGCCAGTCGTGCTCGCCCGGCGCGATGGCGCCCAGCGCGAGCTGCATCTCCTTCACGTCGTGGGCCAGCAGCGGGCGCGCGGCCAGCTCGCCGGCCAGCCGGCCCACCAGCGCCGCCGGCACGTACCAGGCGCGGTCCCCGATCGCTACGCCCATGCCGACGTGCGTGCCGCTGCGGGGCTGTCCGTCCCAGAGGCCGAACAGCGCGACCTCCTCGGCCGCCGCGATCTCCTCGCGCAGCTGGGGGAGGTGCTCCTCGTCGACCATCGCGACCGCGCCCGACAGCTCGACCGGCTCCAGCGCCAGCTTCGGCTGCAGCGGCACGGCGTCCGGCACCGGCAGGCGTGCCAGCAGCTGCCGGAACTCCAGCTCGTCGAAGACGGTCCGGGCGCGATTGGCGTCGTACCGCAGCCAGCGCGCGGCGTCGAGGTCGAGCTCGATCGGCACGTCGGTCCGGATCGTCACCATCCGCTTGCCCAGGCGGATCTGGTCGGCGTTGGCCGCGATCGCGGACTTGACCCGGCCCTCCTTGAGCTGGTCCAGACCGTCGAGCAGCGCCTCGACGGTCCCGAACTGCTGGACTAGCGTGGCCGCGGTCTTGTCGCCCACCCCGGGCACCCCCGGGATGTTGTCGGAGGTGTCGCCGCGCAGCGCCTTGTACTCGATGAGCTGGATCGGCTCGAAGCCGTAGCGCTGGCGCACCTGGTCGGGTCCGTACACCATGGTGTCGGTGATCCCGCGCCTGGGCACCAGGGCCTCGATGCCGTCGCCCACCAGCTGCAGGCAGTCCAGGTCGCCGCTCACGATCGTGACGCTGGCGCCGAGCGCGTCCGCCTTCCGTGCCAGCGTGCCGATGACGTCGTCGGCCTCGAACCCCTCGACGCCCACGATCGGAATGGAGAGCGAGTCGAGGATCCGGCGGACCAGCTCGAACTGCGGCCGGAGGTCGTCGGGCATCGGCCGCCGGCCCTGCTTGTACTCCGCGTACTCCTGGCTGCGGAACGTCGGCCTGCCCATGTCGAACGCGGCGATGGCATACTCGGGCCGGTTCGCGAGCACGATGGCGAGCATCGAGGTGAAGCCGTACGCGGCGTTCGTGACCACTCCGCCCGAGGTGCTCATCGGGGGCAGCGCGAAGAACGCCCGGTAGACGAGGCTGTGCGCGTCGACGAGTATGAGCCGCCCGCGGCGGGAGCTCCTGGCCATCCGGTCATTGTCCGTCAGGGCGGCGCCGGATTTCCCGCGGCCCGCACCCCCAAGGCTCCGCGCCGGTCGGGCGCGGTTAGACTAGGTCGCAAGGAGCCAGTGAGACGGACGATCTGATCGAGGTGAACGTCGACAGCATCCGGGTGCACCTGCCCACGGGCCAGCACGTCGTGATCCTGAAGGAGAAGCAGAACGAGCGCTATCTCCCGATCTGGATCGGCCCCTTCGAGGCGAATTCCATCGCCATGAAGATCCAGGGCATGGCGCCCGAGCGTCCGATCACGCACGACCTGATGACCACCACGTTCGGCGAGCTCGGCATCGCGGTCAACCGGATCGTCGTCACGTCGCTGACCGAGGAGGTCTTCTTCGCGCGTCTCCACCTCCAGCAGAACGGGCGGGAGATCGACGTCGACTCCCGGCCCAGCGACGCCATCGCGCTGGCGGTCCGCTTCGAGTGCCCGATCTTCGTCGCCTCCGAGGTGCTGGAGCGGGCCGGCGTCATCCCCGAGAAGGACGAGGAGGAGGCCGGCGCCGACAAGCTGGACGAGGACCGGCTGGCCGTGTTCCGGGACCTCGTGAACAGCCTCAACCTGCCCGACCTGCCGGACGAGCCGGGCGGCAGGGCCCGGGGGCCCTCCCCGAGCTGATCCGCACGGGATCGGGCCGGCGGTCTGCGCTATCGTTGAGCCGCCCATGAGCCAGAAGCGGGTGGCCGTCGTCACCGACTCTACCGCGGACCTCGCCTCCGACCTGGTGGACGAGCGCAGCATCACCGTCGTCCCCCTCACGGTCATCCTCGAGGGCCGCGACTACCTGGACGGCGTTGACATCACCGCGGACGAGTTCTACGTCCGCCTGGCCGCGGCCGAGGGCGGCGCCAGCACATCGCAGCCGTCGCCCGGGCGCTTCGCCGAGGTGTACCGGCAGCTGCTCGACCAGCACGACGAGGTGGTCTCGCTGCACATCTCGGCGCTGCTCAGCGGCACGTACGAGGCGGCGACCCAGGGCGCGGCGCTGGTGGACCCGGCCAGGGTGCGGGTCGTGGACACGGGAATGGTGTCCATGCCGCTGGCGCTGCTGACGCTCGCGGCCAGCGCGATGGCCGCGCAGGGCGCGGGCGCGGAGGAGATCGCCGAGCGGGTCCGGCCCATCCAGGAGCGGATGCGGGTGTACTTCATGGTCGCGACGCTGGAGTACCTGCGGCGGGGCGGCCGGATCGGGCGGGCGAGCGCCCTGCTGGGCTCGGTGCTGCAGCTGAAGCCGGTCCTCACCATCGCTGACGGCCAGGTCGCGCCGCTGGAGCGGGTCCGCACGCAGGAGCGGGCCCTCACGCGGGTCATCGAGCTGGCGAGCGAGGTCGAGGGGCCCGTGTGCGCGCTCGTCGGCCACGCGACGGCCGCGGAGGCGGCGGAGCGGATCGCGCGGGCGCTGGAGCCCCACGCGGAGTCGCTGATCGTGGCCCCGCTGGGTCCGGTCGTGGGCGCGCACGCGGGGCCGGGCACGGTCGGCGTCGGCTGCTACCCGGCGGAGCTGTTCCCGCTGGGCCTGAAGCGCCTGAGCTCGATCGCGGCCCCCTGACCCGGACGTTCCGGCGACGCCCGTCCGCGTCGTCGATCCGTGCCAGGACTGACCCGCGACCCGGCGCGTGACGGCGAATCCGAAGTGACGGCCTGAACCGCGTTCAACCGGCCGCGCGGCGCCACGTGACCGCGTGCGGCGTTGCGAGCTTCTCCAGCCGGCCTTCGCGGCTCAGCGACTGCAGGTGCGCGAGGCCCTCCTGGAGCGCCATGCGCATCTCGTGCAGGTTTTCGCGCACGCCCCAGATCGCGGTCGCCACCTGCCACGCGTTCAGCTCGCCGTCGCCGATGACGCCGACCATCTGGTCCTTCCGCCGCCGGTGGTGGACAGCCAGCTCGTCCGCCCGCTCGGCCGCACCGCGAAACGGCCGGCCGTGGGCCGGCAGCACCAGTGACGGCGCGAGCGCCACGATCCTCTTCAGGCCGGCCAGGTAGTCGTCCAGCGCGTCGGGCGTGCTCTGCGGGTGCAGCCCGATGTTGGGGCTCGCGTTGGGCAGCAGCTGGTCGCCGGCGAACAGCACGCGGGACTCCACGTCGAACAGGCAGACGTGGCCGGGCGAGTGGCCGGGCGTCCACTCCACGCGCAGGCGGCGGCGCCCCAGCTCGATGATCTCGGTGCCGTCCAGCTGCAGGACCGGGAGCGCCGGCTTGACGAACTGGCGGAAGCCGCGCGAGGAGTTCTTGAGGAAGTCGGCCTCGGCGTCCGGCACCCCGTGGACCTGGAGGTACCGGCCCACCTCCTCGACCAATTGCTCGATCTCCAGGTAGCGGGGGTGCACCATCGGCACCTCGAGCCGGTGGAGGTACAGGTCCGCGCCGTACCGCTGCGTCATCTCGCCCGCGCCGCCGTAGTGGTCGGGGTGGATGTGGGTCACGAGCAGCCGGCGCAGGCGGGCCCGGGGGCCGGCCACGTCGCGGAGCGCCGCCGCGATCAGCCCGAACGACTCCTGCGAGCTCATGCCGCAGTCGATCATGTCCACGTGCTCCCCGTCGGGCAGCAAGAAGCAGTTGACGTGGGTGTCCTCCCAGGGGATCGGCAGCCGCAGCTCGAAGACGTCCGGTGTGACCCGCGTCAGGTCGGAATTCGGGTGTGCCGCGCGGGGCTCGGATGCCGTCATTCAGGTGTATAAGATGGGGTTTCGTCGATGCCGCATGGCGTCACTATTGGAGGATCTCATGACCGACCAGACTCCCGCCGCCGATATCTCCCCAGACGTAGTCGTCAACGAGATGCCGACCTACTTCCTGCCGGAGAAAGCCGGCAACACCAGCGCGACGATCCAGTTCGACCTGACGGGAGCCGACGCAGGCAAGCGGTTCATCAAGATCGCGGACGGGAAGGCGACCTCCGGGCAGGGCGAGGTCGAGAGCCCCAACCTGACGCTGATCGCCGATTCCGGCGACTTCGTGAAGATCTTCACCGGGGGCCTCGACCCCACCGCCGCGTTCATGAGCGGCAAGCTCAAGATCAAGGGGGACATGGGCCTGGCGATCCGCATGCAGACCATGTTCCGGAGGCCCTGAACGGGTCGTTTCGAAGGCCACGAGAAGCCCGCGGGAGATGGACCGCGGGCTCTCTATTTCCAGGCTTCGGGCCGCTTGGCAAGCCACTTTGTCACATGGAATGTGGCCCCGAATGTGGGCGTTCCACGCGCCCGCGAGTGGCGATTGGTGGGTCCCGAAAGATCGCCTGGACATGAGCCTGAAATGTGATAGTCTTGGGTCCCCCCGCTTGTCATCACGACAGGAGGTGTTGCCCTCGATGACGGAAAAGGACCAAGAAAGAATCGTCAGGCTCGAGGCCAACCGAGCCGCCCTGGTGAGGTTGGCGAGCCAGTTCCAGGAGGAGGCTGGACTCAACAAGTCGATCGCCGAGACCATGGGCGGCGTGCTGACCCGCGACTACGAGGACACGGATTTCGCCCAGGTCATGAGTGACCGTGAGGTCAACGACCGGCTGGTCCAGCTGCTCTCTGAGAATCGCGAGCAGGTCGAGCGCGCGCTCAGCCGCCTCGCCGAAGGCAAGTACGGCGAGTGCGAGGACTGCGGCAACCGCATCCCGACCGAGCGGCTCCGCTTCCGCCCGGAAGCGACGCGCTGCGTGGACTGCCAGGGCCGCTGGGACCGCCTCAACCGGAGGTCCGCCTAGGTTCCCGCCGCGCCTCTCCCCCCCATGCGCGGCAACGCCGGAAACGAGCTCTCTCCCCCCACCCAGTGAGGCCTACCTGAGAGGAGGCCGTCGAGCTCCCCAACCTCGGGGGGCACCCGAAGGAACGGGTCCCCCCGAGGCGCCGGCCGAGACTGATTCGAAACCGCACGCTGGTCCGCACCCGCACATCCAGCGGACCCCGGAACCGCACATGCGGACGGACGCGCCTGCGGAATGTCGGGATCAGACGAGGCCGTACACCACCGACTTCTGCTCGGTGTACTGGTAGAACGCCTCCAGGCCGTGCTCCTTGCCGAAGCCCGACTCCTTCGTGCCGCCGAACGGGAGCTCGTCGTGGGCGATCTGGAGCGCGTTGACCCACGTGTAGCCGGCCTCCAGCTCCTGCACCGCCCGGTGCGCGGCCTTCATGTTCGAGGTCCAGATCGAAGAGCCCAGGCCGAAGACCGAGCGGTTGGCCAGCTCAAGGCCCTCGTCCAGGTCGCTGATCCTCCGCACGGGCAGCGCCGGGCCGAACACCTCTTCGGTCCACATCCGCGCGTCGTCGGGCACGCCGGCGAGGATCGTCGGGTTGATGAAGTGGCCGTTCGCGTATCCGTCACCCTCGGGCCGGCCCCCGCCGAACACCACGCTGGCGCCTCTGTCCAGCGCGTCCTGCACCTGGGCCTCGACCTCGGCACGCTGGGTCGCCGTGTGCATCGGTCCCATCCGGCTGTCGCGGTCCATGCCGTTGCCCGGCTTCAGCCGCTTCGCCCGCGCCACCAGCTTCTCCAGGAGCGCGTCGTAGACGCCCTCCTGGACGTAGAGCCGCTTGATCGCCAGGCAGGCCTGGCCGCAGTTGAAGAACCGGCCGGTCGAGATCGCCTTGGCGGCCTCGTCCAGGTCCGCGTCGTCCAGCACGATGCAGGGGTCCGAGCCGCCGAGCTCCAGCACCACCTTCTTGAGGAACGGCGCCGCCGCCGCCATGACCTTCTTGCCGGTCGGCGTCGAGCCGGTCAGCGCCACCTTGCGGATCAGCGGGTGCGTGACGATGGCCTCGCCCGTGCCCTGGCCCAGCACCACGTTCACGACGCCCTCCGGCAGCCCGCCCTCGATCAGCGCCTCGATGCAGCGCAGCGTCGAGAGCGGCGTCGTCGAGGACGGCTTCAGCACAACCGTGTTGCCGGCCGCGATCGCCGGCGCGACCTTGTTGGCCGCCAGCGTCAGCGGGAAGTTCCACGGCACGATCGCGCCCGTCACCCCGATCGGGCGGCGCAGCACCAGCCCGTAGGTCGCGGTGTCGGGCAGCGAGACGTACTCACCATGGATCTTGTCCACCAGGTCGGCGAACCAGTGGATGTTCTCGCCGAAGCGCTGCGCCTCGATCCGCGACTCCAGGATGGTCTTGCCCTGCTCGGCCGTGAGGACCGGGGCGATCTCCTCGACCTTCGTCAGCATGTGGGCGGCCGCCTGGTGCAGGACGTGCGCACGCCTGTTGAGCGGCAGAGCGGCCCAGGCCCGCTGCGCCTTCGCGGCCGCCCGGGCGGCGCGGTCGACGTCCTCGGCGCCTCCGCTCGGGACCTCGTCGACCACCTCGCCGGTAGCCGGGTTCGTGACCTGGTACGTCTGGCCGGACGCCGCGCCGACGCGCTCGCCCTCGATGATCATGGTCGCCAACTGCGCACCCCCTTCCGGAGCATGGATTCGTGGTCTGCTCCGAAGTACATTACTTCGCCATGGCCATACGACTCGAACGAGAGGACGCCGTCGGGGTCGTCGTGCTGGACCGGCCCCCCGCCAACAGCTACGACTACGACTTCCTCAGGGAGCTCGGCGCCGCCGTCGACGAGGCACGGTACGACGACGGGGTACGGGCGGTGGTCGTGGCCAGCGCCTCCGATCGGTTCTTCTCGGCCGGCGCCGACGTGGTCGCCTTCCGGGCCGGGTCGCCGAACCAGCGCGCGATGACCGCGCTGCTGGCCCACGAGGTGTTCCGCAAGTTCGAGCACACGCCGATGCTGTTCGTGGCGGCGATCGCCGGCCACGCCCTGGGCGGCGGCCTGGAGCTGGCCCTGGCCTGCGACCTCCGCTACGCGGCCCGGGGCGGCTACCGGATCGGCCTGCCGGAGGTCACGCTCGGCCTGTTCCCGGGCTCCGGCGGCACCCAGCGGCTGCCGCGGCTCGTCGGCCTGGCGAAGGGCCTCGACCTGATCGCCACCGGCCGCGCGGTGTCGCCCGAGGAGGCGCACGAGCTGGGCATCGTGGACCAGCTCTTCGACGACGCCGTCGCCTGCCGTGCCGCCGCCGTCGCGTACTGCGCGAAGCTGGCCGAGGGCCCGACCGAGGCGATCGGCCGGGCCAAGGTGGCCACAACGCTGGGCTACGGCGCTCCGCTCGACCTGGGCCTCGCCATCGAGCGCGAGGCGATCGCGCGGGTCTTCGCCTCCGAGGACGCCCAGGAAGGCATCGCCGCCTTCGGCGACAAGCGCAAGCCCACCTTCAAGGGTCGCTAGACCGCCCGCACGAACGCGAATTCGGCCGACTTCGGCGACCGCTTGCTGTCGCCTATCCGCACCCGGTCGGAGACCGGGTGGCCGTCGAACTCCGTGTGAAAGGCCAGCCGCTCGCGGGCGCCGCGGCCGTGATCCACGCACGTCACGTGGAAGTCGGCTCCGTCGATCGACGCGAAGGTGTGGAAGTCGTAGTGCAGCACGTTGTCGCCGTCCACGAAGACGCGGTCGTCCTTCTCGTCGCGGACCGGTCGCAGGTCCACGAAGCTCTCCCCGGCCGGAAGCAGCCGCACCGTGCCGGTGTAGTGGTGGTCGACCGGGCGCCGGTCGGTGGTCCGGATGTGCCAGCCGTCGCCGTCGTGCCAGACGTACACGGCGCCGGCGTCGCCCGCGTCCAGGGCGTCGGGCCGGCCCTCGGGGCTGATGGCGCCGGTCCAGGGGGTGGAGTCGCACCGGCTCGCGGCCGGCTGGGGCGACGGCGCCGACGTCCTGGCGGCCGCCGGCTGGATCTCCAGGGTGGGGCCGCCGCCGCAGGCCACGAGCGCGGCGGGAAGGACGGCGAGAACGAGATGGCGTAGATTCATCGTGGTCGGTGCCTCCTTGGAGTGACTTGGACATCCCCCAGGATCGGCACCGGCCCAACCGCCGTGGTCAGGCGCCCGTCAACGAATCGTCAGAAGTGCAGCGGGCACCACGGTTCGGGCGCGGCCGCGAAGAGCGCGTCCGCCCGCGCCACAGCCCCGGGCGCGCGCTCCTCGACCCGTCCGGCCCGCGCAAGCGTCGTGAAGCGATTGCCGCCCAGGTAGCACGCCCCCAGGGCGTCGGCCGCGAGCACCAGGTCGGGCTCGCCCGCCGTTCGCCGGCAGCCGCCGGCCCCCACCTCGTACACGCCCGTGTTCCATGGGCAGAGGTCGTCCAGGACGCGCAGCAGCACCGGGGCGCCGGGCGCGTAGGCGCGCGCGGCCAGCCCCGCCTCCACGTCGACGAGCCGGAGCCAGAGCCCGTCCCACACGGTCGTCTCCAGCGCGCGCGGGTCGGCCAGCAGGTGGCGCACCGGGTCGTCCACCGGCCGCCACTGCGCGCGCACCTCGTCCATCAGGTCGACGTCCAGGCAGTAGCGCCAGAGCGCGGCGTACGCCTCCGGCGTCTCCGCGAAGAGCCAGTTCACCTGGAGCGACCCGCCCTCCAGCGTCGGGAGCGTGAAGTCGAGCCTGCGCTCGTACGCGACGAACCCATCGCCCTCCGGCCGGAGCACCGCCTCCCATGGAGCGCCGTGCGGCGGCGGCCCGGAGATTTGGTGCCGCCACCACGCGTCGACGCGGCGGACCGCGCCGGGCACCGCCGCGCACACGCGCTCGGCGATCTCGCGCATCGGGCCCACCGCGTCCGCCCACGGCACCAGCCGGAGGCCGGTCGCGGCGACCGGCGCCCGGAACGCGCTCCGGTGCCGCGCGATCCGCACCTCGGCCTCGTACGTCGCGACGCCGAACCCGTACCGGCCGTAGATCGCGCCCTCTGACGCGAACAGGATGGCGACCGGCTCGCCGAGCTCGTGCGCCTCGTCCACGAGCCGGCGCATCATCCCGTGCATGATCCCGCGGCGGCGGTGCGTGGGCCGCACGGTCACCCCGCCGATCGCGGCCGCTGGGACGGAACCGCCCGGCACGCTCAGCGGCACCGGCTCCACCCCGGCGGTGCCCACGAGCTCGTCCCCGTCGAAGGCGCCCAGGTTGCGGCTCGTGCCGATGGCCGCGGCCCGCGCCTCCAGCACGTCGGGCGGCGTGGGCGCGCTCCGGAACGCGGCGCTCACCGCGGCCACGTAGCGGGGCAGCTCCTCCGCCGTGACGGGCCGGAGGACCGTCACCCGCGGCGCGTCCAGAACCCTTCGGGGTCCAGCCGGCGGATGTGGGACAGCTCCTCCGGGGTCGGCGGCGGCGTCTCGCTCACGCCGCCGGCGATCCGGAGGTCCCAGCCCGTCCGCGCCCGCACCTCCTCGACCGTGTGGCCGGGATGCACCGAGGCGAGGTATGCCTCGCCGCCCCCCGCCGGGAACCGGAGCACCGCCAGCGTCGTGACGATCGCCGTCGGGCCCCCGCCGAGCAGGCCGTGCCGCTCTCTCCAGCCCTCACCCTCGCCGTGGCCGGGCGACGTCACGTACGAGACGCGCTCCACCAGGCGCCTCGGCTCGTGCGCCATCAGGGTGACCCAGCGCCGCGCCAGGATCGCGATGTCCGCCCCGCCGCCGCTGCCCGGCAGCCGCGTCGCCGGGCGGGCGGGATCGCCGACGTAGCTCGTGTTCAGGTTGCCGAAGCGGTCGACCTCGGCCCCGCCGATGAACCCCAGGTCGACCTCGCCCTGCGCCATGAGCGCCATGACGTTCGACATCCGGGTGGCCCACAGCGCGCCCGCCACGTTGGGCGGGTCGCCCATCGTGCCCAGGAAGCCCGCCGGCGGCCGGTCGCGCAGCAGGCCCAGCTCGTACAGCGCCCGCGCGCGGGGGGCGTGCGTGCTCCTGGCCACGCCGTAGGCCAGGATCGGCAGGCGCATGCCGACGAAGACCAGGTCGCCGTCGCGAATCTCCCGCGCGGCGACGGCAACCATGAGCTCCTGGGCGGTGTGCCTGCCGTCACTCATCGCCGTAGTCGGCGGGGACCGACGGCAGCCGGCGGCGCACGCGCAGCGGCTCGAGGTCCAGCCGGGCGAGGTATGCCCTCCGGTCCGGCACCGACCGCACCCACTCGTCGAGCCACGCCTGGAAGCCGTCCGGCGTCCGCGATCGGGCCGCGTAGTCGCGGTAGAACCCGTGGTCGCGGCGCCAGTGGCCCTGGAGGGGCGACGGGTGCGAGCCGCCCGGCTCGTGGACGACGGCGGCGACCTTCGTCTCGGGCAGCAGCACGCGGTTGGGGTCGGAGAGGACGACGGCGGCGTCGACCAGCTCCTCGCAGCAGACGATCACCCGGCGCGCGGCCAGGCCGGCCTCCTCGCTGATGCCGAGCGGGCCCCAGAGGTGCGCGTGGCCGTCGGCGTCGGCGCGCTGGACGTGCAGGATCGTCACGTCCGGCGCCACGGGACGGACCAGCACGGCGCCGTCGGCGAGCACCAGGTCCGGGTTCGTCGTCACGATGTCGCTGCCCAGCAGCGTGCGCGTGGGCAGGTAGGGCGAGCCCCAGGCGGCCGCCCAGAGCGCCAGCGAGATCGAGAAGTTGGAGTGGTCGCGGACCTCGATCGGGCGCGGCTCTCCCCGCTCCGCGGCCCGGCGGTAGCAGTGGCCGAGGCCCTCCGACACGTTGCCCACCCAGGCGGCGCAGACCCGGGCCACGCAGCCGGCGCCGACCAGCTGGTCGAAGAGCGAATCCGAGATGGGGCCGACCAGCGTGAGGTCGCGCCGGCCCTGGCGGATCAGCTCGTGGCCGGCGGCGAAGGGGATGGCGGGCTCCAGCGCCGTGCCCATCGCCACGACCGACCCGTCCGGCACCAGCCGCTCCACGGCCTCGGCCATGGACATCACCTTGCTCACCTGAGCAAGGTGGGGCGGGCCCCCCCTTCCGGATCCCCCCCTCCGTCCTGGACGTTCGTGGCGCCTTCGGCGCATCCCTCCGGGTCTGCAGCTACGGCCCGGCGATCTCGGGAAGACGGACTCACACACAGCGCGAAGCGCATGTCTACGGCAACTCCGGTGTCGTCCATAGCTTGACCGTACACCCCGGGTCCGATCTCACCGCAGCTTGCTCACCACCGCCCGCTCAGCTCACGGGCGTCTGCGTGCCCGGCGCCTGGAACCGCCCGATGGTCAGGGTCGACCCCGCCCGGGCGTCGTCGCACTTCGGCGCGCTCGGTCCGGCCGCCCAGCTCGGCGCGGTGGCGTCCGGCTGCGCCACGACCGAGCCCCCGCCCGGCAGGACGACCAGGAGCGAGCTCACCGCGGGCAGGGTGTCCGAGCACCAGTTGCTCCAGGTCACCACGAACCAGGCGGTGCCCGGGGGCGGGGCGGCGCCGAACCCGGGCATGGTGGCGCCCGGTTTCAGCACGACGGCGCCAGCGTCCTCGGGCACGGCGACGGCGTGGCTCTTCGCCGCGACCGAGCCGCCGCCCTGGTCCAGCAGCGTGACGCTGGGCGGGGTGCCGGACAGCTGGCAGGGGGTGGAGCCGGCGTCGGTCAGCACCACCGCGGCGGTCAGCGAGCCGCCGGCGGCCCGGAAGCCGCGGAACAGCCCGTGCAGGTCCGCCGCCCGGCAGGGCTGCGTGCCCGACTGCTGGACGCCCGGGTCGGGCTGCGCCGCCGAGGCGCCGCCGCCGCAGGCCGACGCGACCAGCACCAGGGCCGGCAGGAGCAGGGCTCTGATCAGCCGATCGACGCCAGGTACCCCCGAACGTTGCGCTCGATCTCCGGGACCGAGTCGCCACCGAACTTCTCCAGGTAGGCGTCGGCCAGCGTCAGCGCGACCATCGCCTCGCCGACCACTCCGGCCGCGGGCGCCACGCAGACGTCGCTGCGCTCGTAGTGCGCCTCCACCCGCTCACGGGTCGCCAGGTCCACGGACCGCATCGGCTTCTTCATCGTCGAGATCGGCTTCAGGGCCGCGCGCAGGTCGAGCGGCTCGCCGTTGGTGACCCCGCCGGTCAGGCCGCCGGCCCGGTTGCTCAGGTGGCGGAAGCGGCCCTCGCTGAAGTCGATCTCGTCGTGGAACGCGGAGCCCGGCCGCGACGAGCCCTCGAAGCCGGCGCCGAACTCGACGCCCTTGACCGCGTTGATGCTCAGGATCGCCGCCGCCAGGCGGGCGTCCAGCTTGCGGTCCCAGTGCACGTAGCTCCCGAGGCCGGGGACGAGGCCCGTCGCGATCACACGGAACGTGCCGCCCAGCGTGTCGCCGCGGGCGCCGGCGGCGTCGATCTCGGCGACCATCCGGTCACTCGCCTCGGCGACCGGGCAGCGCACGGGCGAGGCCTCGATCTCGTCGTCGGTCACGCGCTCGGGGTCGATCGCGTCGTAGCCCACGTCGACGGGCCCGATCGACTGGACGAAGCTGAACACGCGCACGCCGAACCGGCCCAGCAGCTTGCGGGCCAGCGCGCCGGCGGCGACACGGGCGGCCGTTTCGCGCGCGCTCGAGCGCTCCAGCACGTTTCGCACGTCGTCGTGGCCGTACTTGAGGACGCCGGCCAGGTCGGCGTGGCCGGGCCGCAGGCGGGTCACCTGCTTCGGCGCGAAGCCCTCGGGGGCGGGCGTCATCTGCTCGGTCCAGTTGGCGTGGTCGCGATTCTCCAGGACCAGCGCGACCGGGCTGCCCAGCGTGCGGCCGCCCCGGACGCCGCCGACGATGCGGCCCTCGTCCACCTCGATCTGCTGCCGGCCGCCGCGCCCGTGGCCGCCCTGGCGACGGCGCAGATCGCGGCGCAGGTCCTCGGCCGTCACCTCGAGCCCGGCCGGCAGGCCCTCGATCACGACCGTCAGCTGGGGTCCGTGCGACTCGCCCGCGGTCAACCAGCGGAGCACAACCTGGAGATCATAGTTACCCGGTTGGACACACAGCAGCGGATCGACGAGCTCGCGGACCGGCTGTCGCCCGCCGGCGCGGACCTGGTGCGCCGCGCCTACGTGTTCGCGCGGACCGCGCACCGGGGCCAGCGGCGCCGCCACGGGCCGCCGTACATCGAGCACCCGGTGGCGGTCGCGTGGCTCGCGCACGAGGAGTTCGGCGTCCGCGACGGCGAGGTGCTCGCGGCGGCCCTGCTGCACGACGTGCTGGAGGACACTGACGCCACGGATCTGGACGCGTTCCCGGCGCGGACCGCGCGCCTCGTGCGGCTGCTCACGGACCCGTACCCGCCCGACGGCCGCGGCGACCGGCGGGACCGCTTCGCGCAGCTGTGGACGGACCGCGACGCGACGCTGCTGAAGGCCTGCGACCGGCTGGCCAACCTGAACGACTCGCTCCTCCAGTACGACCCGGCGTTCTGCGCCCGGTACGCGTGGCGGACCCGCCGCGAGCTCCTGGTGCCCGGCCTGCCGCTGGCCGACGACCCGGTGGCCCATCCGCTGCTGGAGGCCGCGCTGCGCCGGTGCGAGGAGCGGGCGGCCGGGCCCGTCTAGCCGGCCCTACCCGCGCGGCACGAGCACCGCGACCAGCAGGCCGGACGCGAGCAGCACGGCGCCGGCGCCGGTGTCCGTCGGCCCGACGCCGGCGAGCGCCACGGCGGCGCCTCCGATCGCGGTGCCGGCGAGGGAGGCCGCCGCCTCCGCCGCGAGGAACGCCGCGGAAACCCGCCCCAGCAGCCGGTCGGGCGTCTGCAGCTGGACCTGCGTGCGCCGGCCGACCAGGAAGGCGACGGCGGCCGCCCCGGCCGCCACCGCGGCGGCGACGGCCACCTCGAGCCGGTCGGTGCCGAACCACACCAGGAACGCGGCGCCGGTGCCCAGCAGCGAGAGGCTCATGGTCGCCCGCGCGCCGATCCGGCGCTGCAGCGCCCGCCCGGCGGGAGCCCCGACCAGGAAGCCGGCGCCCGTCGCCGCGAGCAGCAGCCCGAGGGCGCCCGCGCGAGCGTGCAGCCGGAGCTGGACGTCAGGCACGAGGAGCGCGGTGTAGGCGCCGTTCGCGGCGACGAACGCCAGTGTGACCGCGAGGAGCCCGCGGAGCGGACGGCTCCGAGCCAGGTGGCGGAGTCCGCCGAGGAGGTCGGTCGCCGCGGGTTGGGCCGGGCCCCCGTCCTCGCGGACGGGACGCCATCGGAGCAGGGCGAGCGAGGCCGCGGAGGCCAGGTAGGTGCCGGCGTCCACCCACACGAGCGCGCCCAGGCCCCAGGCCGCGAACGCGACGCCGCCGAACGACGCGCCGAGCAGACGGCTCACCGCCGCGTCGACCGAGAGGAGCGCGTTCGCGGAGGCGAGTTCCGGGCCGCGCCCCACCAGGGCCGGGACGAGCGCCTGTGCGGCGGGGTCGAACAGCTGCCCGAGCAGGCTCTCCGCCACGAGCGCCGCGTACACGATCCAGAGCTGGTCGGCGCGGTCGACGAGCAGGAGGGGCAGGACGGCCGCGGCCCGTCCGAGGTCCGCCGCCAGCATCGTGCGGCGCCGGTCCCAGCGGTCGACCAGGGCGCCGGCCAGCGGGCCGAGCAGCGTGGCCGGGCCGGCGACGACGAACGCGAGCCCGGTGGCGGCGGGCGAGCGGGTCATCTGGAACACCCGGTAGGGCACCGCCACGAAGAGCAGCCACGAGCCGAGCCCGGAGAGGAGCTGGCCCGACCAGAGGAGGCGGAAGTCGCGGTGGCCGAGCAACGCCAGCATGGGGTCTATTCTGAGAGAATAATCATCGTGCCGACTTATCTCCTTGAGATAGCTTGACCGAGGAGGAGCTGCGCCTGGAGCTCGGCCGCCGGCTGCGCGCCCGCCGCCTCGCGCAGGAGCGGACGCTGGCCGCGGTCGCCGTCGATGCGGGCCTGTCCGTCCCCTACGTGGCCAACCTGGAGAGCGGGCGGGGCAACCCGACGCTGGGCGCGCTGCACGGCCTGGCCCACGCGCTGGATGTCCCGCTGGCGGAACTGGTGCGCGAGGACGATGCGCCGCCCCCCGCGCCGGCCTCGCTGGTCGAGTTCACGGCCGGCTCGCGGTTCGGCCGCGAGGTGCGGCGCCTGGCGCGGGAGGAGGGGTCCGACGCCTCGCGGGTGCGCGGCCAGGTGCTCGCCGTCATGGCCGGGATCGCAGCGGCGCTGCCGGGCCGGTTCGACGAGCTGGACTGGCACCGCGTCCTGGACGCGATCGTGCTCCTGCGGCGCCCTCGGTGATCAGCCAGAGGTCCGGCCGGACCTCGAGCCGCTACCGGACCCGAACGTACTCCCGGGCCGGGTCGTGGGCCACCGCGCCCGAGCCGTCGACGCGCAGGTGGGCCGCGGCGGCCGGGTCCTGACTGGCGAGATACGCTTCCTCGACCGGCAGCCACGGTCTGGGCGAGTCCATCCAGATCCGGAAGTCGTAGAAGGTGGTCAGCGCCTTCATGCAGGCGTACCGGCCCTCCACGATCGCGATGCCGCCCACCGGCACCATCCGCCACTCGGCCATCGCGTCGGTGGCCGGGTCGTAGCGCTGGTAGCGGGCGGGCTGGTCGCGGCTGAGTGGGAGCAGCACGCTGCTGCGCAGGCGCCGCCAGTCCAGCTCGGCGCCGACGCGGTCGACCGCCTCCGGGTCGCCGGGCGGCACGCGGTCGGCCGCCGGCAGCCCGAAGTCGTCCATCTGGATGACGTCCAGGCCCGGGTCCAGCGCCACCAGCGCCCGCGTGAAGGCCGTCTTGCCGGCTCCCACCGGGCCGTCCACGCCGACCAGCAGTGTCAGCCGCCGCCGGGGCCGCGCATGCAGCCGCGCGATCAGGTCCCGCAGCTTCTCTACACGCACAGCCGCTCCAGCAGCGCCGCCACGTCGGTCAGACGTTCCCGGGTCAGGCGCGCCGCGAACCCCGCGACCCACACGAGGCCGCCGGGCACCGCGGCGGCGACGGCGTTCACTCCCTCAAGGTACTCACCGTGGTCGAGCGCGACCCGCTCCCCGGCGAGGACCCGGCCCACCGCGCCCGCGCTGGCCGGGATGTAGCTGCCGGCGGGCCCCGAGATCACCGGAGCGCCCTGGCCGAGCACCTCGTCGACGATCGCCACCCGGCCGCCCCTGGCCTGGCCCAGGAACGCGGTCTCACCCGTCTCCCGGGCGAGTCGCTGGAGGACGGGCCGCCAGCGCCGCCGCAGGTCGCCGGTGGCGGCCAGGCGGTCCACCACGGGGCCCAGGCGGTAGCGCCGGTGCACCTCCTCCACGGCCCCGACCGCCTCCAGGCTGCGGAGCAGGCCGTGGACCGTGCTCTTGGCCAGGCGGAGCCGCCGCGCCACCTCCGAGGTGCCCATCGGGGTCGGGCTCCGGCTCAGCAGGTCGAGGATGCGGAAGGAACGATCGACAGCCGGCACCAATTCGTTCAGTATTATGAACGACGGGGCTCGCGGACGGGCCGGCGATCCGTTCGAGGTCGTTCAGCATGATGAACGCGTTTGACCCGGCGGCAGCCGGCTCCTATGCTCGGACGCAGTTCCATGCTGCACGAGCTCGACAGGGCGGTTCAGCGCGAGATCCTCACCCTCACGGTCAACGGCGAGGTCCACGAGATCCTGGTCCCGGTCCACGAGACGCTGCTCGAGGTGCTCCGCGAGCGCCTCGGCCTGACCGGCACCAAGCACGGCTGCGAGCTGGGCGAGTGCGGAACCTGCACGGTGCTGGTCGACGGACGGCCCGAGCTGAGCTGCCTGCTGCTCCCCGTCCAGGTGGCCGGCGCGCGGATCACCACCGTGGAGGGCCTCGGCAGCACCGCGGACCTGCACCCGCTGCAGCAGGCGTTCGCCGAGCTGGGAGCGGCGCAGTGCGGCTACTGCACGCCGGGCATGCTGCTGGCGGCCAGGGCGCTGCTGGACGAGCGGCCGCGTCCCGGGCGCGACGAGATCCGCGAGGCGCTGGCCGGCAACCTCTGCCGCTGCACGGGCTACGCGAAGATCGTCGAGGCCGTCGAGCTGGCCGCCCTGAGGGCCGCCTCCGGCGCTGACGCGCCACCACCTCCCCAGGCAAGCGGGGGAGGAGAGCCCTCGTGAGCGGCCTCGACGTCGTCGGCCGGCCGCTGCCCCGGGTCGACGCGGCCGCCAAGGTGACGGGCGTGGCGGTCTACGCGGACGACCTCGTCCTGCCGCGGATGCTGCACTGCCGGATCCTGCGCAGCCCGCACCCGCACGCCCGCATCGCGAGCGTGGACGCCAGCGCGGCCCGGCGCGTCCCCGGCGTCAGGGCGGTGCTGACCGGGCAGGACCTGCCGATCCGCTACGGCATCATGCCCGTCGCCCAGGACGAGCGCGCGCTGGAGTTCGAGAAGGTCCGGTACGTCGGCGACCCCGTCGCGGCCGTCGCCGCCGTCGACGAGGAGACGGCCGCCGCGGCCCTGGACGCGATCCGCGTCGAGTACGAGGTCCTGGAGCCGGTCACGTCGATCGAGGCGGCGCTGCGCGAGCCGGTGGACGAGCCGATCCACGACCGCGCGTACACCCGCCGCCCGTTCAACGTGCACCGGCAGCTGGCGTACGACTTCGGCGACCTGGAGGCGGGCTTCGCCCGGGCGGATCACATCCGCGAGGACGTGTTCTTCTACCAGGGCAGCACGCACCTGCCCATGGAGCAGCACAGCGCGGTCGCCACGTACGTGGACGGCCGCGTCACGCTCTGGTCGTCGACGCAGGTCGTCCACTACGTCCACCGGGCCCTGGCGAGGGTGCTGGAGCTGCCGATGCACCGCATCCGTGTCATCGGCGCGGCGCACGGCGGCGGCTTCGGCGGCAAGACCGACCCGTTCGCCCACGAGATCATCGTGTCCAGGCTGGCCATGGTCACCGGCCGCCCGGTCAAGTGCACCCTGACCCGCGAGGAGGTCTTCTACGCGCACCGCGGCCGCCATCCCGTGCTCATGTGGATCCGGACCGGCGTGACGCGCGACGGCCGGATCACCGCGGTGCACTACCGGAGCGCCCTCGACGGCGGCGCCTACGGGTCGTACGGGCCCGCCAGCGTCTTCTACACGGGCACGCTGCAGACCACGACCTACGCGATCCCGGCGTACCGGTTCGAGAGCGTCCGCGTGTTCACGAACAAGGCGCCCTGCGGGCCGAAGCGCGGCCACGGGACGCCGCAGGGGCGGTTCGGCATCGAGCTGCAGCTGGACAAGATCGCCGAGGACCTGGGGATGGACCCGGTCGAGCTGAAGCGCAGGAACTTCGTGCAGCCGTTCACGCGGGCCGTGAACTGGCTCCGCGTCACCTCCTGCGGCCTCGACGAGTGCACGCGCAAGGTGCTCGACGCCTCGGGCTACCTGCGCCGCGAGCGCCGGCCGGGACGCGGCATGGGCTTCGCGATCTCGTCCTACATGTCCGGCGCCGGCACCGCCATCTACTGGAACGACATGGCGCACTCGGAGGTGCACCTCAAGGTCGACCGCACGGGCGTCACCGCGTACTGCGGGGCGATGGAGATCGGCCAGGGCTCGGACTCGGTCCTGGCCTTCGTGGTCGCCGAGGAGCTGGGCCTGCGGCCGTCGGACGTACGCCTGGTCACCGCCGACACCGACACCACCCCAGTCGACCTGGGCAGCTACTCGTCGCGCGTCACGTTCATGGCCGGCAACGCCGCGCTGCAGGCGGCCCGGCGCATGCGCGACCTGCTGGTCGAGGCGGTGGCCGAGCGGATGGGCGTCCACGGCGACCTCTCGGAGATCGAGGTCCGGGACGGACGTATCGGAGACTTCACCTTCGAGGAGGCGTGCGTCATCGGCACCACGCGGTTCGGGGCGCTGTCCACGTCCGGCTCCTACAAGCCGCCGCGGATCGGCGGTCCGTTCAAGGGCAACGGCGTCGGCCCGAGCCCGGCCTACAGCTACAGCGCGTGCGTCGTCGACCTCGACGCCGACGCCCGCACGGGACTGGTCGACGTCCGCAAGGTGTGGATCGCGCACGACGTGGGCCGCGCGATCAACCCCCTGCTGGTGATCGGCCAGGTCGAGGGCAGCGTGTACATGGGGCTGGGCGAGGCGCTGATGGAGGAGCAGGCGTACCGGAAGGGCCGGCACAAGTGGCCGAGCATGCTCGAGTACAAGTCGCCGACGTTCCTGGACACGCCCGAGATCGAGACGTTCATCGTCGAGACGGTGGACCCCGAGGGCCCGTACGGCGCCAAGGAGGCCGGCCAGGGGCCGCTGCTTCCCGTCCTGCCGGCGCTGGTCTCGGCCGTCCACGACGCGCTGGGCGTCTGGGTCGACGAGGTACCGGTCACGCCCGAGAAGGTCCTGCGCGCGCTGGACGCGCTCGCCCGCGGCGAGGCGCCGCGCCACGGCCCGAAGGCGTTCCCGGACTTCGACTTCGGCGAGCGGATCCACGTCGAGCCGCCGGATCCGCACGACATGCGCGTCGGGCGCGAGCTGGAGGAGAGCTTTCGCGGTGCTTAGGCTGCCGCGGCTGCGGTACCTGCGGCCGCCGGATGCGCGGGCGGCGTCGGCGGCGGCGGCCGAGCTCGGTGAGCGGGCGATGCTCGTGGCCGGAGGGACCGACCTCTTCCCCAAGCTCAAGCGCCGGCAGATGGAGCCGGACACGCTGGTCGGGCTGGTCCACCTGCGAGAGCTGCGGGAGGTGCGCGGCGACGCGGCGGCGGGCTTCGAGCTGGGCGCGCTGGTGACGCTGAGCGAGGCCGCGGCGCATCCGGGACTGGCCGGCGCGCTGCCCGGCTACGTGCAGGCCGCCGGCCTGGTCTCGTCGCCGCCGCTGCGCAACGTGGGCACGATCGGCGGCAACCTCTGCGTCGACACGCGCTGCAACTACTACGACATGACGTACGAGTGGCGGCGCTCCGTCGGCTTCTGCATGAAGAAGGACGGCGACATCTGCCTGGTGGCGCCGGGGAGCCCGCGCTGCTGGGCCGTCTCCTCCTCGGATACGGCACCTGTCGCGATCGCGCTGGGGGCCACTGTCGTACTGGCCGGTCCGGACGGCGAGCGCGAGCTGCCCGTGGTCGAGCTCTACCGCGACGACGGCATCGACTACCTGACCAAGCGGCCTCACGAGGTGGTGACGGCGCTGCGGCTGCCACCCGCCGCCGGCCTCCGGACGGCGTACGTCAAGCTGCGCCGGCGCGGCTCGATCGACTTCCCGATCGCGGGCGCGGCCGTGGCGCTCCGCCTGGACGGCCGCGCGGTCCGGTCGGCGCGCATCGTCCTGTCGGGGGTGGGCTCCCACCCGGTCGAAGCCCCGGCCGCCGGCGCGTTCCTGGCCGGCAGGGAGCTGACGCCCGAGATCGTGGCCGAGGCGGCGGAGCTGGCCGCCAAGCCGGCCAAGCCGCTGGACAACGCCGACCTGACCCACTTCTGGCGCAAGCGGATGGTGCGCGTGGTGGTAGAGCAGGCCCTCGAGAAAGCGGCAGGTTCCGCGCAGTGGTCCGCATGAGCGGTTCCGGCAGAATGGCGAGGGCGTTCGGATGAGTGTGTTTACCTATGCCAACCCGCCCGTCATCCGCTGGGGCGCCGGGTCCGTCGCCGAGCTCGGCGGCGAGGTCGCCCGTCTCGGCGGCGGGCCCGTCGCGCTCGTCACCACCCGGTCGGTCGCGGCCGACGATCGCGTGACCGGCCCCGTGCTCGCCGCCCTGGCCGGCTGCCAGCCGGTGGTGACCGTGACCATCGGCCAGCACGCGCCGCTGGCCCAGGTCGAGCGCGCCACCGCCGACGTGGACGCGGCCGGCGCCGGCCTGGTCGTCAGCCTGGGCGGCGGCAGCCCCGTCGACGCGGCCAAGATCGTGGCGCGCGACGTCGCCGACCGGCGCGGCCGGGAGCGCTCGCTGCCTCACGTCGCCGTCCCGACCACGCTGTCCGTCGCGGAGCTCGCCTCCGGCGCCGGGTTCACGGACGCCGCGGGCGCCAAGGCCGGGCGTCGCGACCCGCGGATGCTCCCGGACTCCGTGATCTACGACGGCGAGCTCGCGCTCGCGACGCCGCTCTCCCTGTGGCTGAGCACCGGCATCCGGGCGCTCGACCACGCGGTGGAGAGCTTCCTCGTCCCCGGCGAGCACCCCTTCTCGGACGTGCTCGCGCTGGAGGCGGTGCGCCGGCTGTTCCGGACGCTCCCGCAGGCCCGCGAGCGCCCCCACGACGCCGGCGTCCGGACCGAGAACCAGCTCGCGGCGTGGTTCTCCTACACGCTGACCGGGCCGACGGCCGCCGGGCTCAGCCACGTGATGGGGAAGCAGATCGGCGCCCGCCATGGCATCCCCCACGGGGTGACGTCGTGCCTGCTGATGCCGCACGTGATGCGCTTCCAGGCGGCCGGGCACCAGGACCGCCTGGCCGAGCTGAGCCGCGCGACAGGGTCCGGCGGCGGCGCGCTCGCGGCCGCCGACGACGTGGCCGGCCTGATCGCGGCGCTGGACCTGCCCCGGCACATCGCGGCGTACGGCGTCGGCGAGCCCGAGCTGCGCACGGCGGCCGAGGAGCTGGCCGGCCAGCGCACGGCGGACGACCTGCTGGCGATCTACCTGGCCGCGCTCTAGAAGGCGATCAGCGGCCGCGCCGGGCCGGCTCCCGGCCCGGCGGCTGCTTCGGCGCCTCCAGCGCCGGCGGCGCCGGCACCGGCCGGCCGACCGGCTTGCCGACCTCCAGCCGCAGCGCCTCGCCGTGGTGCTCGATGTCGATCGGGGGCCCCTCCAGCAGCGTGTAGACGGCCCGCCCGTGGAGCACCTCGCCCTTGACCAGGCTGCCGCGGTGCGTCACCCGGAACGCGAGCCGCGCGAGGGCCTGGGGCAGCCGCGGCGCGAACGTGAGCCGGCCGTCGCGGTCGCGCATGCCCCCGAAGCCCGCCACGGCCGCCAGCCACGCGCCTGCCAGCGAGGCCATGTGGACGCCGTCGCGCACGTTGTGCTCGAGGTCGGCCAGGTCCATCAGCGCCGCCTCGCCGAAGTAGTCGTAGGCGAGCTCCAGGTGGCCGACCTCGGCGGCGACGATCGCCTGGATGCACGACGACAGCGACGAGTCGCGGACGGTCAGCGGCTCGTAGTACGCGAAGTCGCGCGCCTTCTGCTCCGGCGTGAACGTCTCGCCGCGCAGGTACAGCGCCATCACCAGGTCCGCCTGCTTCACGACCTGCTTGCGGTAGATGTCGAAGTACGGGTAGTGGAGCAGCAGCGGGTACTTGTTCGGCGGCGTGTTCGCGAAGTCCCAGACCTGGTGCCGGGTGAAGCCCTGCGCCTGCGGGTGCACCTGCAGCGCCTCGTCGTACGGCAGCAGCACCGCTGCCGCGGCGTCCCGCCAGGAAGCGGCCTCCTCGGCGTCAACGCTCAGATCGGCCGCCCGCTCCGGGTGCCGCTCGACGGCCTCGGCGGCCGCGCGCAGGTTCCGCTGCGCCATCAGGTTCGTGTACACGTTGTTGTCGGCGAGCGCGCTGTACTCGTCGGGCCCGGTCACGCCGTCGATCCGGAACACGCCGTCCGGGCCGTGGTGGCCCAGCGAGCGCCAGAGGCGGGCCGTCTCCACCAGCAGCTCGAGGCCGTGCTCCCGCTCGAAGTCGCTGTCGCCCGTGGCGCACAGGTACCGCACCACCGCGTCGGCGATATCCGCGTTGATGTGGAACGCGGCCGTGCCGGCCGGCCAGTACCCCGAGCACTCCTGGCCCCGGATCGTCCGCCAGGGGAACGTGGCGCCGGCCAGGCCCAGCAACTGCGCGCGCTCGCGGGCCAGCGGCAGCGTCGCGTGACGCCAGATCAGCGCGTCGCGCGCCGCCGTGGGCGCCGTGTACGTCAGCGCCTGGAGGACGAACGTCTCGGTGTCCCAGAAGCAGTGGCCGTCGTAGCCGGGACCGGTCAGTCCCTTCGCCGCGATCGCGCGCTGCTCGGCGCGGGCGCCGGCCTGGAGCACGTGGAACAGGGCGAACCGCACCCCCTGCTGGAGCTCCTCGTCCCCGTCGACCTCGACGTCGGCGCGCCGCCAGAAGTCGTCGAGGTACTCCCGCTGGGCGGTGAGCAGGCCCTCCCAGCCGCTGTGCTTCGCCTGCGCGAGCGCGCCGTCGACCTGGTCGCGGAGCGATTGGAGGGAGCGCTGGCTCGACCACGCGTACGCCAGGAACTTCACGACGCGCAGCCGCTCACCCGGCTCGAGCTGGACGGCCGCGGTGACCCGTCCCAGGTCGTCGCTGCCCTCGGTGGTCACGTCCGTGTCGGCCGGGCCGTCGATGACGTGGCTCATGCCGGCGGCCATCCGCAGCCCGCTGTGCCGCGTGGCGTGCACCAGCACCACTTTGCCGTCCTGTCGCTCCACGTGCTCGCCGCGCAGGGGCGACTCCAGCGCGGCAGCGGCCCTCGGGTCCTGCTCCACGGTGTGCGAGGGCTCGTTGGCGACCAGCTCCGACTGGACCGCCACCCGGCAGGGGCCGTTCAGCGGCTCGACCTCGTAGAAGATCGCGGCTACCGACCGCTGGGCGAAGGAGACCAGCCGAGTCGAGGTCACGCGGACGGCCCGGCCGGCCGGCGACATCCACTCGGTGTGGCGCCGCAGCACGCCCGCGCGGAGGTCGAGGAACCGCTCGTGGACCAGGACCTTCCCGTAGCGGACGTCGAACGGCTCGTCGTCGACCAGCAGGCGGATGACCTTCCCGTTCGTCACGTTGACGACGGTCTGGCCCGACTCGGGGTAGCCGTACCCGGCCTCCGCGTACGGCAGCGGCCGCAGCTCGTAGAACGCGTTCAGGTACGTGCCGGGGATCGAGTGGGGCTCGCCCTCGTCCAGGTTCGCGCGCAGGCCGATGTGGCCGTTGGAGAGCGCCAGGATCGACTCGGTCTGCGCCAGCATGTCGAGATCCAGGTGCTGCTCGCGGACGCCCCACGGCTCGACGGGAAAGGCGCGATGCGCGATCACAGCAGTTCTGCGAGGTCGCGCACGACCACGTCGGCGCCGTGCTCGCGGAGCGCATCCGCCTGGCCGACCCGGTCGACGCCGACCACGTACGCGAAGTGGCCGGCGCGGCCCGCCGCCACGCCCGCCAGGGCGTCCTCGAACACCGCGCTCTCGTCGGGCCCGAGGCCCAGCGCGCGGGCGCCGGCCAGGAACGTGTCCGGTTCCGGCTTGCCGCGAAAGTGCTCGCGCTCCGCCACCACGCCGTCGATGCGTGCCTCGAACAGGTCCTCGATCCCGGCCGCCCGGAGCACGTCCCGGCAGTTGGCGCTGGACGAGACCACCGCCGTGCGCAGCCCCGCCTCGCGGACGGCGTGTACGTAGCGGACCGAGCCCTCGTACGGCTCCACGCCCCGGTCGTGGAGCAGCCGGAGCATCAGCTCGTTCTTGCGGTTGCCCAGGCCGTGGACCGTCTGCGCGGCCGGCGGGTCGCCGGCGTCGCCCTCCGGCAGCTCCACGTGACGTGACGCCAGGAACGCCCGCACCCCCTCGTAGCGCGGCCTGCCGTCGACGAACTCCTCGTAGTCCCGGACCGGGTCGAACGGCACGAACGGCTCACCGGTCGAGGCGGCGTGCTGCCGGAGGAACTCGTCGAACATCTGCGTCCACGCCGCGTCGTGCACCTTCGCGGTCTGGGTCAGCACCCCGTCCAGGTCGAAGAGGCATGCCCGCACGGTGTCGGGCAGACCGAGGCGCCGGTGGCGGGAAGCGCTGCTGACGGTCACGGCTGACTGCGAGCCTACTGCAACGCGCCTCCCGACCTGGCGGCTAGCGGCTCGTCGACGGCGCCGAGCGGCTCGGACTGATCGTGGTCCGGCGGCTCGCACTGCGCAGCATCCGGATTCGGATGCCGGCGTAGATCGCCTGGATGAAGAAGAGGAACAGGACGGCCCCGGCTGCGACCGCCGCAGGCGTCCAGTCCGGCACGCCGGCGAAGTGGTACGTGCGCAGCGTGATGTCGTGGGCACCCGTGTTGTAGTGCGCGTACGCGCCGATCCCGAGAGCGGCCACGACGAGCGCGAGCAAGAACAGCAGCATCTGAACTACCCCCCAAGGGCTGCGGACTTCCGGTACGACCCGTCCAGAATAGGGGCATTGCCATGCCGACCGCAGTTTTCGCTGACGCGCTCTACGATCCCGACACCGCCGAGACGACCCGTCCGGCGGCCGTCCTGGTGGACGGCGGCCGTGTCGTCGCGGCCGGCAGACGCGACCAGGTGCACGTCCCTGCCGGCGCCGCGAGGGTCGACGCCGAGGGCCTGACCGTGCTCCCCGGCATGATCGACTGCCACGTCCACCTGTGCTTCGCGGGCGACGGCATCGTGCTCGGCGAGATGCTCGCGTCGCCGCCCAGCCGCACGCTCCTCAACGCGGTCGTGTCCTGCCGGCGGACCGTCGAGGCCGGGTTCACCACCGTCCGCGACGCCGGCGGCACGCCCGCCGCGGTCCGGCTCGCCGTCGATCGCGGCTACTTCCCGGGCCCTCGCCTGCTGCTCGCGATCCAGATCCTGAGCCAGACGGGCGGCCACGCGGACCAGCGCTTTCCGTGCGGCGTCGACCTGCTCTGGAATCCGGCGCCCGACCTGCCCGCGAGCGTCGTCGACGGCGTCGAACCGATGCGCCAGCGCGTGCGCGAGATCATCCGCTCCGGCGCCGACTGGATCAAGCTCTGCACCTCGGGCGGCGTGCTCTCGCCCGGCGACGCGCCTCACCACGCCACGTTCACGCTGGAGGAGATCCAGGCGGCGGTCCAGGAGGCGGCGGCGCAGGGCCGCAAGGTGATGGCCCACGCCCAGGCGGCCGCGGGCATCAAGAACGCGCTGCGCGGCGGCGTGAGCACGATCGAGCACGGCATCTGGATCGACGACGAGGCGCTGGACCTCTTCATGAGCGGCGACCACGCGCTCGTGCCGACGATGGTGGCGCCGGTCTGGGTCACACGCCACTCCGAGGCGGGCCGCATGCCGGCCTACGCCGCCGAGAAGGGACGCACCCTCGCCGCTGACCACCGAGCGAGCGTCAAGCGCGCGGTCGATGCCGGCGTCCCGATCGCGTATGGCACCGACACCGGCGTCGGCCCGCATGGCTCGAACGGCGAGGAGCTCTTGCTGCTGCGTGAGCTCGGCCTGCCGGCCGCGGACTGCGTGCGCAGCGCCACCACGGTCGCGGCCCGCGTGCTGGGCCTGGAGGGCCGGGCGGGCACGCTGGCCGAGGGCGCGTTCGGCGACCTGATCGGCGTCCCCGGCGACCCCCTGGAGGACCTGACCCTGCTCGCGAAGGCCGACCACGTGCGCCTGGTCGTGAAGGGCGGCGACGTCATGAAGTCGACGGCTTAACGAAACCTTCCCTTCGAGCACTCCGGCAGTTGGCCTGCCCTTCTCCGGCCACTCTCCATTCGGTGCGCACCATGGCGGTGGACGCGACCGCTTGACACGCCTGCGCGCCGTGGCGGTCGTGCCGAGAGGAGGACCCCAATGCCACTGGCCCTGCGACGTCCGACCGTCTTCTCGCTCGTCGCGTGCACGCTGCTCGCGGTCTCGTGCGGCGGCACCGGCAGCACCGCGACCTCGAGCAGCTCCTGTCCGAACGGAGGCACCGTCCGGTTCGGCGTCGAGCCGTTCGACGACGCGGCGCAGATGCAGCCCGTGTACACGCAGCTCGCGACCCTGATCGGCAAGCAGCTCGGCTGCACCGTCCAGCTGAACATCACGAACAACTACACGGCCGAGGTCGAGGCCATGCGGGCGGGCAAGCTGGAGGTC
>DASQZW010000097.1:0-14376 GCA_035638495.1 Terriglobales bacterium
CCCACGGCCACCCGGAAGCGGCCAGGCCCGTGGCTCTCGTCCAGGACCGCCTGCAGGGCCTCGCCCTGCTGCAGGGTGATCCGGACCAGTGGCGACCAGCCGACGATCTCGTACCGGCGCTGGAACTCGGCCACCACCGCCGGGTCGGGATCGCCGCCGCCGCGGACGCTCCGCAGGTAGTCGGGGACCTCGTCGGCGGTCTGGGCCGAGCCGAAGGTCATCAGCAGGACGCCGGTGGGCGAGGACATGGCGTCGAGGATAATCGCCTGACCAATGAGGCTCTACCTGATGCAGCTCGCGGACTTTCCAGGCATGGGCGGCGCGCCCGTGCCCGGCTACCTGGTGCAGACCGACGACGGCCAGAACGTCCTGATCGACACTGGCGTGTCACGGCAGCTCATCGGTGCGTACGGGCGGTCACCCGGGGTGGGGATACGGATGGAAGCGGACGACTACGTCGTCAGCCAGCTGGACCGGATCGGCGTATCGCCGGAGGACGTCCGGTACCTGGTCTGCACGCACTACGACGGCGACCACGCCGGCAACCACGACGCGTTTCCGTCGGCGGAGCTCGTGGTGCAGCGCGTCCATCACGAGGCGGCGATGGCGGGCATGGATCGCTTCCAGTCGCTCCGGGCACAGTGGGACCGTCCCGGCGGGCGGTACCGATTCGTGGACGGCGACGCGGAGCTGCTGCCAGGGATCGAGCTGATCGAGACCAGCGGCCACGTTCCCGGCCACCAGGCGGTGCTCGTCCGGCTGGCGGAGACCGGGCCGGTGCTGCTTGCTATCGACGCGATACCCGCAGGCAACCAGCTCGATCCCGACACGCGCGAGATCACACCGTTCGACCAGGAGGAGGCGGGGGTCCGCGCGAGCACGCGCAAGCTGGTCGAGCTCGCCGCCAGCGAGCAGGTGACGCTGATGGTGTTCGGACACGACGCCGAGCAGTGGCAGGGCCTCAGGAAACTGCCCGACTTCTACTCCTGACGCAGCGCCTCCGCGACCCGCACCGCCCGGACCACATCCGCGACGTCGTGCACGCGCACGATGTCGGCGCCGCGCAGCACCGCGGCTGTCACGCTGGCGATGGTGCCGGGCAGCCGGTCCTCGAGCTGCTGGCCGAACATGCGCTGCAGGAACGACTTGCGAGAGACGCCGACCAGCAGCGGCTGGCCCAGCTCGGTCAGCTCGGCGAAGCGGCGCAGCACCTCGACGCCGTGCGCCGCCGTCTTGCCGAAGCCGATGCCGGGGTCCAGAACCACCCGCTCGGGCGGCACGCCGGCCGCGATGGCCACGGCCAGCGACCTCCGCAGTGAGGCCCGCACCTCCTCCATCAGGTCCGACGCGTAGGAGGTGCCCGTCTGGTTGTGCATCAGGACCAGGCCCAGACCGCGCCGTGCCGCGAGCGCTGCCAGCCCCGCCGAGCGCTGGAGGCCCCACACGTCGTTGAGGATCGCCGCGCCCTCTTCGGCCGCGGCCTCGGCGACTTCGAGCTTCCACGTGTCGATCGAGACCGGGACCGTCGCGACCGCGCGCAGACGGCGCAGCACCGGCAGGACGCGCCGCAGCTCCTCCGCTGCGCTCACCGGTTCGTGCCCCGGCCGGGTGGACTCGCCACCGACGTCGATCAGGTCCGCCCCGTCGTCGATCATGCGCCGCGCCTGGCGCACCGCCGCCTCGGCGTCGAGGACGCCGTCGCCGCTGAACGAATCCGGCGTGACGTTGACGATCCCCATCACGTAGACCCGGCTGCCCCAGCGGAACCGGGCGCCGCCGATCGTCGTCTCCGCGACCCTCATTCACCTATCATTGGCCGGCGGGAAGCCCGTTCGATGCAGTTCGAGGCGGCGCCGGCGATCGATTTCTCCAACCTCAGCCTGGTGCCGAGGAACGTCTCCTCCATCGGCCACCGCGCTGACGTGGACTGCTCCGTCGCGCTGGGACCCGCGACACTGGAGATCCCGCTCATCGGGTCGCCCATGCCCGACGTGTGCGGCCCGGAGATGTGCGTCGCGCTGGCACGGCTGGGCGCTGTCGGGATTCTGCACCGCTTCCAGCCGCTGCGAGCGCAGGTCGAGCAGTTCGCGGCGGCGGCCACCTCGGTGCCCGCCGGCCGGGTCGTCGGCGCCGCCGTCGGCACCACGGGCGACTTCCGGGAGCGCTTCACGGCGCTGTGCGAGGCGGGGTGCCGCGTCGTCTGCCTCGACACCGCGAACGGGGCGCACACGCAGGTCGCCGCCGCGATCGAGTGGGTCAAGCGCGTCGCCCCGGACGCGTTCGTCATCGCCGGCAACGTGGGGTCGGCCGAGACGTTCCGGTGGCTTGAGGACCACGGCGCGGACGCCGTGCGGGTCGGCATCGGCGGCGGCGCCCTCTGCGAGACCCGGACCGAGACGGGGATCTACGCGCCGACGCCGCAGGCGGTGCTGGAGGCGGCCGGCGAACGCCGCCGCGCCCTGATCATCGGGGACGGCGGCGTCCGCAACCCCGGCGACCTGTGCAAGCTGCTCGCCCTCGGCGCGGACGTGGTGATGCTGGGCTCCGCGCTCGCCGGCACGCGGGAGGCGGCCGGTCGCGAGGTCATGATGCGCGGCCGCCGCTACAAGGTGGCGCGCGGCGCGGCCTCGCTGTCCGTGCAGCTCGAGATGGGCCACCGGGACCCACCGCACGCGGAGGGCGCGGAGACGATGGTGCCCTACCGCGGTGAGACGGCCGCCGTCGTCCACCGGTACGCAGCCGGTCTCCGCAGCTCGATGGCGTATCTGGACGCGCGCGACCTGGCCGCCTTCCGGGCGAACGCGCGGTTCATCCGCGTGCCTTAGCCCAGATCCACGTACACCCCGCGTACCGACCGGGTACTTCACCGGGCGACATTGTGCGGCCGGCCGCCTACGCTGCAGTGCCGGAGGACAGTGGCCGATACTTTGCCGCGGGGTGGCCAGGACGTCGGATCGGCTGGCGAGCGGCGGGCGTACGAACCTGCCCTCGGAGCTGACACCGTTCCTGGGCCGGGAGCGGGAGTTGAGCGACCTGTCGCGGTTGATCCACGGCGCGCGATTGGTCTCCCTGCTGGGCCCGGCGGGAATCGGCAAGACCCGCCTGGCCGTGCGGCTGGCCGACCTCCTGAGCCGGCGCTATCCGGACGGCGCGTGGCTCATCCAGCTCGCGCCGGTGGCCGACAGCGACCTCCTGCCGGCCGTGATTGCCGGCGCCCTCGGCATCGCGGAGGCGCGGCCCGGTGAGACGCTGGCCGGGCTCGAAGCGGCCCTCTCGTCGCGCCAGATGCTGCTGGTCCTCGACAACTGCGAGCACCTGGTCGAGCCGGCGGCGGCCGTCGTCGAGCACCTGCTGCGGACATGCTCCGGGCTCACGGTCCTGGTCACGAGCCGAGAGCGGCTGGGCGTGGCCGGCGAGGCGGCGTGGCGCGTGCCGCCGCTCGACCTGCCCAGGACCGACCGCACGTACACGCTCGACGAGCTGGGAAGTGTGGAGGCGGTGGCACTGTTCGCCGATCGCGCCCGGCGCGCCAACGCGCACTTCTCCCTCACCGAGGCGAACCGCGGCGACGTGGCCGACCTGGTCTGCCGCCTCGACGGCCTCCCGCTGGCCGTGGAGCTGGCGGCAGGGTGGATGGAGGCGCTCTCGCCCGGCGAGCTGGCGCGGGAGCTGGACCAGCGCTACCAGATCCTCGTCGCACGGGGGCCTCTGGTGAGCGAGCGGCACAGCAGCCTGTGGGCGGCGATCGACGCCAGTTTCGCGCGCCTCGACCCGGTGGCCCGTGACCTGTTCTGGCAGCTCGGCGTATTCGCCGGAGGGTGGAACCTCGGCGGCATGACCGCGGTTTGCCGGCTGGAGTCCGCCCCGGCCGTGGAGGTGCTGGGTCGGCTGGTCGATCACTCCTTCGTCACGGTGGTGCCGACCGCAGAAGGGCCCACCCGGTACCGGCTGCTCAACGTGCTGCGCCGGTACGCCCTGGACGGGCTGGAGGGATCGGGACGGCGCGAGGCCACGGATCGGCGCTTCGCAGACCACGTGGTGACGGTGGCGGAGACCGCGGCGGCCACCCTGTCGCACCGCGAGGGTCCGCGCTGGCTGGCGGTGCTGGACGCGGAGCTGGACAACGCTCGCGCCGTGTTCGCCCTGGACGCAGGGTGGGCCGGGGAGGTGAAGCTCCGCCTCGCCGTGGCCCTCGTCGTCTACTGGCACGTCCGGGGACTCCTCGACGAGGGCCAGCGCCACCTGCGAGACGTGCTGAGGTCGGTCGGGCCGGCCTCCCCCGCCACCGTCGCGGCGCTGAACGGCCTGTCCCGGCTGGCCTGGGCCATGGGTGACCTGCGCGGCGCAGCCAGGCGGGCCCGCGCCGCGTTCCGGACCGCCGGCGCGATCGGGGACCGCTCGGGGGAGGCGTTCGCCCTGATGCTCCTGGCCAAAGCGCGGTTCGACGCAGGACGCACGGCGCCGGCGTTCGCGGCCGTGCACCGCTCCGCCCAGATCGCTCGCGAGGTCGGAGACATGACCGTGATGGGCGACTGCCTGGTGCTGGTCGGCCAGCTGGCACTGGTCGAGGGCAGGATCGACGAGGCGGAGCGGCTGCTGCGCGAGAGCGTCGGCGTCTTCTCCCGGGCGGGAGACGTGCACCGTGAGGCGCTCTCCCTCCTGGCCCTCGGCCGGCTGCACCTGCAGCAGGCGCGCCTCGACGAGGCGGAGGCGGCAATGCTCATGAGCCTCAGACAGTTGAGGGAGTTCGCGCTTGCCAGGCCCGCCGTTCCGATGCTGGAGTCGCTGGCGGCCGTCGCCGCAGATCGCGGCGACCACCTGCGAGCCGCTAGGCTCGCTGGGGCGGCGGACGGACTGCTCGAGCGAATGGGCGCGCGGCCGCCGCACGCCGCCCCGATGCGATCGGCGCTCTCGACGCGGTGGCAGGCGTCACTGGGGGCGCCCGGTGGCGACGTTGCCTTCGCGGAGGGCCGTCAGATGGAGCTGCGACAGGCGTTCGCGTTCGCGCTCCGCGAGTCGCGGCCCGCCGCGCCGCCGCGGCGGCTCGATGGTGCCGGCCCCGTGCTGACGCGCAGGCAGCTCGAGGTGGCGCGGCTCGTCGCCAAGGCGCAGAGCAACAGGGAGATCGCGTCGAGGCTCGGTCTGTCCGAGCGCACGGTCGAGGGCCACGTGGAGCAGATCTGCAACCGGCTCGGCTTCAACTCCCGCGTCCAGATCGGCGTCTGGATGACGCAGGTCGGGGAGGGCAAGTAGACGAGGCGCCGGACCGCCGTTGTCGCCGGCGGCCGGCGCCCAAGGGGGGATCTGCGTTCAGCTCACGACGGCCCAGAGGCAGATGTTTCGAAGGTCGCTCGGCAGTTCCAGGCCGAGCTCGGCGTAGTGGGAGCGGGCCAGGTCACAGTCGTCCTGGTCGACCATCCGGCCCTCGTAGAGCGGTGTGTGGATCAGTACCCTGCCATCGCCGAAGATCCGCGCGCAGGCGGCCACGAACGCCTTCGGGTACTGCAGGTGGGTGTGTCCCATCTTGTCGGCGAGGAGGCTGACCCACGTCATCGTGGTCTCTCCCACGGCGAAGTTGAAGCAGACCCAGAGGAAGTCGCGATAGCGCTGCTCGGCTGTGTCGGCCGTCGCGTCGTCCCAGTCGTAGGTCTCCTGCGCCAGCCGGCGCACCTCACTGAGGTCCAGCTCGTCGTAGACGAAGCGCATCACATGCCTGGCGCTGCCACTCGTGACCGCCATGGCCACCCTCCTTTGCGAGACTCGTTGTCTGACGTAACCGACAGATGACAAACAATGCAGACATTGTCACTGCCGGCGATACCGGGAAAGTACCCGCCCCGGTACCTGACATCCGACCCCCTTGAAAGGCGATCGAGGTGACGCCGGTCCGCCGACCCGGTCGGCGGCCGGCGCCAGTGGGGGGTAGAAGGCTAGAACCTCACGATCGCCCAGGTGCACTCGTCCCGGAGATCGCATGGCGCGTCCAGGCCGAGCTCGACGTAGCGAGCCACGGCGTGGGCGCGATCGTCGTCGGACACCCGCTGCCCGTTGGGCATGACCGGGGTGTGGTCGATGATGTAGCCCTTGCCGAAGATCTCCTCGGTGGCGGCCAGGTATGCCGCGGGCAGGAACAGGTGCGAGTGCCACATCTTGTCGGCCAGGCCGCTGATCCAGGCCGTCCGCTCTCCGCTCCTGCCGAAGTTCCAGCACACCCACAGGAAGTCGCGGTATGCCCGTTCGGCGCGGTCGGCAGTCTCCGCGTCCCAATCGTGGTCGCGCACCGCCAGCTCCCGCACCTTCCCGAGGTCCAGGTCCTCGTAGATGAAGCGCTTCGCCAGCTTCGCGCTGTCCCCTTCGACCGCCACCGCCGAACCCTCCTCCGAGCCGAGAACGCCCCGCCGCCTCACTCACACCCGAATACAGGTCACAAAGAATGGCGGCCAGAGGGCCGATCGCGATACCGGGGAAGTACGCGGATGAGTACGCGACGCGACACGCTGCGCGAAACACGTGGTTGTACGCGTGGCGCGGCGGAGGCGCGGGGAATAGCGTGCAGGGATGACCCCCCCAGCCGTCGTGCTCCTCGACGGGTCCGCCGCCCCGATGAGCAGGGGGAATCTCGCCCACATCGCGCAGGCGCTGCAGACCCAGGTCGATCGCGACTTCGGTCCGGCGTGGGGGGCGAGGGCGAGCCTGAGCGCCGGCGTCGGGGAGGCCGGGCAGCCGGGGGCGTGGCCGATCCACCTCCTGGACGCGCCCCGGGCGGGGTTCGGCGTCCACCTGGACGCGGGCGGGTCTCCGTACGCGGAGGTCTGGGCCGGGGCGGGCTGGACGCTGGCCGCGAGCCACCTGCTGCTGGAGATGATCGCGGACCCGCGCGGCGACCGGCTGATGGAGGGGCCCGAACCGGGCTCCTGCTATGCGCTGCGGCGGGTCAGATACCTGGTGGAGGTCTGCGAGCCATGCCGGACGTTCCACTACGTCATCGACGGCGTCGAGGTGTCCGACTTCGTCACGCCGGACTACTACCGGACGGACGGAACGGCGGTGGACTTCCTGCGGCTGCTGCGCCGGCCGCTGGAGGTGCGGCTCGGCTGCTCGCTGTCCTGGCAGGACCCGAACGACCGGCACTGGCACCAGAAGCGCGTGGACGGGGAGCTGGCCAGGAGCGCCGAGCCGATCGACCCGGGGCGCGGCGCCCGTCAGGACCGGGAGCGCGCGTTCCCCGAGGACGCCGATCGCCACGCCCGGCTGGGCGCCCGGTCAGGCCGCCGCCGGGCTAGAAGATAGTCCCTCCCCCCTCGCGGGGGAGGAGGGCCCCCCAGGGCCCGGAGGGGGGGTCGCTGAGGAGAGCCCCCCGGTCCCTCCCCCCTCGCGGGGGAGGAGGGCCCCCGCAGGGCCCGGAGGGGGGGTCGCTGAGGAGAGCCCCCCCAGTCCCTCCCCCCTCGCGGGGGAGGAGGGCCCCCCAGGGCCCGGAGGGGGGTCGCCGAGGAGACCCCCCAGTCCCTCCCCCCTCGCGGGGGAGGAGGGCCCCCCAGGGCCCGGAGGGGGGTCGCTGAGGAAAGACCCTCCGCTCAATTGGGCTCCCTGCTCTGGGCGCGCGTGCTGAGTTGGGCATCCCCCACCCCCTCCCCCCTCCCCCGGGGCGGGGGAGGGGAAGGCTCGCGCGCGTTTCGCGCTGCGCTCGGTCTTCGCCGCTCCGTCAGCCTGTTGCTTCCGTCAGGGCCCGCGCGGACGCCGCGGCTACTACCTCGCCCACGATCAGCGTCGCCGGCGGCTCCAGTCTCGCCTCCGAACAGGCGGCAGCGACCATCCCCAGCTCGGCGCGCACCACTCGCTGGCGGCTCGTTCCTGCGGCCGCCACCACGGCCGCCGGTCGGGCCGGGCCAACCACCTCGGCCAGCGCCTCCGCCGTCCCCGCCAGACCGTCCAGGGCCATCAGCACCACCAGCGTGTCCGCCGCCGCGGCGAGCGCCGTCAGGTCGGACCGAGCGCCGCCCCGGCCCCTGGCCGTCGCGAACGCCACCGAGCTGGCCACGCCGCGCAGCGTCAGCGGGATGCCGGCCAGCGTCGGCGCCGCCGTCGCCGAGCTGACGCCCGGCACCACGCGGACCTCCACGCCTGCCTCCGCGAGCGCCGCCAGCTCCTCGCCGCCGCGACCGAACACGAACGGGTCGCCGCCCTTGAGCCGGACCACCTCGTCGCCGCGTGCGGCCGCCTCCAGCAGCATCGCGTTTATCCGCTCCTGCGGCATCCGGCGGCCGCCGGCCCGCTTCCCCACGTCGACGAGCCGCGTCCGGGGGCCGGCCAGCGCCAGCACGTCGGGATCCACCAGCGCGTCGTGCAGCACCAGGTCGGCGGTGGCCAGCGCCTCACGAGCGGCGAGGGTCAGCAGGTCCGCCTCGCCCGGGCCGGCGCCCACCAGCCACACCCGGCCCGGCCGCGGCGCGCGCACGATCCGCTCGGCGAGGAGCAGCGCCCCTTCGGCATCGCCCTCGCGGAGGAGCCGGCGGACATCCGAGCGGAGGAGTCCCAGGTACACCGCCTCCTGGCCGGCAGCCGGCACGCCCTCCCGGCGCAGGCGCCGGCGCACCTCGCCGACCAGCCGCACGAACGGCTCCCACTCCGCGCCCAGCTCCCTCTCCAGCCGCCGGCGCAGCTCCGAAGCCAGGAACGGGCTCTCGCCGGAGGTCGATACGGCCACCTGCAGCGGGCCGCGGCGCACGATCGCCGGCGCGATCCAGTCGCAGAGCGCGGCCCGGTCCACCACGTTGAGCAGGACCCGGCACCCCGCCGCTTCGCGCCGGCTCGCCGTGTTGATCTCGTCGCTGCCGCTGGCGTCGATCGCCAGCCAGGCGCCGGCGAGGTCGCCGGGCTCGTATTCGCGCTCGACCAGCGCGAGCCTGCCGGCGGCGGCGGCCTGGCGCAGTTCCGCCACCGGTTCGCCGGCGACGACCTTGACGCGGGCGCCCGCCGCCAGGAGCCCCTGCGCCTTCTCGGCGGCCAGCGCGCCGCCGCCCAGCACGACGCAGGGTCGGTCCTCCAGGTCGAGCGAGACCGGGAAGTACCTGGTCACGCCGGCCTCGCCGACTCCTGCGCCGCGCGGAGCACCCCGGCCACTTCGGGCCTGGTGAACTCGGGCGGCAGCGCTTCGCCGGCCGACAGCAGCTGGCGCACTCGTGTGCCGCTGAGGGTGGCATGGTCCTCGGTCCGGTGCGGGCACGTCCGGGTCGAGGCCATGTTCTGGCACCGCCGGCACCAGAACGTGTGCTCGAAGCGCAGCACCTCGATGCCCAGCTCGCCCGCCGTGAAAGCGTCGAAGACCCGATGGGCGGCGTACGTGTCGTAGTAGCTGCCCACGCCGGCGTGATCGCGGCCCACGATGAAGTGGGTGCAGCCGTAGTTCCTGCGCACCACGGAGTGGAAGATCGCCTCGCGCGGCCCGGCATACCTCATCCAGGCCGGGTTCGTGGCCAGGAGGGTGCGCTCGGCGGGGTAGTAGCCGCGCAGCAGCTCCTCGTAGCAGCGCATGCGGGTCTCCGCCGGGATGTCGTCGCTCTTGGTCTCGCCGATCAGCGGGTGCAGCAGGAGCCCGTCGACGTTCTCCAGTGCCACCTTCTGCAGGTACTCGTGCGCCCGGTGCACCGGGTTGCGGGTCTGAAAGCCGACCATCGTTCGCCAGCCGCGCTCCGCCCGCGCCTGCCGAACCTCGTGCGGCGTCAGGTCGTACGGACCCAGGCCGTCGGGCAGGAAGGCTGTCACCGGCCCCGCGAGCACCCTGGCGCCCGCCCGCTCGAGGGCGGCCACCCCGGGGTGGGCGGGGTCGTTCGTGCCGTAGACGCACGCCGCCTCGGCGCCGGCCGGGGCGTCGTACACCTCTTCGACCTGGAGGATGCCGACCGGAGCGCCCTCGTGGAACAGCGCGACCCGGCCGTGCGCGCCGGCGCCGGCGGCATCCACCCGAAGCACGACCGGCACGCCGAGCGGGGCGCCTCCCGCGAGCCGCGCCGTCTCCAGCACCGAGCGGTAGTCCTCCTCGCCGAGGAACCCTTCGAGCGGCGAGAGGGCTCCCGAGCCGAGCATGAAGAGGTCGGCGGCCGCCCGCGCGTCGACCGCCAGCCGGGGCAGCGCCCGCGCCTCCGCGCGCGCTGCGGCCAGCTCCTCACCGCGCAGCAGGCGGTCGCGGAACGGCGTCGGCACCAGGCCGCTGCGCTCCAGGTGGCGGAGCACGGCCGCGACCGACTCTGCCGGGCTCTGCCGCTCGCTGTCGACGACCACCTCCGGCCGCAGCGGCTCTTCGTACGGGTCGCTCACGCCCGTGAAGTTCGGGATCTCACCCGCGATCGCCTTCCTGTACAGGCCTTTCACGTCGCGCCGGACGAGCTCGTCCAGCGAGCAGCGCACGAAGACCTCGACGAAGTTCGGCGTCTGCGCCCGGACCTCGTCGCGGATCTCCCGATACGGCGAGATCGCGGCGGTGATGGCCACGGCTCCGTTGCGCGCCAGCAGCCTGGCGACGTAGCCGATGCGGCGGATGTTGGTGTCGCGGTCCTCCTTCGAGAAGCCGAGGCCCCTGGACAGGTTGGTGCGCACCTCGTCGCCGTCCAGCACCTCGGCGAGGCGGCCGCGCTCCGCCAGCTCCGCCTGCAGCAGGCTCGCGATCGTGGACTTCCCCGCCCCGGACAGGCCGGTGAGCCACACGACGAAGCCCTTCCGCTCATCGCTCACGGATTCAGTTCTCCCTCCTGGCCCCGACCAGACCGTGCTCGGTCAGGTGCAGGCCGCACTCCTTGACGTCGGACTCCTCCCACCACCAGCGGCCGGCCCGCTCGTCCTCGCCGGGCTCGACGGGCCGGGTGCAGGGCGCGCAGCCGATGGACGCGTAGCCGCGCTCATAGAGGGCGTGGTAGTCGAGCCCGTGCTCCCGGATGTATGTCCAGACCTCGTCCCGGCGCCAGGCGACGAGCGGCGCGATCTTGGCGATGCCGCCGTGGGCGGCGTCGGCCTGCACGACCGGCGTGCGCCGGCGGCCGGCGGACTGGTCCCGCCGCAGCCCGGTCACCCAGGCGTCGAATCCCTCCAGCGCCCGGCGCAGCGGCCGCACCTTGCGGACCTCGCAGCACCGCTCGCGGTGCTCGACCGACCTGCGGAAGAGGTTGGGGCCGTCCGCCGCGACGAGCTCCGCGACCTCCGACGGCTCGGGCGTCTCGACGTGCAGCCGGATCGGGTACCGCCGCCGCACCCGGTCGATGAGGTCCTGGGTCTCCTCGGGCAGCCGGCCGGTGTCGAGCGTGACCACCTCCGGTCGGTCCACGAGGCCCGCCGCCATGTGGATCAGGACCGACGACTCCGCTTGGAAGCTCGCGACGATCGCCACGCGACGGAACGTGCGGTACGCCCACTCCAGGACCTCCTCGGGCGAGCGGTCATCGCCGTCGTCGATCAGGTCTCGTGCCAGCGCGCTCATGCGGTCGCCGCCTCCGCCTGGAACCTGTCCCGGAGCGCGCCGACGCCCATCCGGCTGCACCAGTCGCCGAATCCCTCGCCGGGCCGCCGCTCAGCCGCGAAGGCGTCGAGCGGTCCGCGGAGCAGGGCCGGGATCTCGTCGATGGGCACGTTGTGCGCGAACAGCGAGTTCAGGCGCGTGCCCAGGAAGTCGCCGCCGAGGAAGACGTCGTACTTGCCGAGCGTGGTGCCGACGAAACCGACGTCGCCCAGGTACGGCCGCGCGCAGCCGTTCGGGCACCCCGTCATGCGGAAGCTGATGCGCTCCTCCGCGAGGCCCAGGTCGGCGACGATTCCCTCGATCCGCCGGCTCAGCGCCGGCAGCACGCGCTCGGACTCCGCGACGGCGAGGCCGCACGTGGGGACCGCGGGGCACGCCATGGAGTTGCGCACCGTCTGCGAGACGTGCTCCGTCAGCGACACGCCGTGGCCGGTCAGCAGCCGCTCGACGGCGGTCCGCCCGGCCGGCTCGACGCCCGAGATGAGCAGGTTCTGCTGTGCGGTCATCCAGAGCACCGGCCCGTGCTCCTCGACCAGGCGCCGGAGCGCGGTCTTGAGCCGCGACTCGCCGTCGTCCTGGACGCGTCCGTTCTCGACGAACAGGCCGTAGAACAGGCGGCCGTCACCCTGCTCGTGCCAGCCCAGGTGGTCGTCGAGCGGCTCCCAGCGCAGGGTCCGCGGTGGGGCCAGCTCGAACGGGACGCGGGACTGCACCTGCTCGCGGAACCACGGCAGCCCACGCTCCGCCAGCAGGTACTTCAGCCGCGCGTGGCGGCGGTCGCTTCGGTTGCCGTAGTCGCGCTGCACGGCAACGACCGCCCGCGCTGTCTCCACCAGGTGCTCCGTGGCCACGAAGGCCAGCGGCCGGCCGACCGCGGGATACGTGTCGGGCTTGTTGTTCGTGCGGCCGAGGCCGCCGCCGACCAGGACCGTGAAGCCGTCCAGCCCTCCGCCGTCGCCGCGCATGGCGACCAGCCCCAGGTCGTTCGAGTAGACGTCGATGCAGTTGTCGCCCTCGACCGCCAGGCCGACCTTGAATTTCCTGGGCAGGTAGCGCGTGCCGTACAGCTCGTCCGGCTCCGGCGCGCCGTCGGTGACCTCCTCGCCGTCGACCCAGATCTGGTGGTACGCCTTCGTGGTCGGTGTGAGGCCGTCGACCAGGCGGGGCAGCGCCGCCTGCAGGTCGGCGCGCAGGCGGTCATCGATCGGCGCCGGGCAGCACATCACGTTGCGGACCTGGTCGCCGCAGCCGCCCAGCGAGGTCATCAGCGCTTCGTTGATCGCGTGGAGGCTGCTCCAGAGGTCGCCCTTCAGCACGCCGTGGAGCTGGAAGTCCTGGCGGGTCGTGATGCGGATCGTCCCGTTGCCCCAGGCGTCGGCGATACGGTCGTGGGCGAGGTAGCCGTCGGGGCTGACCCGGCCGCCGGGGATGCGGGTGCGGACCATCATCTGGTAGTGGCGGTCGAGGCCGCGCTTACGCGCCTCTTTGCGCTTGTCGCGATCCTCCTGCTGGTAGACGCCGTGGAACTTGAGCAGCTGCGCGTTGGCGCCGTCGAATGTCGGCGAGTCGTTGGCCAGGTCCTCCGCGATGGTGCCTCGGAGGGCGCTGCTGGCCTCCTTGATCCGCTCGACTTTCGAGGGTTCGGCATCGCATCCGCATGTCAGGCACATGAGATTTCAGACTCCAAGATCAGTCGCGGCCGCGATGGTTCATCGCGGGGGGCTGCGAGTCAGCGGGACCGCACGGGCCCCGGAAGTGCGCGCGGCGCCAGGGCCGCGAGCTGGCGCCTAGCTACAGCCGCAGCTGGCGCAGCGCAGGAAGTCGATCACGCGGCGCCGAGTGAGCAGCAGGCGTGGCCGGCGTTCGTGCATCGTAGGTACTACCCGCTGAGGGGGGTGACCCATTCCACAGAGTCGGCTGGCCTGGTCAGACAGCCACCGTCACGCAGCTGGCCGGTCGGCCGCACCTCAGGTCCCGCCCAGGGCGTGGCGCACCCGGTCGATCGCGGCCGCCTCTGCGGCCGTCACTCGGATGCCGCCGATGCCGGCGATGCCACCTTCCTTGTGTGCGTTCGCCGCGGCCTCGGCCAGGTCGAGCAGGAACGACCGGAACGCCGGCAGGTCGCCCGGCGCCTTCTGGCCGACCAGCGCGGCCGCCGTCCGGATCGCCGCCAGCGACTGCGCCTCGTACTGGGCGCGGCTCAGGCCGGGCCGCATCCCCGAATGGATTTGCGCCATCCCGGCCAGTTCGCGCACGAGCCGATTCGGGTGGACGCGTCCGGCTCCGCTCATCCGCTGCGTGACAGCCAGGATCTCGCTGAGCATGTCACCGCCGCCGCCCTCCGACCGGGCGACGAGGTAGCCGGCCGAGGTCATGGCCTGGCGCATCGTCACCCACTCGTCGGGCGTGAAGTCGTCCTGCCACGCCATGATCCGTCAAGCATGACATCGGGAGGACCGGTCAGCGCGGCCGAGTCCGGGCCGGCACGCCACACGGCGAGCCGCATGCACAGCGAGCCGCCGAGCAGCGCGGCCCCTCCCATCGCTGCCGCCCACCGCCGGCCGCCCAGGACCCCCGTCAGCCCGGCGCCGGTCAGGGTCAGCGCACGCGCGGCGCGGGCCCAGCCGGCCGAGCGCCCTCGACGGTAGACGATGGCGTGGTCGCCGAGGCCGGCCTCCATCCAGCCGCCGGCCGCCAGTTCCGCGATCGCGCCTCCGGTCGCCAGGACGCGGGCCGCCCGCGCCTGGCCGGGCGGGGTCACCACGCACGCGAGACCGCCCGCGCTCGCCGCCGCGCTGGCCGCGAACACCGCCGGCAGGCGGCGCCGGGCCCGGGCCCAGGCCGGCACGGACGTCTGGCCGACCAGCACC
>DASQZW010000098.1:0-18744 GCA_035638495.1 Terriglobales bacterium
CGCCAGCCAGTTCGCGGCACGCTCGTCCACGTCGCCGAACGGGAGGCTGACCGCCGGGAAGTTGGCCAGGAACGTGTGCGCGCTCGCGCGCGCCGCGTCGAGGTCCAGGCCGGCCAGCGGAACGAGCGCCGCCGCCAGCGACTGTAGGTACATCTGGCCCTCCGGCTGCTCGCCCCAGCCGCTGTCCGGGCCGGCGCCGGCCAGCCCCTCCTCCATAGCCGCAAGCACCGCGCCATAGTCGTCCCGCGCCACGCGGGCGGCGATCGCCGCAGCCCGCAGGCCGGACGGGTCCAGCCCTGCCGCTTCCAGCTCGCCGGCCACTGCCTCCAGCTCGGCCGAGGCCGCAGCCGCCGATCCCGCCTCGAGCGCATCGCCGACCGCCTCGAGCCGCTCGCCCAGGCCGGCGCCGGCCGCCGCGTCCAGGAATTCCTGCACCGTCACACCGCCGATTCTGGACGATCGGCGGCGGGCACGCCCCTGGAGGTCCCGCCGGACCTCCAGGGGGAAGGTGCTCAGCTGACGTTGATGGCGGTGTCGTCGACGACGAACGAGGTCTGCAACTCGGAGTCCTCGGTGCCGGTGAACTTCAGCGTGATCGTCTTGCCGATGTACGGAGCCAGGCTGAACGAGCGCTTCGCGTACCCGGTGTTGTGGTCGAGGTTGGAGTAGGTCGCGAGCGTGGCGAGCACGGCGCCGTTCGAGTCCAGAACCTGGACCTGGAGGGTGTCGAACGCGGTCGTCGTGCTCGTCTCGGCGGTGTCGATGTGCAGCCAGAACGAGAGGTTCGCCGTCGCGCACGTCGACGGGATCGTGACCGTCTGCGACAGCGTATCGGTGTGGGTCGTGCCGTACCCGTCGATCCACGCGTCCCAGGACCCGCTGCGTGGCGGCTCCTGCGAGTGGTTGCTGATCACACCCGCAGTGGCGCTCCATGGGGCGGCGGTTCCGGTCTCGAAGCCGGGGTTGCCGAGCAGCTGCGCCGCCGTGCAGCCGCTCGGCTGCTTCACGGTCCATGCGAACGTGGTCGCCCCCGAGACACCTGTCGTGTCTGTCGCCGTCACGGTCGCAGAGGAGGTGCCCGCCGACTTCGCCGTGCCCGAGATCATCCCCGTCGAAGAGTTGATCGACAGGCCGGCCGGCAGGCCCGTGGCGCCGTAGGTGAGCGTCTGGCCGGCGGCCGAGTCGCTCGCCTGGATCTGGAGCGAGGCCGCAGTTCCGGCGGTGGAGGTCTGGCTGCCGGGATTCGTCACCGTGACGATGTTGCCGCCCGAGCCGGGAGCGACGTTCAGCGCGAAGTCATCGACGACGAAGGACGTCTGCAGCGTGTTGTCCTCCGCCCCGATCAGCTTCATCGTGATGGTCTGCCCGGCGTAAGCGGCGAGGTTGAACGACCGCTGGATGTAACCGGTGGCTGCATCGAGGTTGCTGTAGGTCGCGAGCGTGCCGAGCACGGCGCCCGACGAGTCCAGGACCTGGACCTTGAGGGTGTCGAACGCGGTCGTCGTGCTCGTCTCGCCGGTGTCGATGTGCAGCCAGAAGCTGAGGTGGTAGCTCGCGCATCCAGACGGGAGCGTGACCGTCTGCGCCAGCGTGTCCGTGTGAGTGCTGCCGTAGCCGTCCAGCCAGCCGTCCCAGGACCCGCTGCGTGGCGGCTCCTGAGTGTGGTTGCTGATCACACCCGAAGTGGCGGTCCAGGGCGCGGCGGTCCCGGTCTCGAAGCCGGGGTTGCCGAGCAGCTGCGCGGCGGTGCAGGCGCTGGGAGCAGCGGTCGCCTCACCGCTCTGCGCACCCTCGCCGATGGCGTTCACGGCGGTGACTTTGTAGAAATAGGCCTGGCCGTTGGTGAGGCCCGTGTCCGTACACGAGAGCACGCTGCCGAGGCCGCTGCAGCCCCCTGCGGTGAGCAGCGACTCGGCGCCGCTCGCAGTGCCCCGGTACACGCGGTACGAGGTGACGTCGACCCCGCCGTTGCTGGCGGGAGCCGTCCAGCTCAGCGAGACCTGCCCGCTGCCGGCTGTCGCCTTCAGGCCGGTGGGCGCCCCCGGTGGCGCCCCCTGGAGGGGCGTGGCCGTGATGCCGACGCTCGAGGACGCCGTCCTGGCCGGGGAGGAGCTGTCCGCGACCGTGAGGGTCGCGGTGAAGGTTCCGGCGGCGCCGTAGCTGTGAGTGGGGTTCTGGGCCGTGCTGGTCGCGGACCCGTCTCCGAAGTTCCAGCTGAACGAGTAGGGCGGCGATCCGCCCGTGCCGGTCGCGGTGAAGGCGACGTTCAACGGGATCTGGCCGGAGGTCGGTGTGGCGGACGCGGTGGCCGCGAGTGGATTGCCGATGGCATTGACCATGACGTCGACGCTCGCAGTGTCCGTCGTCGCGGGCGACGAGCCGTCCGTGACCGTCAGGGTCGCGGTGAACTTGCCGGCGGAGCTGTACGTGTGGCCGGGATTCTGGGCCGTGCTGGTCGCGGACCCGTCTCCGAAGTTCCAGCTGAAGGAATAGGGAGCCTTGCCGCCGGTGGCCGAACCGGTGAAGGACACGTTGAGCGGCGCGTTGCCCGTCGTCGGGGTGGCCGACGCCGTGGCCGACAGCGGTGTGGCTCCCTGGATCCACAGGTCCTCGAGGGGGTCGCCGAGACCCGCCTGGTCGGCGGTCGTCATCGGAAACGTGGCGAGGCCGATGTTGTTGTTGGGGTCGATGATGCCCGGATGGGTGTTCTCCATCACGCGCTCCATCGCCGCCAGCACATTGTTCGTCGTGTACGCGACATGGCTGACGAAGCTGTGCTTCATCACGGTCGGTGAGGCCACGACGACGAGCGGGACGCGGAAGGTGTTGCTGACGTGGTCCGGGCCGTTGCTGCCGTTCTGGGTGTCATCCTCGGTGATGACGATCATCGTGTTGTCCTTGAACGACGCGTTGTTCATCAGGAAGTCGACGACCTGCTTGGTGACCGAGTCGTTCGTCGGGATGTCCTGGAACGAGCCTGGATGGTCGTTGAACAGCTCGACGTATGAGTAGGACGGCAGGCCGTTGGCGGTGACGAAGTTCATGTAGTCGTTGGCGATGGTCTGGTCGGGGTCGTTCTGGCCGCAGCAGGTGAAGTGATTGAAATTCAGCTCTTCAGGGATGCTCGTGCCGGGGCGGTTGACCGGCAGGGCCTCGATGGCGTTCGTGGCAGGGTTGCGCCACCAACCGCTGCCGTTGTTGAGCATCCAGTAGAAGTCGCCGTTCATGATGAACGGGAAGCCACCGCCGGGCCCTTCGAGGAAGCGGTCGAACTGCGTCCCGGTGGCCGTCGGATAGGACTGCTGCTGGGAGCTGGAGGACGACTGCCCGGAGAACAGCCACCAGTGGTTGGGCCCGCTCGGGGGCTGGGTGCCGGTGCTGTAGGCGTCCAGGAGCGCGTTGTCCCTGGCGAGGGTGTGCAGGTTCGGCACCGAGCTGATGTGGTTCGTTCCCTGCACCGCGCCGTTGCAGCCGGCCTGGATGGTGGTGGCGCAGTCACCGAGGTAGTCGTCGAACGTGTGGTTCTCGCGATAGAGGATCACGAAGTGGGTGAACGCAGGGAAGAACGGCGCGGTCGGGCTGGTCGCGGCTGTCGGCTGCATCACCGTGCGCATCCGCTGGAACGTCGTCGTGTTGGTGACCTGGAAGTTGTTCGGCTGCCGGAACTTGGTGAACTCGACGCCCGGCTGGGCGAAGGTGGCGCCGGTGCAGTTGTAGTCGTCGGGCCTGTACGTCTGCGGACGCTGGCCCTCGGGGAGGTCCTTGGCGTCCGCCGGATCCGTGTTGGGGTTCCAGTTCTTGAGCGTGCACGAGCCGACGCCCGTCGCCGGATGCACCGCCGCACCCTGGGCAGCGTGCACAGGGCTCGAGGACGCCGCGAACGAAAGAACTGCGATCCCGACTGCCGCCAACCTCGACTTCCACATGGTCTCTCCCTCTCTCCGGATGTCTGTCATCAGGGGCGCAGGCGGACGACCGACGGGGGAACGGCTCTCTCCAGCTTCCCGTTCGATGGGGAAGCCGCCGTCAAGGCGCGGTTAAGTGCCAGGGGGAGTCGGCGGCCCGCCGCTGCGCCTGCTGGCGGACCTCGACGAGCCACGCCAGGCGGCGACCCTCTTCAGCCGGCGCTCGACGCTCGCACGACCAGGTCGGTGGCCAGGATGACGCGCCGGGGCACCCGGTCGCGAGAATCGATGGCCGCCAGCAGGAGCCGCGTCATCTCGCGACCCAGCTCCTCGATGGGCTGCATCACGCTCGACAGGGGCGGGATCGTCGAGGCGGCGAACGGCGAGTCGTCGAAGCCCACGACCGCGACCTCCGCGGGCACCGCCCTCCCGGTCTCGGTGAGCACCTGCAGCGCCCCCGCCGCCATCAGGTCCGACGCCACGAAGACCCCGTCGAGCCGCGGCTCGCGGGTCAGCAGCGTCCGCATCGCCCGCTCGCCTCCGTCCCGGCTGAAGTCGCCCGACTCCACGAGGGACGGGCTCGCCCGGAGCCCGGCCGCGCGCAGCGCCTGCCGGTAGCCCTCCAGCCGGTCCTGGGCGGCGGGCATGTCCGGCGGCCCGCTGATGGTCGCGATGCGCCGGCGTCCGCGCTCGCACAGGTGCTGCGCCGCGGCCACCGCGCCCCCGACGTTGTCGACGTCCGCGTAGCTGACGCGGCTGCCCGCCGGCGGCCGGCCGCCGACGACCGCCGGCAGCCCGTGCGCCGCCAGGCGGCCGGGCAGCGGGTCGTCGCCGTGCAGGGAGAGCAGCAGCGCCCCGTCCACGTGCCCGGCCGTCAGGTAGTGCTCGAGGCGGTCCTCGTCGGCGCGGCTCTGTGGCGCGAGCAGCACGAGCTGGAGGTCGGAGGCCCCCAGCACCTCGGTGATGCCGCGGACCACCCGCGGGAAGAGCGGGTCGCCGAACAGACGGATGGCCGGCTCGGGGATCACCAGTGCGATGGAGTGGGTGCGCCCGGTGCGCAGGCTGCGGGCCGTCCGGTTGGGCACGTAGCCGAGGCTGCGTGCGGCTCGCTCGACGGCCCGCCGCGTCTCGGCGGCCCGGCGGGTCAGGTCGCCCGCCGGCCGGGTCTCGCTCAGCACTCGCGAGGCGGTCGCCCGGGAGACCCCGGCCTCCCTCGCCACCTCCTTCAGCGTCGGCGCCGGACTGGACAGGATCGATCTCACTGAACGATTTTTATTTTGACATCCGTCCCGATCAGTGGTACGAACCTCTCGTGTTCTGAGATCGATCTCATTTCCGGTGGTACGGCTGCTGCGCAAGGAGGGGACGTCCATGGATCGATCGGACGGGATGGAGCGGCTGCACCGGCCGCTTCTCAGGCGACGGAGAGCGGTGCCCCTGGTGCTGGCGCTGGTCGCCGCGCTCGTGGCGGTGGTGGCGATGCCCGGCGCGTCGCTGGCCAGCGCGCCCCCGCCGCCGGCCGGGTTCAGCACCGTCTTCGTCGACGACTTCAACGGCGCCGCCGGCTCTTCGGTCTCGACCTCGAACTGGCGCTTCGACACCGGTCAGGGAATCTTCGGCACCGGTGAGATCGAGACCATGACCAGCAGCACGAACAACGTGTTCCTGGACGGCCAGGGCAACATGCACGTCCGCGCGCTGCGGGACAGCGCCGGCAACTGGACGTCTGGCCGGCTGGAGACCAATCGTGAGGACTTCGAGCCGCCGGCCGGCGGAGTCATGCGGTTCCAGGCGTCCATCGCGATGCCGAACGTGAACGGCAGCAACGGCCTGGGCTACTGGCCGGCGTTCTGGATGCTGGGCACGCCGATCCGCCACGGCAGCACCTGGCCGGGCGTCGGCGAGCTCGACATCATGGAGAGCATCAACGCCGTCGCCACCGAGTTCGGCACCATGCACTGCGGCACCAACCCGGGCGGGCCCTGCAACGAGTCGACGGGGATCGGCGGCCGGGTTTCGTGCTCCACGTGCTGGGGCCAGTTCCACACCTACACGATCGAGTGGGACAAGAGCGTCTCGCCCGAGACCATCCGGTGGTTCCTGGACGGCACGCAGTTCTTCTCGATCAACTCGACCCGCGTCGACGCCACGACTTGGGCGAACGCCACCAACCACCCGTACTTCATCCTCTTCGACCTCGCCATCGGCGGGGGCTTCCCGGCCGCGTTCGGCGGCGGCCCGACGTCGGCGACGGTGTCGGGCGGGGAGATGATCGTCGACTACGTCGCCGTCTACTCGAAGTCGGGCGGCGGCGGCGGGACGCCCACGCCGACGCCTCCTCCGACTCCAACCCCGACGCCCACACCGACGCCGCCCAGCGGCGGTGGCGTCGGCGCGACCTCGACGATCCAGGCCGAGTCCTTCAACGCCAGGAGCGCCCAGCCGCGCACCGAACCGACGACCGACACCGGCGGCGGTCTGGACGTCGGCTTCATCGGCAACGGCGACTGGCTCCAGTACAACAGCGTGAACTTCGGGTCCACACCCCTGACGCAGTTCCACGCGCGGGTCGCCTCGGGGGCCGCCAACGGGGTCAGCGGGCTGGTCGAGGTGCACCTCGACAGCCTCGGCAACCCGGCGGTCGGCAGCTTCGCGATCGCGAACACCGGCGGCTGGCAGAGCTGGCGCACGGTGCCGGCGAACATGTCGGGGACGACGGGCACCCACACCGTGTTCCTGAAGTTCGTGACGGGATCGGGCCAGAACTTCGTCAACGTCAACTGGTTCACGTTCAGCCCGTGAGTGAGCGCGGTGGGCCGCCGGCAGGCGGTCCACCGCACGCTTATATGCGTATGACCGATCCGACCCGATTCGCGATCTCGATTCCCCAGTTCGTCCCGGACGGCACGTTCGATCCGGCGGCATTCCGCGCCTACCTGGCCCGGGCCGAGGACCTCGGCTTCGAGAGTGCCTGGACCGGCGAGCAGGTGCTGGGCACGAAGCCCCACCTGGGCCCGATCGAGACGATGACGTATGCGGCCGCGTGCACGGAGCGGCTGCGGCTCGGCTGCGTGGTGCTCGTGACCCCGCTGTACAGCCCGGTCCACCTGGCCAAGAGCCTGAGCTCGCTGGACCAGCTGAGCCGCGGCCGCCTGGAGGTCGGCGTCGGCACCGGCGGGCGGTTCCGGATGTTCTCGGCCTTCGGCGTCGATCCGAGCAGCCTGGTCACACGGTTCACCGAGGGACTGGCCGTGATGCGGGCGGTGTGGACGGAACCGAGCGTCACGTTCCACGGCCGCTTCTGGCAGCTGGAGGCGGCGGCGATGGAGCCCAAGCCGTTCCAGAAGCCGCATCCGCCGATCTGGTTCGGCGGCAGCCACCCGAACGCGGTGCGGCGGGCGGCCAGGCTGGCGGACGGCTTCTTCGGGGCGGGGTCGCAGACCACGGCCCAGTTCGCGGACCAGGTCCGGGTCCTGCGCCAGGCGCTCGCGGAGGGCGGCCGGGAGGGATTCCGCATCGCCAAGCGCGTCTACATCGCGGTGGACGACGACGGCGAGCGGGCGCGGCAGCTGATCGCCGGCGCCTTGAACGAGCTCTACGGGTACTTCGGGCTGCGCGGCGTGGAGGCGGTCGCGGTCGCCGGGACGCCGGACGACTGCGCCGGCGGCCTCCGCGACGTCGTGGCCGCCGGCGCCGGACTGATCCTGCTCAACCCGCTGTTCGACGACGCTGAGCAGATGGAGCGCCTGGCGAGCGAGGTCGTACCGCGGGTCAGCTGAGCGGGCTCCGGTCAGGAGCCCTGGACGACCACGAGCCGGTTGCCGTCCTGGTCGCGGAACGTGAACATGGGCGGCGCGCCTCCCATGTTCAGGATCTCCGCGTCCGCGTCCACGCCGCGGGAACGCAGGTCGGCGTGGTCGGCCGCGGCGTCCCCGGTGACGAGGCGGATGCCCGTGTCGACGCCCGCCGGCGCTCCCTGGCCGGCGGAGACGAGCGCGATGGTCGTCCCGGCGCCCGGCGGCGCCACCTCGACCCAGCGCTGCCCGGGGCCGAAGGGCACATCCATCCGCTTCTCGAAGCCGAGCTTGCCGACGTAGAAGTCGAGCGCCCGCTCCTGGTCGGTCACTGGGATGCCGACGGTTCGCACGTCGGTGATTCGCGTCGTGGTCTTCTCATTCATGCCGTCCTCCATTTAGTACGGTGTCCAGACCAATTCCAATGGTACGGGCTCCAGACTAAAATGGCAAGCGTGTCCGGCCAGCCGCCGAGGCTGCTCAACCGGCTGCTGCTGCGGCCCGCACTCGCCATGCGCGTCCGCATCCAGCGCGCCATCGAGGACGCGGGGTACGACGACTTCCGGATCGCGCACATGAACGTGTTCGCCTGGCTGCCCGAACCGGGGGCCCGGATCGGCGAGCTCGCCCGTCAGGCCCAGCTCTCCAAGCAGACGATGACCGAGCTGGTCTCGTACCTGGAGCGCCACGGGTACGTGTACCGGACGCGCGACCCGAGCGACGGCCGCGCCTGGATCATCCGGTTCACCGAGCGCGGTGCGGCCCTGCACCAGGTCGCCGTGCGCGCGCTGCGCGAGACGGAACGGGAGTGGGCGCTGGCGCTGGGGGAGGTGGCGTACCGGCAGCTGGTCGGGCACCTGGAGCGCCTGCTGGTCGTGGCCGAGAGCCCGGAGGCCGGCGCGGACGGAACGTTCGCCGACCGGTCGGACCCGGCGCCGGCCGAGCAGGAGACGCTCAGTCCAGGAGGCGCGCGAACGAGCGCTGCTCGGCGATGACCCCGAAGCCCAGCCGCTCGTAGAACTCGCGCGGCCAGTCGTCCCGGTCCGCGATCAGGAAAATGAGCTCGCAGCCGGCCTCGTGGGCCGCGGCGACCGCGTCCAGCACCACCGCCCGGGCGAACCCGCGGCGCCGCCACTCCGGCAGCGTGTTCACGCTCTCCACCTGCGCTTCGTCGCCGGTGCGGTACAGGTTGCACCAGGCCACGACGGCGCCGTCCGCACGCACCACGTGGGTGGTCAGGTCGCACGCTTCGGCGGTGGCGAAGCGCCGCTCGAACAGCTGGCGGACCACGTCCGCGGGCAGCTCCGGGTATCGCTCGTCCCAGGCGCGCGCGTCCGCGTCGCGCAGCGCCTCCAGCGGCACGCGCTCCGCCGTGATGCCGCTGTCCCGAGGGGCCTCGGGCGCGCCGTCGAGGACCATGACGACCGTGCCCTCCTCGCGGTACCCGGCCGCCAGGAGGCCCGGCGTCAGCCGCCTCGCCACGTCGCTGTCCAGCGCGGTCACGTACCGGTGGCGGCGCCGACGCAGGAGGCGGTCCGCCGCGGCGAGGACCGTGCCGGCCGTGACGGGCGCGGTCACGTACAGCTGGTTGTGCTCGTAAGAGGCGGGGTAGCGGTCGTCCAGGACGGCGAACCCGCCGGGAATGGTGACGAGCTGCTGGGCGCTGCGCCGGGCGATGCCCTCCTGGAACGCGACGACCCGGCGAAGGCGCTCCACGATCGTGGCCACTGCCCACATTGTCTGCTCTGCACGGCCCAACTCGCCGCGCACGGGCAGTCATGGATTTGTAGAGGTCAGGTGCACAGGAAGCTGTGCAACCTGCCCACCCACCCGTATGTGGGAAGAGATGAGGACCCTGACCACCCGTGTCGGACTCGCGTCGATGGCGATGGCGTTCGCGCTCGCCGGATGCGGGCCCGCGCCGCAGCGGGCCTCAGCCGGGACCTTCGCGCCGCCGCCACCGCTGGCGCTGGTCGCGATCGTCGACCCCACACCCGACCAGGCCGTCGCCGAGCTGCGGCAGCTCGCCAGCGTGATCCAGGCCGGCGCGACGCCGTCGCAGGCGCTCGTCGTGAGCCTCATAGCCACCGCGGCGGCTCCGCTCACCTACGTCGTGCGGGCCGGTGACAGCCTCAGCGCCATCGCCGCCGCCGAGGGCGTGCCCCTGGCGACGCTGCTGGGCGCGAACCCGCAGCTCGGCCCGCTGGCGAACCGCGATTGGAACCGCGTGTACCCGGGGGACCGCGTCACGGTCCCCACCGGAGGGGGCGGGTCCCCAGCTCGCCTGGCGATCGTGACCCGCGCGCCCGCCGGGCCGGCGGCGCCGTCGCTGGTCGCGGCTCCCACCCGGCCCACCAACGCGACCACGTTCCAGGACGCCCAGTACCGGCGCGCCCTGGCCGATGCGACCGAGACGAACGGTCAGCGCGTCGCGGCGTGGCGAGCGGAGGCCGCCCGGGACGTCGCGCCGTGGCAGGCGCAGGTGCTGAAGCAGCTGGACGACCTGGCGCGCGGCATCGCGGCCGCCCCGGCCGACACCGTGGACGGCGAGGACGTGATCGCCTCGGTCCAGGCGGCCGCGAACACACTCGCCGGCCTCCCCGGCCGGCGTGTCCTGCTGGTGCTGGCGGGCGGCCGCGTCGGCGGCGCCGGCGCGCCGCTGCCGGGAGCGTCGCTCGCCCGCATTCACCTCGTTGTCGCGAACCTGCCGCCATCGGCAGGGACGTCGTTCACCGCCGCGGCCGCAGCCGCCGGGGCGGCCGTGACGCCGCTGGACCCCGCGCTGACGGAGCTCCAGCTGCCGGCCGCAGTGAACGGCTAACTCGGGAGGAAGGACGTGGAGATGGTCCCTGGCATCCAGCGTGATTCTGGGCGCCCACCCCCCGTGACGCCCACCGCGGCGTCCGGCACGGCGGCGGTCACCGGCGCCTACCGCCGCTTCCTGCAGGAGCCCGGCGTCGAGAACGAGTTCCTCGCCGTGAAGGCCCTGGCGCAGCGGGCGCCCCTCGCCGCCCAGGAGCACGAGCGCCTGCGCGGCCTGGCCACGGCCGCCGAGGTCGAGGCGGGCCGGCTGTCGCGTGCCCACGACGAGGACCAGCGCCGCCGGTTCTCGTTCGGGGCGGGAACGACGATCGCCGTCGGGCTGGCGGCGGTCGACTCGGTGCCCGCGTTCCTCGCGGCGCAGGCGTTCGGGCTCGACCTCTGGACGACCGTCGGGATCACCGCGGTCCTGGTTGCCGCGCTGGCCGCGGCGATGTGGGTCCTGGCGCACCACCACGACGGGTGGCGCCGGTGGACGGTCGCCGGCGCGCTCGTGGGCGGCCTGGCTGCGCTCGGCGCGCTGCGCTGGTGGTACCTGGTCGTGACCACCGGCGACCAGACCGGCGCCCTGCTCGAGGCCGCCGGCCTGACGGTCTTCACGGCTCTCCTCGTGTGGTTCGGCGTGATCGTTCTCGGCTTCACGAAGGCGCGCCACGTGTCGGCCGCGGAGCGGCGGGCACGGTCGCTGCGCCGCCAGGCCAAGCGCGCCGGCGCCGCGGAGGCGGAGGCGAGCCGGCGCGCGGTCGCCGCGATGCGCGAGTTCATGGGCCGGGCCCAGGTGTTCTCCAGCATCGACATGGACGACGCCGACGCGCGGTCGCAGTTCCTCGACCTGGTACGCCGGGAGGTGGAGGCCGACGCGGGTGTAGCCTCCCCGTGAATGGATCATGAGGACGACGTCTGGCGCCTGGTCGACGCGAAGCGCGACCTGCTGATCGCACTGAGCGACCGGGTCTGGGGCATCCCGGAGCTGGCCTACGCCGAGCGCCGGTCCGCAGCGGAGCACGCGGCAGTGCTGGAACACGAGGGGTTTCGCGTCACCACCGGGATCGCGGGCATCCCGACCGCGGTGGTCGGCGAGGCCGGGGCGGGCGGGCCGGTGATTGCGCTCCTCGGTGAGTTCGACGCCCTGCCCGGGCTGAGCCAGGAGGCGGGCGTCGCCGAGCCGCGGCCCGTCGAGGCGAACGGCAGCGGCCATGGATGCGGGCACAACCTGCTCGGTGCCGGCTCGCTCCTGGCGGCGACCGCTCTGAAGGACTATCTGGCCGAGCACGGGCTGCCCGGCCGGGTCCGGTACTACGGCTGCCCCGCGGAGGAGGGGGGCGCCGCCAAGGGCTTCATGGTGCGGGCCGGGGCGTTCGCCGACGTCGACATCGCGCTCACCTGGCATCCGTCCTCGTTCTCGGGCGTGAAGGACGCCACCTCGCTCGCCAACACGCGCATCGACTTCACGTTCACCGGGCGCTCGGCCCACGCCGCGGCCGCGCCCCACCTCGGACGCAGCGGGCTCGACGCGGTCGAGCTCATGAACGTGGGCGTGAACTACATGCGGGAGCACCTGCCCCGCCGGGCGCGCGTCCACTACGCGCTGCTCGACGCGGGCGGCATCGCGCCGAACGTCGTGCAGGCGCGCGCCACGGTCCGGTACCTGGTCAGGGCCGGCGACCTCCCCGAGCTGACCCCGATCGTCGAGTGGGTCCGGGCGATCGCCCAGGGCGCCGCCCTGATGACGCAGACCACCGTCGAGACCAGGGTGGTCAGCGCCGTGTCGAACCTGCTGGGGAACGAGCCGCTGGAGCGGCTGCTGCACGACAGCTTCATGCGCCTGGGTCCGCCGCAGTTCGACGAGGAGGACGTCGCGGTCGCGGCGATGTTCCAGGCGACGCTGCGGCCCGAGGACGTCGCCGAGGCCTACGCGCGGGCCGGGCTGCCGGTCGAGCCCGGCAAGGCGCTGTGCGACCTGGTCGTCCCCCTGGATGCGACGGGCACCGGCGGCAGCGGCTCGACCGACGTGGGCGACGTGAGCTGGGTCGTGCCCACGGTGCAGGCGTCCGGCGCGACGTGCGCGATCGGCACCCCGTTCCACACGTGGCAGGTGACGGCACAGGGCAAGACGGCCGCGGCCCACAAGGGCCTGGTCCACACGGCCAAGGCGATGGCCGCGGCGGCCGTCGCGGCGCTGCGCGACCCCGTCGTGATCGAGGAGGCGAGGGCCGACCTGCGCCGCCGGACGGCGGATCGGCCCTACGTCTGCCCCCTGCCGGCCGGGTCGGCGCCTGCCCTGGATATGAGTCTCTAGGCTGATAGACTCGGCGCGTCCCCCGTCAGCCAGACCAGACGAGCAGAGATGAGATGAGTGGATCGACCGCCCCGGTCGCGACGGTGCGCGCCTCGACCGACGACGAGCAGCCGCTGGTGCCCGTGCAGCGCGACCTCCTCGCCGACATGCTGACGCCCGTCAGCGCGTACGCCCGCCTGTGCCCGCCCGGCCACCTCGGCTTCCTGCTGGAGAGCGTCGAGGGCGGCGAGCGCCTGGCCAGGTACTCGTACATCGGTTACCGTCCGGAGCCACTCGACGTCGGGCGGGGTGACCCGCTGCCGGCCCTGGCCCGGGTGGCGGCGCAGCGGCCGGTCGCCGGCCCGGGGCTGCCCCGGTTCCTGGGCGGCGCGGTCGGGTTCATCGGCTACGAGGCGGCGCGGCACTTCGAGCGCCTGCCGACGGCGCCGGGCCCGGCGCCCGGGCTGCCGGAGAACGCGTTCATGCTGGCCGAGAACGTGGCGGTCTTCGACCACGTGACGCACCGGCTCAAGCTCCTCACGCTGCACCGGCCGGACCGCGAGCAGTACGGCGCGGCGCTTGTGCGCCTGGACGAGATGGAGGCCCGACTCCGGGCCGAGCCGCTGGCCGCCGCGGCCCCGCCGGCGCCGCCGGCGGGCGTCGTCGCGTGGACCTCGAACGTCAGCCGCGGCCAGTACGAGAGCATGGTCGACGCGGCCCGCGAGCACATCCTGGCCGGGGACGCGTTCCAGGTCGTGCTCTCGCAGCGGTTCAGCCGGCCGCTCGCGGCCAGGCCGTTCGACGTCTACCGCTGCCTGCGCGGCATCAACCCCTCGCCCTACATGTTCTACCTGTCGCTCGGCGGCGACCGCCACATCGTGGGCACGTCGCCCGAGCTGCTGGTGCGGGTGGAGGGCGACAGCGTCGTGACGCGGCCGCTGGCCGGGACGCGCCGGCGCGGCGCCGACCGCGAGCAGGACCTGGCGCTGGAGCGCGAGCTGCTGGCCGACGAGAAGGAGCGCGCCGAGCACGTGATGCTGGTCGACCTCGGTCGCAACGACGTCGGCCGCGTCGCCAGCCCGGGCACCGTGCGGGTCGAGCGCCTGATGGAGATCGAGCGCTACTCACACGTCATGCACATCAGCTCGACGGTGAGCGGCCGGCTGGCGCCGGGCTGGACGTCTCTCGACGCGCTGCGGGCCACGTTCCCGGCGGGCACGCTCTCCGGCGCGCCCAAGATCCGAGCGATGGAGATCATCGCCGACCTGGAGCCGGACCGGCGCGGCTGCTACGGCGGGGCGCTGGGCTACGTCGGCTTCGGGGGCAACATGGACATGGCGATCACGCTGCGGACCATCGTCATCGCCGGTGGGGCGGTGTACGTCCAGGCCGGCGCCGGCGTCGTCGCCGACTCCGTGCCGGCCCGCGAGTACCAGGAGACGCTGGAGAAGGCCGGGGCCATGTTTGCGGCGGTGGATCAGGCGGAGGGCCTGTCGTGACCGTCCGGGTGGCCGTCATCGACAACTACGACTCCTTCACATACAACCTGGTCCAGTACCTGGCCGAGCTGGGCGCCGAGCCAGAGGTGTTCCGCAACGACGCCGTGGACGTGGCGGCCCTGCGGGACTTCGACGCGCTGGTCGTCTCGCCAGGGCCCGGGACGCCCGCGGACGCCGGCATCTCGGTCGAGGCGATCCGCGAGCTCACGGGCGTGATGCCCGTGCTCGGCGTGTGCCTCGGCCACCAGGCGCTCGCCGAGGCGTTCGGCGGCCGGGTCGTGCGGCACCAGCCGGTTCACGGCAAGACGTCGCGGGTGCGGCACGACGGCGCGGCGCCGTTCGACGGGCTGCCCGACGGCTTCGAAGCGACGCGCTACCACTCGCTCGTGGTGCAGGAGGGCTCGCTGCCGGCGGAGCTGGAGGTCTCGGCACGCACGGACGACGGCGTGGTCATGGGCCTGCGCCATCGCGAGCAGCCCACGTACGGCGTCCAGTTCCATCCAGAGTCGGTGCTGACCGGCGAGGGCAAGCGCCTGCTGCGCAACTTCCTGGAGCGGGCTTCGAGTGGGGGGGATCACCGGTGATCGAGTTCCTGGGCAAGCTGGTCCGCTGCGAGCACCTGACGGAGGAAGAGGCCTCGCGGGCGATGGAGCTGATCATGCGGGACGACGCCACGCCCATCCAGATCGCCGGCCTCATCGTGGCGCTCCGCGTCAAGGGCGAGACCGTCGACGAGATCGCCGGCATGGCGCGGACGGCCATGAACCACGCCACCCCGATCGAGGTCGAGCACCCGGAGGCGCTGCTGGACGTGGTCGGCACCGGCGGCGACGGCTCGCACAGCATCAACATCTCGACGCTCTCGGCGATCGTGGCGGCGGCCTGCGGCGCCCGCGTGGCGAAGCACGGCAACCGCGCAGCGTCGTCCATCTGCGGCGCCGCGGACGTGCTCGAGGCGCTGGGCGTGCGGATCGACCTGCCCCCGCACGGGGTGGCCGGCTGCGTGGCGGACGTCGGCATCGGCTTCCTCTTCGCGCCGCGGTTCCACCCGGCGTTCCGGTACGCGGGCGTCCCGCGCCGGGAGCTGGGCGTCAGGACGGTGTTCAACGTCCTCGGCCCGCTCTGCAACCCGGCGCACGCCGGCTGCCGAGCGCTGGGCGTGGCCGACGCGACGCTCGCGCCGCGCATGGCCGAGGTGCTGCCCCGGCTCGACGTGCGCCGGGCGATCGTGTTCAGCGCCGAGGGGCTGGACGAGCTCAGCACGGTGGGGCCCTCGCTGGTGATCGAGCTGCTCGACGGGCAGCGCCGGCAGTACCAGCTCGACCCGCAGGAGCTCGGCCTGCCGCGCGCCTCGGCGGAAGACCTGCGGGGCGGGGAGCCGGCGCGGAACGCGGAGATCGCGCGATCGGTGCTCGCCGGCGAGCCCGGACCGCGCCGCGACATCGTGCTGCTCAACGCCAGCGCGGCGCTGCGCGCGGCCGGCCTGGCCGCTGACTGGCGGGAGGGCATCGGGCTCGCGTCGGAGGCGATCGACCAGGGGCGCGCCGGCGACCTGCTCGAGCGGTGGGCGCGCGCGTCGCAGGCGGCTGCGCCCGCGTGACCGGCGTCCCGGACCTCCTCCGGCGGCTGGTCGCCGAGTCGCGGGCCGAAGTCGAGGCGCGCCGGGCGGCGATGCCGTCCACCCACCTGGAGCGGCTCGCGGCCGCCCTGCCGGCGCCGCGCGACCTGCGGTCGGCCCTGCGTCGCGACCGTCTCGCGGTGATCGCCGAGATGAAGGCGCGCACGCCGATCATGGGCAGCCTGAGCGAGGACTACTCGCCGGGCCGCCTGGCAGGCGTGTACACGGCCGCCGGTGCGGCCGCGTTGTCGGTGCTCTGCCAGGAGACCAGCTTCGGCGGCCGGCCGGAGCACCTCGCGGAGGCGCGCGGGGTGGCCGACGTGCCGATCATGCGCAAGGACTTCACGGTGGACGAGCACCAGGTGCTGGAGGCCCGGGCGTACGGCGCGGACGCGGTCCTGCTGATCGTCGCGGCGCTCGCGCCCGACCGGCTCCGCGCCCTGCTCGACCTCACCAGGCAGCTCGGCATGGAGGCTCTGGTCGAGGTGCACGCCGAGGCGGAGGTGGAGGCCGCGCTGGAGGCGGGCGCGACCATGGTCGGCGTGAACCACCGCGACCTGACGACGTTCCAGGTCGACGTGGGCCTGACGGAGCGGCTGCGGCCCCGCGTGCCGGCCGAGGTCGTGTACGTAGCCGAGAGCGGCATCCACTCGGCGGCGGATGCCCGCCGCATGCGGGCGGCCGGCGCCGACGCGATCCTGGTGGGCGAGGCGCTGATGCGCGCCCCCGACCCGGCCGCGAAGCTGCTCGAACTGTCGGTCTGATTCGGCCTCGGCCGACCGGCGCAATGCGTGGTCCGATCTCGAAAACCAGCGGCTAGACTGGGGCGGGGGCAGTCGATGCCGTACCGGTTGCTGTACGGGGGTCGGCCTTGAATCCGCGGAACGACGTCCGCACCGTCCTGGTCCTGGCGATGGCCATCCCGCTCGGGATCACCGGAGAGTGGGCATACTCGCGCACCGGGGCGCCGCTGCCCGCGCTCCTGCGGGACCTCGCCGTCGGCTGGGCCTTCGTCGCCGCGGGGCTGGTCGCCTGGCGGCGTCAGCCCGGCGTCCGGATCGGAACGCTGATGGCGGCCGAGGGCGTGTCCTGGTTCCTCGCGAACTTCCAGGGCAGCGGCGTGCCCGCCCTGTTCGTCCTCGGCGTCTGGCTCGGGGCGCTGAACGAGGCCGTCCTCGTGCACCTGGTTCTGGCCTTCCCCGACGGCCGTCTCTCCTCGCGCGCCGAGCGCGTGGTGGTCACGACGGCGTACGTGCTCGCCCTCGCCGGCGGCCTGGCCTACGTGGCCGTGAACGGAACCGCCTACGATCCCTACCGCTGCGCGGGCTGCACGGCCGGGATCCCCGTCCCCGCGGTGGGCGACCGGATGGCGGTCGTGGCGTCCCACGCGGGCGAGGCGCTGGGCACGCTGCTCGCCCTGGCGACGGTGGTCCTGGTCGCCGGGCGCTGGCTGCGCAGCAGCCAGCTGGAACGCCGGACGCTGGCACCGGCGTGGCTGTCGCTCGGCACCTGTGCGCTGCTGGTCGTGTCGCACGGCTGGGACGCCTCGCCGGTCGAGCCGCCCGCGACCGCCGCGGCCGTGTTCGTCTGGGCCTCCGACGTCCTCGAACTGGCGGTCCCGCTGGGATTCCTCGCGGTGGCGATCCGGATGCGCATGGCGCGCGCGGCCGTCGGCGAGCTGGTGCTGAGGCTGGGATCGAACCTGTCGCCCGCCGCGCTGGGCGAGCCGCTCCGCCGCCTTGTGGGCGACCCGACGCTCGAGGTCGGGGTCTGGAGCGACTCATCGGGCGCCTATCGGGACGGCGCCGACCGGCCGCTGTTCCTGGCGGCCGGTGGCGAGGCCCGAGCGGTGACCCGGATCGACCGCGACGGCCGGCCGGTTGCCGTGATCCTGCACGACCGGGCGCTGTCGCGCGAGCAGAGGCTGCTCGAGGCGGTGGCCGCGGCCGCGCGGCTGTGCACCGAGCTGCGGCCGGTGGCCGCCGAGCTCGAGGCGGTCCGGGAGTCGCGCGCCCGCATCGTGGCCGAAGCGGTGGCCGAGCGGCGCAGGCTGGAGCGGGACCTCCACGACGGGGCGCAGCAGCGCTTCGCCCTGCTCGCGCTCACGCTCGGGTCGGCGCTCCAGCAGCTGAGCCAGCGCCCGGACGCGGCCGGGCTCCAGGCCACGCTCGCGCGGGCGGCCGACGAGCTGCGGGAAGGGCTCGGCGAGCTGCGCGAACTGGCCGCGGGCATCCACCCGGCGGTCCTGACCGAACGGGGTCTGGCCGCGGCCGTCGAGTCGCTCGCGGCTCGGATGCCGGTGCCGGTCGAGGTGACCGCTCCCAATGGCCGCTGGCCGGCGGCGGTCGAGGCGAACGCGTACTTCGTCGTGTCGGAGGCGCTGACCAACGCGGTGAAGCACGCCCGGGCCACCACGATGCGGGTGCGGGTGGCGGACGCGGGTGGGACCCTTGTGGTGGAGGTCGCCGACGATGGCGCCGGCGGCGCCGATCCGGAGCGCGGCTCGGGCCTGCGAGGCATCGCGGACCGTCTGCTGGCGGCCGGCGGCACGCTGCGCGTCGAGAGCCCCGCGGGCGAGGGCACCTGCATCCGGGCCGTCCTGCCGTGCGAGTGATCCTGGCCGAGGACACGATCCTGTTCCGCGAGGGCCTGGACCGGCTCCTGCGGGAGGCCGGCTTCGACGTCACCGGCCACGCCGGCGACGTCGACGAGCTGATGCGGCAGGTCGGGGACGATCCACCCGACGTGGTGATCCTGGACATCCGCCTCCCGCCGCACCACGTCGACGAGGGTCTGCGCGCCGCCCACACGATCCGCCGCCGGTGGCCGG
>DASQZW010000099.1:0-39409 GCA_035638495.1 Terriglobales bacterium
GGCGGCGGCTGGCGCGAGGCGGGCGTGCTGGCGGCGGCCGGACTGTGGGCGCTGGACCACATGGTCGACCGCCTGGTCGAGGACCACGCCAATGCCCGGACGCTGGCGGAGGGACTGGCCGAGCTGCCCGGGGTGCGCATCGACCTGGACCGGGTCCAGACCAACATCGTTCGCTTCGAGATCACGTCGATGGACGCGCGGGAGTTCGCCGCCGGGTGCCGAGCCCGCGGTGTGCTGGGCGGCGCGTCACGCAGCGGTGTCCGCTTCGTGACGCACTTCGGCATCGAGGCGGAGGACGTCCAGCGCGCGCTGACCGTCTGCTCGGACGTGCTGTCGGCTTGACCAGCGAGCAGCTCGGCCAGGCCCCCTTCCCCTCCCCCGGAGCGGCGGAGGGGAAGGCTCGCTCCGCTCGAACTAGCCCTGCCGGCCGGCCAGGAGGTCGGCCAGCAGGGCCGGGGCGATGTTGCCGCCGCTGATCACGGCTGCCGTCGGCGGTCCCGGCGGCACCAGGTCCAGCGCGGCGTACGGGAGCGCGCCGGCGCCCTCGGCCACCACCTTGCCGGCCGACGCCAGGTCGGCGACGGCGGCTCGCACCCGAGCCTCGGGGACCGCGATCCAGCGGTCCACGCACTCCGCCAGCCGGTCCCGCTGGACGGGGTCGAACGGCGCCGACGTGCCGTCCGCGATCGTCTGCGGGGTCAGCGCCGGCGGCGCGCCCTCCGCGAACGTGCGGACCCACAGCGGATAGCCGTCGGACTGCACGCCGACCACCTCCACGCCCGGCCGGCTCTGCTTCAAGGCGCTCGCGAGGCCGGTCACGAGCCCGCCTCCGCCGACCGCGACGAGCACGCGTTCGACGTCGGGCAGGTCCTCCACGATCTCCAGACCGACGCCGCCGTGGCCCGCCTGCACAGCCGGGTCGGCGAACGGATGGATGAACGCCTCAGGCTCCGATTCCCATCCCCTGGTGGCCATCCACTCGAGCAGGTCGGGCCGGGTCTTGAGCAGGGGCGCCGCACCGAGGGCACGGACGCCGTCGATCTTGGGCGGCGGCGCGGTGTCGAACATGACGACCCGGCAGGGCACGTCCAGCGCCCTGGCGGCGTAGGCGCAGGCCAGGGCGGCGTTGCCGGCGCTGACCGTCAGCAGTCCAGGCGCCCGACGGGCCGCCGGCAGCGCCAGCGCGGCCGCCAGGAAGCCGCGGACCTTGAAGCTGCCGGTGGGCTGCAGCAGTTCGAGCTTCAACCAGCGGCCGTCCTCGAGCGGGAGCAGGGGCGTTCGGCGGACGTAGGGCCGCGCCCGGTCGGCGGCGGCGCGGATCTCGTCGAGCGGGATCATGCGGCCGCCAGCACCTGGTGGGCCGCCTCGATCAGCTCGCCGCGACATCGCTCGTCGCGGGCGAAGATGCGGAAGATCGCCATCCGGACGGGCAGGCGCCGGAACAGGTCGAGCACCCGCGAGTGCTGGTAGCTGTCCTCCAGCGGGTCGTAGAAGAGGATGTCCTGGCGCTCCATCATCGGGTTGAAGGCGCGCGACTCCTGGGCGGCGACGTCGACCTCGAACTCCAGGCCGCGCAGGCCCGGGCGAAGCCGCTCGCGGATGCGCCGCGCGAACTCGACCCGGCCGAGCGTGAGGGCGCCACCGGGCACGTCCCGGGCTTCGACGTAGCCCGAGTAGACGAGCCGCCACTTGAGCCGCCGCGCCACGATGTCGGCCCAGCCCTGGCCGAGGGCGCGCAGCCCCGAGTCGTCCTGGCCCGTCCAGCGGTCCACCTCGCTGAAGAGCCACCACTCGTTGAGGCGCTGGAACGCGGGGAGCCGCTGCAGCGGGTTTCCGCCGAGCAGGACGTCCATCGTCGGGTTGAACACCTCACGGAGCTGCAGGTCGATGCGGCGGACGGTCCGGTGGAAGTACACCTGGTGATAGAGGTACAGCCGTGCGCTGAGGAACATGAACAGCGCCTCCGCGCCGTGGCTGTGCAGCGTGAGGCCGTGCTCGGACACGAAGGAGTAGTGGAGGATGCGCTGCACGTCGACCGGGCCGGCCGCCACTCCGCAGCTGTACGAGTCGCGCGGCACGTAGTCCATGTTGTCGGCCGAGTAGGGTCCGATGAGCAGCGGGCGGAGCACGTCGAGCCAGCTCGGTGCGGTGAAGTCCGCGAGCGGCTCGGGCGAGATCAGGTAGGCGACCCAGCGGGGGTCGACCCGCTCGCCCGGCGCGAAGTCCGCGTCGGGGCTGGCGGCGAGGCCGCCCACGAGCGGTGCCAGGTCGTTCAGGATCAGGTGGCGGCCGACGACCTCGTGGTCGATGCCCCAGCTGCTCAGGTAGTTCTCGTCGAAGAAGTGGCCGAACGGACCGTGGCCGACGTCGTGGAGCAGCCCCGCGAGGCGCAACGTCTCCACGACGAGCGGCTGCGTGGGGACGTCGGGATGCTGCTGGCGGAGCGTGGGGTAGAGGTGGGCGCCCCACTCGCCGGCGAGGTGCATGGCCCCGAGCGAGTGCTGGAAGCGGGAGTGCTCGGCGGTGGCGAAGACCCACCAGGCGCTCTGCATCTGGTGGATGCGGCGCAGGCGCTGCAGCCAGGGGTGGTCGACGAGGTCCTGCTCGGCGGCGTCCCCCGGCACGCCGCCAGGCTTGGTGAGGCGCACGTAGCGATAGATCGGGTCGCTGGAGAGGTTGAGACGGTTGTACTCGGCGAGCGCCCCCGACATGCAGCGGATTGTAGGGACGGGCGGTAAAGACCGGGAGTGTTCCCCGGTGGCCTGGTTCAATGGCGTGACGGTGACCCTCCAGCGCGGCGTCGAGCTGTTCAACCGGGGCCTCTACTGGGAGGCCCACGAGGCGTGGGAGGAGGCCTGGACCCCCGACCGCGAAGGGCCCGACCGCGGCTTCTACAAGGGCCTCATCCAGGTGGCCGCCGGCTGCCTGCACTACCGTCGCCGCAACCGTCGCGGCACCGTCAACAAGTGGCGCAGCGGCGCCGACTACCTGCGGCCGTACCTGCCCAGCCACCGCGGCGTCGAGCTGGAGCCGCTCGTCGATCGGGTGGACGCCTTCCTCGTGGCCATGGACCGCGAGGCCTGGCCCGAGGGACTCGAGATGCCGCTGATCGCCTACGCCGGCGCCACCGGGTAGGGCGGGAAGCGCCGGCCGGCCCCGGCCTCGATGAGCCCCCCGTAGCCGAGCCGGGCGAAGTCCAGCTCGTCCGCCTCACCGTACGCGAACACGAACGGGAGCACCAGGTCCAGCGACGTGTCGCGCCCGAATCCCGCGCACGAGGCCACGCCCAGGACCACCGCCCGGTCCAGGCGGCCCAGCCAGAGCATGCTCCCCGGGTGGGCCGGCGCCCCCTGCCGCAGCAGCTCACCGCCGGCGGCGACCAGCTCCGCGTACGCGGCGTCGAGCGGGTCGATGGACGAGGCGCCCGCGAACAGGATCAGGCGCGCATCGAGCGCGCGCGCTTCCTCGTACGCCGACCGCACCGCCTCGCCGCTGCGGGCGACCTCGCGAACGGCCAGCACGTCCGAGCCGTACCAGCCCAGCTTTCGCGTGACCGCCACGGCGAACAGCTCGCGCGCCCTCGGCTTGAGCCGCTCGGTCACGACGACGAGGGTGCGCAGGGGCAGGAACGGATCGACGCGGATGACCGGTCGGGCCGTCGCCGCGACCCGTTCCGCCTCGCGGACGAGCATGCCCGGCACCGCGACCGGAGTCACCTTGGCCCCGGCGACCTCCTCGCCGGCCTCGACGGCCTGCCCGTCGACCAGCGTGAAGACGCCGACCGCCGGCAGGTGGTTCAGCCGGTCGACCGCCGTCGGGTTGACGCGCACCAGCCCGCGCCGTTCGGCCACCAGCCGGACCTGGCTCTGATTGGGTCCCTCTACCCGGATGCCCGACCCGGCCACGGCCCGCCCCAGCCGCAGGGCCGCGTCGTCTTCGTGGACGTCGTCCTCGTCGAGCTCGACGAGGTGCACCTCGGGGGCGTCGCGCAGCGGCTCCACGTGCTCCGGTCCCAGCACCGTCCCCTTTCGCAGGCCGTGCCCGATGTCGTGCGTGAGCACCCTGCCCGCCACGGCGGCGGCGGTCACCTGGCTGGAATCGAGTCGAATCAGCTTCACTTGACCTACCTACGATGGATACCACCGTGCGCCTGTACAGTACGCTGACCCGGCGCAGGGAGCACTTCCACCCCCTGGAACCTGGCTCGGTGCGGATCTACTCCTGCGGACCGACCGTCTATCGCTACGCGCACATCGGCAACCTCCGGACGTACCTGTTCGCGGACGTCCTGTGCCGCGTGCTGGAGTACCTCGGCCATCGGGTCACCCAGGTGATGAACATCACCGACGTCGGCCACCTGACCGACGACCAGTTCGACCGGGGCGAGGACAAGATGCTGCTGAGCGCCCGCCTCGAGAACAGGAGCGCCGAGGAGATCGCCGAGTTCTACACGCGCGCCTTCCTGGAGGACGCGCGACGGGTCGGCATCCGTCCGGCCCAGCACTACCCGCGCGCCACCGGGTACGTGCCCAGGATGCAGCAGATCATCGCCCGGCTGATCGAGGTCGGGCACGCGTACGAGGTGGCCGGCACGGTCTACTACGACATCGCCAGCTTCCCGGAGTACGGCAGGCTCTCGCGCAACTCGACAGAGCAGCTCCTGGCCGGCACGCGGGGGGAGCCCGATCCGCGCAAGCGCCACCCCGGCGACTTCACGCTGTGGAAGGCCGCGGGGGACAAGCGGCTGCAGGTCTGGGACAGCCCCTGGGGACCGGGGTTCCCCGGCTGGCACATCGAGTGCTCGGCCATGTCCACGGCCCTGCTCGGGGAGCGGTTCGACATCCACACCGGCGGCTCGGACAACGTCTTCCCCCATCACGAGGCCGAGATCGCGCAGTCGGAGGGCGCGTTCGGTCACCAGGTCGTGCGGTACTGGATGCACGGCGAACACCTGATGCTTTCGGGCGCCCGCATGGCCAAGTCGGCGGGCAACTTCTTCCGTATCACTGAGATCGAGGAGCAGGGCTACGACCCGCTCGCCTTCCGCTACCTGGCGCTGCAGGCCAGGTATCGGACCAAGCTCAACTTCTCGGTCGAGGGCCTGGCCGGCGCGGATCGCGCTCTGCGCCACCTGCGCAGCCGCGTCGCCCAGTGGCGCAGCGGTCCCGGCGGGCCCACCGCCGACTTCGACGAGCGCTTCCGATCCGCGATCGCCGACGACCTGGACCTGCCGGGCGCCATGGCGCTCGTCGCCGAGGTCCTGCGGTCGGATCTGGCCCCTGGTGCCCGCGCGTCGCTGCTGCTCGACTGGGACCGGGTGCTCGGCCTGGACCTGGGCCGGGGCGTCGAGGCCGCGGCGGAGCTGCCCCCGGGCGCGTCCGACCTGCTGGCGCGTCGCGACCGGGCGCGTGCGGAGCGCGACTACGCCACGTCCGACCGGCTGCGCGACGAACTTGCCGCCCTCGGCGTGCGCGTCACGGACACCCGGGAGGGCCAGCGCTGGGAGGTCGCCCCCCGCTGAGCGCAGGCGCCGGAAGTCGTGCGGCCAACGGCGCGCCGCCAGCCGGTGGCGTCGCCCTCAGGCGGACCATCGCGCGATCCGATAGGCGCCGGCGAGCTGCTCCGCCTCCGGCAGGCCCGACGCCATCACGTCGGCCACGGCGCGCTCCAGGTCGTGAGCCACTCGCCGGACCTCCGGGCGGCCGTCCTCCACGAGCAGGTACGAAGCGCGGGGGACGCCGTCCATGGGGAGACCGGCGCTGCCCGTGTTCGCCACCGTGAGGTCCCCGATCACGCGCACGTACGGACGGTGAATGTGGCAGTACACCGCGAGCGGCGCGCCCAGCGGTCCGTAGATCGCGCGCAGCTCCGCGTCGCCCGTGTCCACCGGCACCCCTCGCCACAGGTCGCCGGGGGCCGCATGCACCAGCGCAAGGTCCTCGTCGCGCCACTCCATCGGATTTGACTGCAGCCAGCCGAGCCGTTCGTCGCCGAGACGCTCGACCGCCCAGTCGATGCGAGGCGTCGATCCCTGCCGGGTCGTGAGGGCCTCGTCCATGTTCCCGATCACTCCGGGCCAGCCGAGCTCGCGGATGCGGTCCACGCACTCCGCTGGTCGGGGGCCGTTGAACGCCAGGTCGCCGCCGTGGACGACCAGGTCGGGCCGTACCTGCTCGAGGTCGGCCACCACCGCTTCGAGGGCCACCAGGTTGCCGTGCACGTCGGAGACGATCGCGACCTTCATCGCCCACGAGGCTAGCAAGCGCGGGGCGCTCTTTACACGCGCCCGCTCTTGACCGGCAAACACTTGTTCGGATACCGTCGTGACAGCGTCATGGCACCCGTTCCGCCCTTCGACCCCACCCAGCTCCCCGGCGACGTCACCCTCGACCACGTCGTCCCCGCACGCGAGCCGGAGTTCGCGCCGCTCCCCGCCGACCTCCGGCCGGACCTCGCGGCCGCCCTCGCCGCCCGGGGCGTGCAGCAACTCTATTCGCACCAGGCCGAGGCCTACGGGCACGTGCGCGCCGGTCGCCATTTGGTGGTGGTCACGCCGACCGCGAGCGGCAAGACGCTCTGCTACAACCTCCCAATCCTGCAGCGGCTGCTCGAACGTCCGAGCAGCCGCGCACTCTACCTCTTCCCCACGAAGGCGCTGGCCCAGGACCAGCTGGCCGAGCTGGGCGCGCTGACGGCCCCGCTCCCGCTCGACGTCAGGGTCAGTACGTACGACGGCGACACGCCGCCCGGCCAGCGCACGGCCGTGCGGGAGGGCGGCCACATCGTCCTCACGAACCCCGACATGCTCCACACCGGCGTCCTGCCCCATCACACCCGGTGGCGCAAGCTGTTCTCCAGCCTGGAGCACGTGGTGATCGACGAGCTCCACACGTACCGCGGCCTGTTCGGCAGCCAGGTCGCCAACGTGATCCGGCGGCTCAAGCGCATCTGCGAGTTCTACGGCTCCAGCCCCCGCTTCATCTGCGCCTCGGCCACCATCGCCAACCCGCGCCAGCTCGCGGAGCGCCTGCTGGAGGAGGACCAGGTGGCGCTCGTCGACCGCAGCGGCGCCCCACGGGGCGAGCGCCGGCTCGTCTTCTACAACCCGCCCCTGCTGAACCGCAACCTCGGCATCCGGCGCAGCTCGGTGCTGGAGGGCAGGCGGATCGCCGCGCCGTGGATCCGGAACGGCGTCCAGACCATCGTGTTCTGCCGGTCGCGCCTCCAGGTCGAGGTGATGCTGAGCTACCTCCGCGAGTCGCTGCTGCCTCGTCTCGACGCGGGCCGGCGCGTCCGCGGCTACCGGTCCGGCTATCTGCCGCTCCACCGTCGCGAGATCGAGGCGGGCCTCCGCTCTGGTGAGGTGCACGGCGTGGTCAGCACCAACGCGCTGGAGCTCGGCATCGACATCGGCACGCTGCAGGCGGCGGTCATGGTCGGCTACCCGGGCACCATCGCCTCGACCTGGCAGCAGCTGGGCCGAGCCGGCCGGCGCTCCGGCTCGATCGCCGTCTTCGTGGCGTCCAGCGCTCCCCTCGACCAGTTCATCGTCCGGCATCCCGAGTATTTCCTGGAGGCGACGCCCGAGGAGGCGCTGATCGACCCTGACAACCTGCTCGTCCTCGCGGGCCATCTCCAGGCGGGGCTCTTCGAGCTGCCGTTCCTGGACGGGGAGCGCTTCGGCCGCGCCGACGTCGAGGAGCTGCTGGGCCTGTTCGAGGAGGACGGCGTCGTCACCCGGTCCAGCGGTCGCTCCTTCTGGGCGCAGGACGCCTTCCCCGCGGAGGGCGTCTCGCTCCGCAGGCTGGCGGCCGACAACGTCGTGATCGTAGACACCTCCCCCGCGCGCCCGGAGGTGATCGGCGAGATGGACCAGTTCACCGCCCAGGTCATGCTGCACGAGGAGGCGATCTACCTCCAGGACGGGGCGCAGTACCACGTCGACCGGCTGGACTGGGAGGAGAAGAAGGCGTACGTGCGGCCCGTCGACGTGGACTACTACACGGACGCGCTGATGGGGGTCTCGGTCAACGTCCTCGACACGTTCGAGCACGAGTCGGCGCCGGACATGGACCGCAGCCACGGCGAGGTGAAGCTCACGTCGCTCGCGACGATGTTCAAGAAGATCCGGTTCCACACGCACGAGAACATCGGCGCCGGCCCGATCCGCCTGCCCGAGCAGACACTCCACACCACGGCGTACTGGACCTCGATGGAGCCGGAACGGTGGGCGGCGCTCGGCCGTGAGGCGCTCGAGGCCGGCCTGCAGGGGATGGCCCACGCCCTGCGGACCGTCGCCAGCCTGCACCTGATGTGCGATCCCAGGGACCTCGGAGCGCAGGGCGAGGTTCGCTCGACCTCGACGCGGCGCCCGACCGTCACGATCTACGAGGTGTACCCGGGCGGCGTCGGCTGCGCCCGGCGGCTCTACGAACTCCACACGTCGCTGCATGCCGACGCCGCCGAGCTGGTGCGCGAGTGCCCGTGCGTCGCGGGCTGCCCGTCCTGCATCGGACCGCTGGGCGGTGTCGACGGAGCCAAGGAAGCGTGCCTCCGTCTGCTCTCCGCGAGCGCCTTGCCAGTCTAGGCCGGCCCGCCGCGCCGCGGCGGCAGCCCGCGGTCGAGCGGGTCGTGCCGCCCGGTTTCGAGGCGGTGCCGACCGCGCACGGTACGGCGTGGCGCTTCGCCGACATGCTGGCGCCCGGGCGGCTGCCCGGGCCTGCCCCGGACGTGCCGCACGCATACCTGGACACGGAGACGACCGGGCTGTCCGGCGGCACCGGCACGCAGGTGTTCGCCGTGGCCGTCTGCCGGCCCTGCGCCGCAGGCCTCGAGCTCACCCAGGTGTTCCTGGCTGACCCCGCGGGTGAGGCGGGCTTTCTCGCGCTCGTCCAGGAGGAGCTTGCGCGGGCGGACGGCGTCGCGACGTACAACGGCAGCCGGTTCGACCTGCCGCTGCTGCGGACCAGGTGGGTGATGGCGCGCATGCCCGGCGAGCTGGCGCACCCGCCGCACGTCGACCTGCTCAACGTCACCCGGGCGCTGCTCCGCTACCGGCTGGAGCGCTGCACCCTGCGAGTGGTCGAGGAACGGCTCCTCGGCTTCGAGCGCGAGGACGACCTGGCCTCCGCGCTCGTCCCGGAGGCGTACCTGGGCTACCTCCGCCACGGCTGGAGCCCGCTGCTGCCGAGGGCCCTGGAGCACAACCGGCAGGACGTCGTCAGCCTGTACCACCTGCACGCCAGGCTGCAGCACCGGCTGCAGGGCCGCGATCCCTGGATGGAAGGGCCAGACTGGCTGGCGCTCGGTCGCTACCTGTTCCGTACGGGCCGCCGCGCAGACGGCTGGCGGGCGCTGCGGAACGCCGCGGAGCTGGCCGACGGGCCGGAGTCGGCGCACGCCGCGCTCCTGCTGGCGAGGCGCCTGGCCCGTCGCCGCAGACCCCGCGCTGCGGAGCGGCTGCTGGCGGGGGTCGATCGGGAGGCCACGCGCGAGCCGCGGCTCGCGATCGCGCGGGCCCGGCTGCTGGAGTGGTCGCTCGGCGACCTCGCCGCCGCCCAGGAGGTCGTCACCGAGGCGCTGGCGCACCTGCCACCGGAAAGCGCTTTCCGAACCGACCTGGAGTGGCGGCTGCAGCGGCTTGAGCGAAAGCTGCTGGTCCGGAAGGCTCAGGGCTTTCGCCAGACGAGGGAGTAGCGCCAGATCAGGTGGCTTCGGATGTCGGCGCCGGGCAGCACGCGTCCGCACGCCTCGCGCACCTCGGCCAGGGGCGGGAAGCGGTCGGTGCGGCCGTGTTCTTCCCACGCGGCCCGGACGGCGGGGTCCTCGCGCGGGCGGCCCGTGTGCCGCAGCAGGAGCGCCGTGGACGCGCCGAGGGAGACAAGGTCGGCGGGCAGGAACCCGCCCGGGCGGATGTCCAGGACGAGCAGCACCCCGCCCGGCCGCAGCAGGTCCCTGAAGCGGCGCAGCCCCGCGTCCAGCGGCAGGTGGTGCAGGAGCGCGATGGAGGTCAGACAGTCGAAGGCGCCGGTCGGCAGCGGCTCCGTCATGATGTCAGCGAGCAGGTAGTCCACGTTCGCCACGCCGGTCGAGCGGCGCCGGGCCCGAGCCAGCATGTTCGGCGACAGGTCGAGGCCGGTGACGTGGCCGCAGCGCGCCGCCAGCAGTCGGGTGAAGTCGCCCAGCCCGCAGCCGGCATCGAGGGCCTCAGCGCAGCCAGGGGGCACGTGGCGCAGCAGCACCGGGTGGTAGTGGTGGTTGTGGTCCCACCGCACGTCTGGCAGGTCGGCGATGCGGTCGAAGTCGGCGCGGATCGTGTCCGGCGTTTGCATCGCGGCAAGTCTCCTACACTCTGATCCCCGTGAAGGTGTTGGTCACGGGAGGCGCCGGCTTCATCGGATCACACATCGTCGACGCGCTGATCGACCGCGGCGACGAGGTGCTCGTGCTGGACGACCTCTCGACCGGCGTGCGGGAGCAGGTCCATTCCGCCGCGACGTTCGAGCGGTGCGACATCCGCGAACCCGAGGCCGCGGCGGTCGCGCGGGACTGGCGGCCGGACGTGATCTGCCACCACGCCGCCCAGATGAGCGTGAGCCGCTCGGTCCGCGAGCCGCTCTTCGACGCCGGAGTGAACCTGGTCGGCGGGCTGCACCTCCTGGAGGTCGCGCGCGAGCTCGGCGCTCGCTTTCTCTTCGCGTCCACGGGCGGCGCGCTCTACGGCGACGCCGACGTGCTGCCCACGCCGGAGACGTACCCCGCGTGGCCCGTGTCGCCCTACGGCGTCGCGAAGCTGAGCTTCGAGCACTACCTGCACGCGTACGGCGTCCAGCACGGGCTCCGCTACGTCGCCCTGCGCTACGCCAACGTCTACGGTCCGCGACAGAACCCGCACGGCGAGGCGGGCGTCGTCGCGATCTTCTGCATGAAGATGCTGGCGGGCGAGCAGCCGGTGATCAACGGCGATGGCCGCTACTTCCGCGACTACATACACGTCGACGACGTGGTCCGCGCCAACCTGGCCGTCCTGGACGCCGAGGACGTGACGGGCCACTTCAACGTCGGAACGGGCCGCCAGGTCGACGTCAACCAGGTCTTCGAACTGGTGCGGGAACTGATCGGCATCCCGGCGCCCGAGGTCCACGGACCGGCCCGCGCGGGTGACCAGCGGACCTCTGCGCTGGACTCGACCCTGATCGGCGATCGCCTGGGCTGGCAGCCCCGCGTCTCCCTCGAGGACGGCCTGGAGGGCACGGTGGCGTGGTTCAAGGACCAGGCCGGACGCTGAGCGCCTAGCGATCCACTCCGAGCACGAGCTGCGGGGAGACCGGCTTCACGTCGCCCGTGATCGGCCTGACCGCGGTGCCGATGGAGAGGAACTCCATGACGTGGTACTCCCAGGTATGCGTGGCGACCTCCAGGCGCGTCTCGACGACCGTCGTGGCGTTCATCCGCTCGGCCTCGGCCTGCATGCGCGTCATCGCCAGCTCGCGTGCCTCGTAGAGGGCCTGGGTGTACACATTCACCTCGGTGTTCTGCCCGACCTGGCGGAGCATCGAGCCGAACGACTGGTGCGCGACGTGGTAGACGCAGTTGCCCAGGACCAGGCCGAGGGGGCGGTAGCCGGCGCTGAGCAGCTTGTAGAACGCCTGGCCCGAGAGGTCTGACGTGAACGGCACCCCGCCGTCCGCCCGCCAGTCCTGGCCGTCCTTCTGGCGCACCGCGGTGCCGACGGCGATGAACTCCCCGATGTGCTCGCCCCACTGGAGGAACCGGACGTCGAGCCTGACCCCGACCACCCCCGACGCGCTCAGCGCCTGTGCCTCCGCCTCCATGCGCGACATGGCCAGCTCGCGCGCGTTGTACATGGCGGCGGTCAGCACCTGGAGCTCCATGTTCTGGTTCCAGGAGCCGCGCTGATAGCCCACGTGGTAGACGGAGCTGCCGACCACCATCCCGACCGGCTCGAACCCGAGGGACTGGACCAGCAGGAACTCGTCCACGCTGAAGTCCGTGGTGGCGAGCCGGTGACCGCCCGCGGAACGCTGCTTCAGGTCCTCGAGGCGGCGTCGCGCGGCCTCCGGGAGCGCGCCGGTCTGGGTGCTGGGATCGATGGCCATTCGGTCGCTTCCTCCTCGAGTGGTCGATCAGCGGTCCTGGCCGAGCAGCCTGGCCAGCGCGGGACTGACGGACTCGGCGCGCGCGGCGAGTTCACGCAGCTGGTCGCCCAGCCGGACGAGCCACTCGCCCGGCGGCAGCGTGTCGGTGCGGAGGACGATGCCGCGCACCTCGTGGACGACGGTCGGAACCATGCGCTCGTCCTGCCGGGTCAGCGCGAAGCGGTACTCCCCGATCCGGGCCGTGACCGATCTGATGCGCTGCGGGCCGCGGCGGAGGAGCCCGCCGCCGTCGCGGTCCACCCGGACGGCGCCGGGAAGCCCGGCCTCCAGCGATGCCACCAGGCCGGGCAGCGCGCGGTCGAGAGAGCTCCCGCTCGACTCCAGCACCTCGGCCACCTGCGCGAGGGAGGGCACAGTCGCGTGCGCCGGGTCCACGCTGGCGTGGCAGTAGCGGCACGTCCAGGTGCCGGCCGGGACCGGTGCGCCGCAGTTCGGGCACGTCGTCACCGACACCGCGCTACTCCCACTCGTCGCCCGCGGACGGCACCTCAGGCCGACCCGAGTCGGGCCGGGGCCGCACGTCGTAGCCCAGCGGCTCCAGGGCCTCGCGAATCCACCGCAGCGCCATCACCTCGGTGTTCTCCCACACGGCGGCGTCGGCCCCGGGCGCGCCGGTGTCGATGACGACGCGCCCAACGACGCGGAGCAGCGTTCGCGCCAGGGGCGAGGCCTGGGGCACGCTGCACTCCAGGCCGTTCACCTGCCTCGACAGCTCGAAGCAGGCCATGTTGATTCGTTCGGCAGCGCTGGGCTCAGTCAAGATCGCCGCTCCTGACCACCGCGGCGCCCGCCTCCCGCATCTCGCCGAGCGCCCGTTCGCCGTCCCCGGGGGCGACGTCGACCGCGCCGATCCCGTCCTCCAGCACCGCGACGTCGAAACCCTCGCGGCGCGCGTCCAGGACCGACGCGCGCACGCAGTAGTCGGTGGCGAGTCCCGCCACGTAGAGCCTGCCGATGTGGCGGTCGCGGAGCCAGTCGGCCAGTCCCGTCCGGTCGAACGCCGAGTACGCCTCCTGCCGCGGATCCGTGCCCTTGCTGAACACCTTCGCGATGCGATCCGCCTCGAGATCGGCATGGAACTCGGCGCCCCGAGTCCCCGCCACGCAGTGGACGGGCCAGGGCCCGCCCTGCGCCTGGAACGAGATGTGGTCGGGTGGGTGCCAGTCGCGACTTGCCACCGTCAGGGGCACGATTGCTGACGCTCGATTGACCGCAGGAAAGATGCCGTCGCCTCCAGGAACGGGCAGTGTGCCGCCTGGGCAAAAGTCCACCTGAGGATCGACGATCAAAAGTGCATCAGCCATGTCTGGATTACCGGTCATCGGGCGTATTATCGGCTGGGGCATGGACCTGAGCGAACCAGTCCTGCTCACGGCAGGGGGCCTGCAGAAGCTGAAGCAGGACCTCGTACGAGTGCAGGCGAGACGATTGGAGGCCTTCGAACGGATGAAGGAGGCCTCGCAGCCGGGTGACATCGAGGACAACCCGGAACTGGAGCAGGCCAAGGAAGAGGTGGCCCGTTTCGACGACCGCATCTACGAGCTGCAGGAGATGATCGGCCGCGCCCAGATCATCGCGGAAGGCCGCAACTCCGGCGTCGCCGAGCCCGGGTCCACGATCGAGGTCGAGGACGGCGAGGGCGAGACCACGGTGTACTACCTGGTCGGCGCCGTGGAGGCCGACCCGAGCTCCGGCCGAATCTCGGTGGAGTCTCCCGTCGGCCGGGCGCTGGTGGGCAAGCAGGCGGGCGAGCGGGTGTCGGTCCAGGTCCCGGCCGGCACGGTGGAGCTGACGATCAAGACGGTCCGCTGACCATCTGGGCCTCGCCGCAGGCGCGGCTCGCCGGTCGCCGGCCAGACAGGCCTCAGCGCCCGGCCAGCACCTCCGCCGCCCGCTCCAGGTACTCCGGCCGCGTGGCCCGGCTCGGCCCCTCGGCCAGGGACAGGATCGCCAGGTCCACGCCCGCAGCCTCGTACGCGTCGAGCGTGCGCGCCAGCTCCGCGGACCCGCGACCGCCGTTCGGCACCCAGGAGATGCCCGCTGAGACCGTGAAGGAGCTCCGCTCCCGGCCCGCGGCGTCGAGCTCGCGCCGCAGCCCGGCCAGCGGCTCGTCGAGCCAGCCCGGGTCGGGGCCGCCCCAGGCCAGGTTCCACCCGTCCGCGTAGCGCGCCGTCAGCCGCAGCATCCGCGGGCCCTTCGCGGCGACCCAGATCGGCGGCGGCGACGTGGTCGCCAGCACCTGGGCATCGCGCAGCCGCACGAAGCGCCCGCCGGCGCTGACGCGGCCGCCGGCCAGCAGGTCGCGCACCGCGGCGAGCTGCTCCCCGAAGCGGCCGACCAGGTGGTCGAACGGGTACTCGAAGGCGTCGAACTCCGGCTGGTGCCACCCGGCGCCCAGTCCGAGGACGAAGCGCCCTCCCGAGGCGTCCGCGAGGGCGGCCGACTCGCGCGCCAGCTGGCCGGTCGTACGGAACGCCGGGCAGATCACCAGCGTTCCGAGTCGGATCCGCCGCGTCCGTGCGGCCGCGCAGGAGAGCAGCACCAGCGGGTCGTGGCCCGAGACCCTGCCCGCGGGTCGCTCGACGAACGGATGATCCATCACCCAGGCCGACTCGAAGCCGAGCTCCTCAGCCCGTTGGATCGTCCCGACCACCTCGCCCACGCCGAACATCCGCCCGGCATCGGCATCGCACGTCTGCACGAACACGCCCACCTTCACGGCCCGACAGGGTACCGCCACGCCGGTGTGATGAGGCGGTGCCGTCCCTGGTCGTGGATATGCTTCGGAGATGGACCCACAGCTGCTCGGCGAACGGACGACCATCGGGCTGTTCTTCCGGCAGGCTGCCCGTCACGGCGACCGCACGGTGGTGCGCTACCACGACGGCGACGGCTGGCGGGGCGCCAGCTGGAGCCGCATGGCCGACCTCTGTCTGCGCGTGGCCGCCCGGCTGGTGCGCGAGGGCGTCCACGCCGGCGACCGGGTCGCGATCATGGCCGAGAACCGCGTGGAGTGGCTGTACTGCGACCTCGCGATCCAGGCCGCCGGCGCTGTGACGGTCCCCATCTACCCGAGCACGCCGGCGCGCACGGCGCAGGTGATCGCCGACGACGCCGGCATCGGCGTCGCCTTCGTCGCGGACGAGCTGCGGGAACGCCTGCACGTGGAGCGCGTGGTCGGCTTCGACGCCGACCTCCCTGCCTGGGTGGCCGAGCCGGCGGATCCCGAGCTGCTCGCCGAGGTGCAGTCGCGGGCCGCCGCGGTGCAGCCGGACGACCTGGCGACCCTCGTCTACACGTCGGGCACCACCGGCCTTCCCAAGGGCGTGATGCTGCCGCACCGGTGCTTCGTGGACATGGCGCACAGCTGCCTGGAGGTGTTCGAGCTCGGACCCGAGGACGAGGCCCTGTCGTTCCTGCCGTACTCCCACGTGTTCGAGCGGATCAACGGCATCTTCGTGGGCCTCGCGGCCGGTGCCTCGGCGTGGGTCTCGCGCGGCATTCCGAAGCTGGTCGACGACCTGCAGGAGTGCCGGCCGACAGTGATGGTCTCGGTCCCGCGGGTCTACGAGAAGATGTACCAGCAGGTGATGGCCATCGTGCGAGAGCAGCCGGCCCACCGGCGCGCGATCTTCCGCTGGGCCATCGCCCAGGGCCGGCGGCGGATGCGCGGCCAGCCGGCGCCGCTGTACGGCCTGGCCGACCGCATCGTGCTCTCCTCGATTCGCCGGCGGCTCACGGGCGGCCGCCTGCGCTTCTTCGTCAGCGGCGGCGCGCCGCTGTCGGCCGAGATCGAGAGCTTCTTCTGGGCGATCGGCGTGAAGATCCTGAACGGGTGGGGCATGACCGAGACGGCCAGCGGCGCCACGTCGAACACCGAGCAGCGGCACGAGTTCGAGAGCGTCGGCCCGCCGCTGCCAGGCGTCGAGATCCGGATCGCGCAGGACGGCGAGATCCTGGTCATGAGCCCCGGAAACATGCTCGGCTACTACAACAACCCGGAGGCGACCGCCGAGACGCTCGACGACGGCTGGGTGCGGACCGGCGACATCGGCGAGCTGGACGCCGCCGGCTTCCTGCGCATCACCGACCGCAAGAAGGAGCTGCTGAAGACGGCGGGCGGCAAGTTCGTCGCCCCGGCTCCGATGGAGACGCGGCTCATGCAGGACCCGGCCATCGAGCGCGCCGTGGTGATCGGCGACGAGCTCCCGTACGTCACGGCGCTGGTCGTTCCTGACTGGCAGACGCTGCAGGCCGTCCACGGCATCTCGGGCAGCCCCGAGACGCTGGTCGACGACGAGCGCGCGCGAGCCGTGGTGCAGCACGCCGTCGACGAGCTGAACCGGGACCTGGGCAGCTGGGAGTCGATCAAGTACTTCACGCTGCTCCCGCACGACTTCTCGGAGGAAGGCGGCGAGCTCACGCCGACGCTGAAGGTCAAGCGGCGCATCGTTCAGGAGCGGTACCGTGATCCCATCGAGAGCATGTACAAGGGCAAGGTGCGGCCGCCGGCGGCCGCGCACTGATGGCTGAACCGGCCGACCTCTCGGGCGTCCACGCCGCGCTGGACCAGCTCCGGCGCCAGCTGTGCCACTGCGGTCTGCGTGGTGAGTGCCTGGGCTGCCGCGGCATCGAGATGGTGCGTTCGCAGGTCGAGGCGGTAGCCGCGGCGGCCAGCCAGCCCGTCCTGATGCAGGTCGCCCAGGAGGCGGCCATGAAGGACATGGCCATGCAGTTCGAGGGCATGGCGGAGCGGCTCATGAGCGACCCGGAGCTGCGGCGAGCGGCGGAGGCGATGCAGGAGCGCGTGATGTCCGACCCGGAGACCCGCCGCCTCCTCGAAGAGCTGATGCGCCGGCTCGGCCCCCCCGAGGAGCCGGGAGCTTAGCGGCCCACCGGAGGGACGAACCCGAGACGTGAAGAGAGCCCCGGGAGGGGCTCTCTTCGTGGGCCACGTGGAATCTTCAGGTCAGGGGGTCCCGGAAGGGCTGGGGCTGGGCGCCGCGCCCCTCGGGGGGCCGAATCGCTTGGGCGCGCCGTTCCAGAGCGGCAGCGGGCCGGTCTGGATTTGCTGCAGGATCGCGTTCTCCTGGTTCTGTGTGAGGTTGCCGGCCTTGACCTGCTGGTCGAGATCCGTCTTCGTCACGCCGGCCAGCTTGGTCCGGAATGCCGCCTCGTCCATGCCCTGTGCGGAGGCGAGCTGCTGCACCGTCTTGCCGCTCTGCAGGTCCTGCTGCAGCTGCGCGGTGGTGATGCCGAGAGCCTTGGCAACCTCGTCCAGCTGGTTGAACCTGGCGCCGCCGAAGCGGGGCCCGGGGCCGCCGCCGCGAACGATGCCGGGAATGCCCTTGAGGCCGCCGGCGCACTGGCCGGTGGCGTTGGATCCGACCCGCGCCTTGATGGCGCTGGCCTGGCTCTGCGTCAGGTCGCCGTTCTTCACGGCGTCGTCGATCGTCTGGCTCAGCGCGTCCGAGATCGCCTTCTGCACCTGCGACTGCGACTTGCCCAGGTTCGAGGCGAGGTGTCCGGTGAACCGGCTGCAGTAGTTGGTGCCGGTGCCCGGGCTGGGGCTCGGCGACGGCGATGCGGCCAGCAGTGGAGTTCCGGTCGCCGCACCGGTGACGACGACCGCGAAGGCCGCCGCCGAGACGGCGCCCACCGCTGTCAGGTAGACCCTGGCCGCCCGTGGGAGGCTCGTCCAAAAGGCCTTGAGGTTCATTGCGACATCGAGTTTGTGACGGGCGGGCCGGCGTTGCCTGTGTACGCAGTCAACTTTTCGTAAGCCGGGCCGCCGGCCGACCCACTTAGACTCCAGTCGATGGAAGCCCCAGCGCCACCTGCAGTCACCGCCATGGGCTGGAGCGGCCGCCATGCCGTCGAGCTCTACGTCCGCACGTACTCGACGATGCTGCAGAGCTCCGGCGAGATCCGGCTCGAGACGCTGACGCACACGCACCTGGGCATGGCCTCTTCACTGCACCCGCTGGCGGGAGAGCCGCAGATGGACATGGGCGCGTTTCTCTACTCGGTCCGCCGCCTCCCCCTGGCGATCTCGGACTCGCGGCGGGTCATCCTGGGTCAGAGCGTGCACGGCTTCCACGTGACGCTCGGCCTCGACGTCGGCGGCTGGGAGCGGGTCAAGGCGCCCGCCAGGCGCCGCCCGTGGTACTGGGACCGCGAGCGCACGCTTGCGGTCCTCCTCGCCTCCCCGTCCGACATCGACGACCTGGTCCCGACGCTGGTGGCCTTCCAGATCGAGTGGAACAAGCTTCACCGGGCGGTCCAGGACGTGGGCAGCGACCCGGAGCGGGTGCGGGTGGCGGTGCAGGCCAGCGAGGAGGACTGGGGCCGCCTCCGCGCCACGTGGGGCGCCGACTTCGAGCCGACCCTGGCCCACGCCGGCCGGCACCAGTGCAACCTCACCATGCGGATGGTCGGCGGCTCGCACATCGGATACGCCCGCGGCGCCGGCAGGTGGTGGCTGCCGATCCAGGCCGCGATCGACGAGCTGGGCCTGGCGGACGCGCCCGTCTACTTCGTGTCCTCCAACGTGCACAGCCTGGTCAACGTGCTGAGCGGCGTCGCGCGGCGGTTCGAGCCCGAGATCGTGGACTTCGCGCGCCGCGCCGATCCCGAGCTGGCCGACGAGCTGGCGAGGGTCGAGTCCGGCCGGACCCCGGCGTCGCGGGACAACTGGCTGTACTTCGCGGCCCGGACCCTCTTCGATCGGCATCCGCGGGCGGCCGACCTGCGGCGGCAGCGCACCGAGATGGAGCGAGAGGTCGGCATTCGGCACGTCGCGCCGCAGTCGATGGGCATCGATTCGCCCGCCCAGGTCGTGCGCGTCGCGGGCCTCGACCCCACGTGCCTGGACCCGCGTGTGGGGCGTGTCGACGCGGCCGCGCTCCGGCGCTCGGAAGCCGCGATCATCAACATCGACTACCCACTCGGGCTCGCCGCGTACCACATCCTCCGCCAGGTCGCGGAGGCGTCCCAGTGGATTCTCGGCGTCTATGTGATGGGCAAGGCGGCGACGCTCAACGCCGACGTGGGCGACGTGATGATCCCCAACGTCGTCTTCAACGAGCACTCTGGCAACACCTACTGGCTCGACAACTGCTTCACGGCGGCTGACGTCCAGGGCACGCTGGTCTTCGGATCGGTGCTCGACAACCAGCGTGCGGTCACCGTGCGCGGCACGTTCCTGCAGAACCGTGACTACCTGGAGTTCTACTACCAGGGCCGCTACACGGTCGTGGAGATGGAGGCCGGGCCGTACCTCGACGCGTGCTTCGAGGTGCAGGAGCCGGGCCGCTATCCGATGAACGACAACGTCAACATGAGCCGTGTCGGGTTCGACCTGGGCATCATCCACTACGCGTCCGACACGCCGTACACGCAGGCCCGGACGCTCGGAGCGCGCGGCCTCGACTACCGGGGCACCGATTCCACGTACGCATCTGCGATCGCGGTCGCGCGGCGCATCCTGCAGCGCGAGGGAGCGGTGAAGGACGACCGTTAGGCGGGACTCGACCGGCCATCGCACGTGTGAGTCGCACGGACCCGTTCCCGCCAGGTACGGTGTCACCTGAGTGAAGCTGAGTCTGGTGCCGCAGGAGCGGCGCTTCTACGACCTGTTCAGGCGGCAGGGAGAGCTCGTCAGCGACTCGCTCGCGGAGCTGTCGAAGAGCTTGCTGGAGGGCCGGTCCAGGCAGCCGCGCATGCGCGACCTGGAGCACGCCTGCGACGAGGTGACGGCGGAGATCTACTCGCTCGCCAACCGGACGTTCGTGGCGCCCATCGAACGAGAGGACATCGTGGCGCTGGCGTCCTCCCTGGACGACGTCGTCGACCTGGCGGAGGAAGTGAGCGACAAGCTGGAGCTGTACCGCGTGCGGGTCGTGACGGAGCCGGCCAAGGCGATCGGCGAGCGTCTCGCCAGCGCCGGCGTCGCACTGGCCAGGGCGCTGGACCGCATGGACTCGTTCTCCGACATGGACGAGCCTCGCGCCGAGATCCACCGGCTGGAGAACGAGGGGGACCGCATGCACCGCGAGGCGCTGGCGCAGCTCTTCTCCGACGATCGCACGCCGGCCACCCAGGTGGTCAAATGGAAGGACATCTACGACCTCCTGGAGCAGACGATGGACAAGTGCGAGTCTGTGGCCAACCTGCTCTTCACGATCGCGATCAAAAACGCATAGGGTCGGGGAATTGAGGAAAGCGACGTTCCCCCCAACCGGCCCCGGCGGGCCACCTCCCCCGCGAGAGGGGAGGGACAGGGGGACCTGACTGCCCACCGCGCTGCTGCTCGCCGCGACCATCCTGCTCGCGGTCGCGTTCGACTTCACCAACGGCTTCCACGACACGGCGAACGCCGTCGCCACCACGGTCTCGACGCGGGCGCTGAGCGTGCGGTCCGCGATCGCCGTCGCCGCGGTCCTGAACCTCGCCGGCGCTCTCCTGACCGTGCTGGTCTTCGGCAGCGCCGTGTCCAACACGGTGGCCTCGCTGCTGCGCCAGCCGACCGTCCCGATCCTCGTGGCTGGCCTGCTCGCGGCCATCGTCTGGAACCTGGTCACGTGGTACGGCGGGCTGCCCAGCAGCTCGACCCATGCGCTGATCGGCGGGCTGATCGGCGCCGCGATCGCCGCGGAGGGCGGGCTGGGCGGTGTCAGCTGGGCCTCGGTGTCCCGGGTGGTCACCTGGCTGCTCGTGTCGCCGCCCCTGGGGTTCGCGGTGGGGGCGGCGGTCATGGTCGCCGTGTATCGCTTCGCCAGCAGCCGGCCGGTGCGCCTGAACCGAGCGTTCCGCCGGCTCCAGATCCTCAGCTCGGCGCTCATCGCGTACTCGCACGGCGCCAACGACGCGCAGAAGTCGATGGCCACGATGGCGATGGCGCTCCTGGCGACCGGGCACGTCAGTCACTTCCAGGTCCCGGTGTGGGTCGTTCTCCTGGCCGCCGCGGCGATCGCGTTCGGGACGTACGCCGGGGGCTGGCGGATCATCCGGACGGTGGGGTGGCGGATCTACCGGATCGAGCCGGCGACCGGGATGGGCGCGCAGCTCAGTGGTGCGGCGGTGATCCAGCTGGCGACCGCGTTCGGCTACCCGGTCAGCACGACCCACGTGCTGACCGGCGCCGTGATCGGCGCCGGCGCGCCCCGGCGCCTCACGGCGGAGGGATGGGGCCTGGGCGCGACGATGCTGACCACCTGGATCGTGACCATCCCGGCCGCGGCCGGGATCGGCTGGCTGGCCTTCGCGCTCATCCACACGAGCCGGCTGGGCTGACCCGGGTATAGCGCAGCTCGCTGACGCCGAACGCTTCCCGCGCGCCGCCGTCCGGGGACCAGCCGCGGCGTTCGTAGAAGCCGCGGGCCTGATGGTTGTCCTCCAGCACCCACAGCGACGAGACGGGACCCGCCAGGTCGAGCAGGAGTCCGCCGATGCCCCGGCCCCACCAGTCCGGCAGCACGTACAGCGCGCTGAGCCAGTCGCCCTCGAAGGCGACGAAGCCGACCGGGTTCCCGTCCTCCTCGGCAATCCGCACCTCGCCCGCGAACGCCTCCCAGCGGCGCCTCGTCAGCTCGATCGGGAACTGCTGGCCGGGGAAGATGTCGGCGTAGGCCACCCCGGCCGCCATGGCGTGCAGCGCGGTGACGAGCGCCGCGTCCTCGCGGCCGCCTGGCCTGACCGTCAGCGCCACCAGTCGTCGCCGCGCTCGACACGCGCGAGGATCATGCCCTGCCGCAGGCCCGCGTGGCTGACGTGGAACCGGTCCAGCCGGTAGCGGTCGAGCAGCAGGAGGAGCAGCTCCGCCCCGGCCCGCAGCGCCCTGATCCGTGCCGCCGGCAGGCCGTAGCGCGGCGCGAGGTCGGCGGACGGACCGGCGTCCAGGCGCTCGATCGCGGTCCGCAGCGCCTCGCTGGTCAGGACGGCCGGCGGCTGCTCCAGCGAAACGATGGTCGGCAGGTGCGACGCCGTGCCGCCCGTCATGACGAGCTTCTCCGCCTCGCACTCCGGGGCGGCTTCGAGCGCGCTCGCCGCCGCGGCGCGCACCGCCTCGCGCTCTCCGGCGTCCGGCGGATCCGAGAGATACCTGGAGGCCAGGCCGCCGGAACCGACCGGGAGCGAGGTCCAGCGCAGCGCGCGCATGCCCACGGCGACGACCAGCTCGGTGCTGCCGCCGCCCATGTCCCCCATCAGCCAGCCGTGCTCCGCGGCGTGGACGCTGGCGACGCCCAGGAAGCTGAGCTCGGCCTCCCGCCGCTCACCGATCAGCCGCACCGTCACGCCGATCGAGGCAGAGATCCGGTCGAGGAACTCGGTCCGGTCGGCCGCCCGCCGCACCGCCGCGGTGGCGCCGGCCACCAGGTCCTCGTAGGCGAGCGCGCGCGCGGGCGCCAGCACCCTCTCGAGCGCGCCGATGGCGTCGGCGGTCTTGGCCGGGCCGATGCGGCCCGTGCGGTCGACCTCGGCGCCCAGCTCGGGCATCTCCTCGAACTGGCCGACGTCGACCAGCCGTCCGTCGCCGAATTCGGCGACCAGCGCGATCACCGTGTTGCTGCCGACGTCGACGGCCGCCAGTCGCCTGCTCACGGCGCTCCAGGGTCGCGTTCGTCGAGCTCCTGCTCCGGCGGGTGCAGCACGCGGGCCGCGTGGTCGGCTGCGGCCGTCCAGACCATGAAGAAGCCACCCCCGAGCAGGAGCAGGATGCCCAGCGCCGTCACCGGCCAGGAGCTGTGGCCCAGGCAGTGGACCTGGCAGTCCGACCAGGCGACCTGCTGCCGGATGCCCCACACCAGGAGACCTCCGCCAAGGAGCGCCACCGCGCCACCCATCGCCAGGAACCCGCGCACGGCGGGCAAGGGTACCGGGTATGGACGCCACCGCGGCGTCCTACCATCTGGGGTCATGTCCGAGACTGAGACCAGGCCCGTGACCCGGATCGAGCGCGACTCGATGGGCGAGATCGAGGTGCCCGCGGACGCGCTCTACGGCGCTTCGACCCAGCGCGCGGTGACCAACTTCCCGATCTCGGGGCAGCGGTTTCCCCGCCGGTTCATCCGCGCCCAGGCCCTGATCAAGCGGGCGGCCGCGGAGGTCAACGGCGACCTCGGCCTGCTCGAGCCGGCCCGGACGGCGGCCATCGCCACCGCCGCCCAGGAGGTGGCCGACGGAGCGTACGACGACCAGTTCCCGATCGACGTCTACCAGACCGGCTCAGGCACCTCCACGAACACGAACTTCAACGAGGTGATCGCGAACCTGGCCAGCAGGCGACTCGGCTCCAGGGTCCATCCCAACGACGACGTGAACAAGTGCCAGTCGTCGAACGACACGATCCCCACGGCGATGCAGCTGGCCGCGGCCCAGGCCATCCAGCAGGACCTCCTGCCCGGCCTCGAGCGGCTGCGCGCGGCACTCGCCAGAAAGGCGGACGAGTTCATGCCGATCGTCAAGACCGGGCGGACGCACCTGCAGGACGCGACGCCGATCCGCCTCGGCCAGGAGTTCACCGGTTACGCCGGCCAGGTCGAGGAGTCGATCCGCCGCTCGCGGCAGGCGCGAGACGAGCTGGTGGTGGTCCCCCTGGGCGGGACGGCGGTGGGCACGGGCATCAACGCTCACCCGGATTACGCGCGTCGCGCCTGCGAGCGGCTCTCCGCGCTCACCGGGCTCGCGGTCCGGGAGACGCCGAACCACTTCCACGCCCAGGCGGCGCTGGACGCAGTGATCACGGCCCACGGCCTGCTGCGGGCGATCGCGCTGAGCCTCTGGAAGGTGGCCTCCGACATCCGGCTGATGGGGATGGGGCCGCGCGCCGGCGTGGCCGAGCTCGCGCTTCCCGAGACCCAGCCGGGCTCCAGCATCATGCCGGGGAAGGTCAACCCGGTGATCGTCGAGTCGCTGACCATGGTGGTCGCCCGCGTCGTGGGCAACGACGCGACGATCGGGTTCTCGCAGACCGGCAGCTTCCTGGAGCTGAACGTGATGATGCCCGTGTCGGCGGTCGCCCTGCTGGAGTCGATCACCGTGCTCGCGAGCTCGGCTCGCAACTTCTCGGAGCGGTGCGTCGAGGGACTGCAGGCCACGGAGCGGGGTCCAGAGCTGGTCGAGAAGGGCCTGATGCTGGCGACCGCGTTCGCGCCCGTGATCGGCTACGACGAGGCCGCGAAGATGGCCAAGGAAGCGCACCGCTCGGGCCGCACGATCCGCGAGCTCGCTCGGGAGCGGGGCTTCGCCGAGGAGGAGCTCGATCGCATCATCGACCCGGCCAAGCTGACAGAGCCCGGCCTGGAGGGCGGCCCAGCCGGCGGCTGACGCTCAGAACGGCAGCTCGAGCAGGAGCAGTTCCTCCCCCCAGTAGACGGCGCTGAAGCGGCTCGCGTCGCGAAAGCCGAACGACCGGTACAGCGCGTGCGCCGTCTCCAGCTTGGGGCTGACCTGCGTCCAGATGCGCGTCACTCCCGCCCGCCGGGCGCGGCCCACGGCGTGGTCGAGCAGCAGGTGCCCGATCCCGCGACCCCGCGCGTCCGGGTCAACGGCCAGCCGGTCGATCAGGCAGGCGCTGCTCGGGAAGCAGCAGCGGACCGCCCCGATCACCGCGCCCTCGTGGCGGATCCGGAAGACCTCGAAGCCGCCGACGAACCACGCGGCCACCTCGGCGGGCGCTGACGCTTCATGCGCCGCAAGGCGGGCGTCGAGCAGCCGCTCGCAGCCCTGCCAGGCGCGCCGGTAGAGTTCGGCCAGGGCGTCCGCCTCCGACGCCTGGGCCGGCAGGACCTTCGGCGCCGACCTGAAGAACCGCATGGGAACTGTTAGCGTATCGCCGGCATGGACCTGATCCAGCACGCTCGTGAGCTCTACACGACCGGTCGCATGCACGACGCGCTCGAGGCGGCCCAGGCTGCCTGCGATCGCGCCCCGAAGGATTCCGAGGCCTGGGCGCTGCTCGGCCGGATCAGCCGCCACGCGGGCCTGCCGGCGGCCAGCGACGAGGCGTTCCGCCGCGCGTCACAGCTCGACAGCGGACGCGCGCTGCCGCACCGGGTGAGCCCCGAGCGCTTCCGAGCGCTCGTGCTGGATGCCGGCGCGCCGGCCACGGTCAGGGTGCAGCCGATGCCGACCGAGGTCCAGGTGCGAGCCGGCGTCGACCCGGACGCGCTGACGCACCGGGATCCCGCCGCGCCGGACGTGCTGGTCCTGTTCCAGGTCAACCACGAGAACCACAGCCCCAGCGAGGATGCGCTGCGGGCGCTGATCGTCCGGTCGCTGGCGCGCGAGTAGGCCCGGACGCCAACACACCGAGCGTGCCGTCGCGCTACAGTGCGTGACCGGGCGGGGGACGCCGCGAAAGGGAAATGGGCGACGACACCACGACGACGGAGAATCCGACCCTCCAGCGGGATGACTTCATGACGCGCGTCGAGAGCGTCCTCGACCCGGCCTACCGGCTGGCCACGGTGATCCTGCTGGACTACGCGGCGGCCGAGGACGTGGTGCACGGCGCCACCGTCAGAGCGTGGGGCCGCTACCGCACGATCCACGGCGAGGTGACGAGCTTCCGGACCTGGTTCTTGAGGATCGTGGCCGAGCACTCTCGGCACCGGGCCTGGTGGCGCCGGGTGGCACTGCGGGGCAGCGACATCGGCCGGGTCGGCGGCCCGCGCGACATCGTCGGCGACCTGCCGCTGGCGAGCCGCGCGACGCTCTTCTGCCGCGTCTCGCTCGGCCTGCCGGACGACGAGGTGGCACGCATCCTGGGGACGTCCCCGATCCGCGTCCGCAGCCGAATCTTTCGGGCCCGGGAGCGCGTGACGGCCGAACTGGATCGCAGAGAGGAGGACGAGGCGTGATCGAGCGGCGGCTCGACGAGCAGATCAGGCAGGCGTTCATGGCCCTGACCCGCCCGCCCAGGCCGCAGCTCACCGAACGCATCCGGGACAGCCTCTGGCGCCAACCGGCCGGCAGGAGCCCGGTGACGCTGCCAGCGCCCGCGCTTCCGCCGACGCTGGCGGTGCTCGTCGCCGGCCTGGTCGTGCTGGCACTGGTCGCGGCCCTGCTGGAGGGTCCCGCCGCAGTCCACGCCGCAAGCGCGCTCGGGCGCGGGGTGAACGCTGCCGTCGCGCGCGTGCTCACGCCGCCTCGGGCCGCCACGACCCCCTCCCGCGAGCAGACCGCGGCCGCGCACCCCTCCCCGGCCCAGCGAGCGCCGGCCACCGCCACACCCACACCGGTTCCCACCGCGACGCCGACCCCGGCGCCCACCGCGCCGCCGCCGACGGCGCCGGTCGCCACGCTGCCCGGCTACTCGTGCGCTGCTCAGAGCGGCGGCGACGGCCAGTCCACCATGTCGACCGCACGCGTCGGCGCCCAGAGCGGCTACGACCGCTTCGTGATCCAGTTCGCCGGGCCCGTGCCGCAGTACGAAGTGACGCTCCAGGACAGCGCGTCGTTCGCGCAGAGCAGCGGACCGGTGACGCTGAAGGGCGCGGCGGGCCTCGCGGTGGTGCTCCACAACGCTTCCGGGGCAGGCGCGTACACCGGGCCCAGCGACGTGACGCCCGGGTTCCCGGAGATCCAGGAGGCGCGGCTGCTGAGCGACTCCCAGGGCGTGGTGCAGTGGGGCGTCGGCATCGCCCACCCGGCGTGCTTCCACGCATGGGTGCTGAGTGGTCCGTCGCGACTCGTGGTCGACATCGCGACATAAGGGAGCGCGCTCCCTGGCGCGCCCCTGCGACAACTCGGAGGCGCCGGCGCATCGAACGGGAGACGATGATCGGTGCAGTGGCCGGCGATGCCGCTCGTGAAGCGTTCCTGTCGAGCCCGGACGCGTTCAGCGCCCAGCTCGAGACCGTGCTCGACGCGGCGCACCGGCTGGCCACGGTAATGCTGCGCGACCGCTCCGCGGCCGAGGACGCGGTGCAGGAGGCGGCGCTGAAGGCGTGGCGCAAGCACGGACAGCTGCGCGGTGGCGCCGAGGGGTTCCGCGGCTGGTTCCTGTCGATCGTAGCCAACGAGTGCCGCATGGCGCGCCGGACGCGGTGGTGGCACGTGGTTCGGTTTGCGGACCCGCCCGAGCAGCCGGCACCCGTCGATCAGCTGGCGGTGACGAGCAGCGACCTGCGGGACGCGGTCCTCCGTCTGGATCCCGGCGATCGCGCCGCGCTCTTCTGCTTCTTCTATCTCGACCTGCCCATGGAGGAGGTCGCGCGCGTGCTCGGCGTGTCCGCGTCGGCGGCGCGGTCACGCGTGTACCGGGCGGCGCGCCGCCTGAAGCCGGAGCTGGATCCGTCGGAGGTGGAGGGATGAGCCGGCGGCGACTCCGCGACGATCTCCGTGATGTGTTCGAGACCCTGTCCGAGCCGGCCCATCCCGCGCTGAGCGCTCGCATCCGGTCGGAGCTCACCAGCCGGCCGGCGACCGCCGCCCGCGTCCCCCGACTGGCGGCCGCGGTGGCGGTCCTGGCGGCGATCCTGGTGGTGGCAAGCCTGGTCTTCGTGAGCCATCGGGTCATCGTCCCGCCGAGCGTGCCCGGCAGCCAGCCGACGCCGGGCGCCACCGCGCCGCCCACGGCGCCGCCGAGCGTGCCCGGGCCCAACGCCAGCGCGCAGCCGACCCCGGTGCCCGGGGTGGGCGGGCCCTCCGCCGCGCCCTCGACGGCCGCATCGCCCGGCGCGAGCCTGCCCCCGTTCAGCTGCTCGGCGCAGTCGGGCCCGGGACCGACGAGCCCGCCGGTCGGCGTGACGGACGTGCGCGCGGGCCCCCAGGGCGGCTACGACCGCTTCGTGATCCAGTTCGACGGCTCGGTCCCGCAGTATTCCGTCCAGCCGCAGGCCAGCGCGACGTTCGTCCAGGACCCGAGTGGGCAGCGGGTCACGCTGTCGGGCACGGCGGGCCTGCTGGTGACGGTGCAGGGCGCCCGGAGTGCGGGCTCCTACCCGGGCCCGACCGACCTCAAGCCGTCCGGGAGCGCGGTCCTGCAGGAGGCGCGGCAGGTCGGCGACTTCGAGGGCGTGGTCCGCTGGGGGCTTGGCCTGTCGCACAGCACCTGCTTCCGGGCGTTCACGCTCACGGGCCCGTCCCGGATCGTCGTCGACGTGCAGAACTGACACGTCACCGCTTTCATCTGGCACAGGCAGGCCCCACTGCCGGTACAGTGTTTCGCGGTGGCTGCAAACCCCTCGCTCGGCGGCGAGTCGGCACCGCCCGACATTCACGACGGGCTGACGGCGTACCTGACTGAGCTGGGCCGGCATCCCCTGATCGACGCCGACGAGGAGCTGCGGCTGGCGCGCGCCGTGCGAGCGGGCGACCGCCGTGCCGCCGTCCGCCTGGTCGAGGCGAACCTCCGGCTCGTGATCACGATCGCCCGCCGGTACTCGAACTGCGGCGTGCCGTTCCTCGACCTCGTGCAGGAGGGCAACCTCGGGCTCCTGCAGGCCGTGGATGGGTTCGATCCCAACCGCGGCTGCCGGTTCTCGACATACGCGTACTGGTGCATCCGCCACGCGGTCCGGCAGGCCGCGGCCGACCGGGGCCGGCTGATCCGCGTCCCGCCCGCCACCGCCGAGGCCATGGACCGGCTGCGGCGGGCGGCCGGTCGCCTGGCCCAGGTCCTGGGCCGGGAGCCGGCCGCGCGAGAACTGGCCGAGGAGCTGGGCACCACGGCCGAGCGCGTGGACCGCCTCGCGCGCCTCTCCCGTCCGGCGCTCCCGCTCGATGGTCTGCAGCCGGAGCAGCCCGGCGCGTCGCCGGCGGACGAGGTCGTGCTGGCGGCGCTGCGGGTCGACCTCTACACGATGCTGGCCAGGCTGACGGCGCGTGAGCGCCGTGTGCTGCGGCTGCGGTTCGGCCTGGTCGACGGACGCCGCTGCTCGCTCGAGGAGATCGGCCGGCGCCTGGGCCTGTCGCGGGAGCGGATCCGGCAGATCGAGAAGGAGGCCCTGACCAGGCTCCGCCAGGCCACGGACGCGCCGCGACTCGCCGGCTACCTCGACTGAGCCGGTCTGCCCTTTCGGGCAGGTCACCGTCTCTTGACGAAGACGTAACATCGTGGCATGCCGCACCGGCACCGCGGCGGGGAGACGCGGTTGCCACGGTCAGCCCGCCGGAACACGGTCTCGCCACCCGCGGCGGGCTGCGACGGCGTGCTGGGACTGCAGCGCCTCGCGGGGAACCAGGCGGTACACCAGCTGCTGGCGTCGACGCGGCATCCCGATGCGCTCCTGCATGAGCTGGTCGTCCGGAACGGCCGGAACACGGTATACCGCTACGGGACAGGCGAGCACGCTCAGCTCGGCAGCGGCCGGAAGGTGACGGTCAACGGCGTCGAGATGACCGAGGGCGACCTGATCGCGCTGGGGGACTTCTTCGCCAGTCCGGGCGACATGTTCAAGGCGTCGCCGGACGAGCTGCGGCGCCTGGTGGACCTCATCGAGCGTGACCGGCGCTCGGTGCAGGGGAGCCAGGGCGACGCGCGGGTCACCGCCGACGAGTGGCAGTCGGCAACCGGAGGCCGCTACGTGGACCTCGCTCGGGCCAACGACGCGCACTTCGCCCCGTCGACCGACCCCGCGGTCACCGCGCCCGCCGACCACAAGAGCGAGTGGCAGAGGCTGCACCGGCAGGCGCTGGACTCGGCACACTCATCGAGGAAGGTGACCGACGAGGCCCGAGCCATCAACGGCTTCGCATCGCACTTCCTGACGGACGCGTTCGCCGCGGGTCACCTCGTCGCCAAGGCGCAGGTCATGGACCACGCAAGGAAGAAGTTCGAGGCCCTGAAGACGTCCGGGCTGGTCTTCAAGGAGAATGCATTCACCCAGGGAGTGGCCCAGCGTGTCCTGGCCGACCCGACGGCCGGCGGCAAGCTGGCCGCGAAAGAGTTGAAGCTGCTGGCGTGGGGCGACGTCACCGTCGAGCGCTTCTCCGAGCTGCTGATGAAGCTGCAGGAGCGCGAGCCCGCCACCTTCTACAACATCTTCGCCAAGCTGGTTCACGACCGGTTGAACGACGCCATTCGCGGTGGCCCAGACGCCGGCGTCGAGGTCTCGAACGCGCGTGGTGACACGTGGAGGCTCTCGGGCGACGACACCCTCGCGCTCAGCCCGAGGACGAAGGACATCGCGAACGCCGCGGTCGCCGAGTCGGACCACAATGTCGACCTGGCCGCCGGGACCGCGGGGGGCCTCGATTACGACCAGCTGTTCCAGAAGGTCTGGGCGTACACCCCGCACCCCACCGCAAACGGCCAGAAGCTCGTGGACGACACCATCGACAAGTACGCCGACCCCGGCAACGCGGAGACGATGGATGCCGCCGCGCGTTTCATCGTCGCCGACCTCGACGTCGCGCTCGCCGGTCTGCAGGCGCGGGGCCTGGTCCGCGACAAGCCGCCGAAGAAGGAGAAGAAGGCGGAGCTCGAGCCCGGGCCGCTGCCCGGCGGGGGCTTCCTGGACTCGGGCGGGGTCGTCCGCAAGAGCTTCGGCGAGAACTAGGGACGGGGCAGGTCCCCGCCGATCACCGGGCGTCATCCCCGAACGCGTGGCGCGTCCTCAGTCTGCCCCAAGGTAGGTGTCGTACGATCCCGCGTTGCCAGCGATATGCGCGCCCTCATCCTCGTCCTCGCCCCCCTGCTCCTGGCCTCGTGCGCGGGATCCTCGCCCGGATCCGCGACGTCGCCGGGCTCGTCCCCGCCTCCGAGCGCTGCGCCCAGCAGGTCGCCGTCCGGCGGCCAGCCCATGGCGGTGCTCGTCGACTTCCCCAACGGCACCGGTCCGCGGAGCACCGGCTACGACCTGGCGCTGGTCGGCGCCGACGGCCACGTCGCGGCCCGCGCCCACGCGGCCACGCGCAGCCACATCGGCATCTTCGACGCCGCCGCGATCGACCTGCCCGAGGTCAGCGCCGCGAACGGCCGCGTGTACTACCTGGACGGCGACCAGAACCTGCGCTCGCTGGGCACGACCGGGTCATCCGACGTGATCGCCGCCCTGCCCGGGTCAGCGACCGCCCACGTCGGCTTCGCGGTGAGCCCGGATGGTCGGAGCATCGCGGTCTCGGTCCTGACGTACAGCGGCTCCACCGCGAGCGTCACCAGCCTCTTCACCGAGGACCTGCCCAGCGGCAACCGCCACGACATCACCCATCCCGGCGCGGACCTGGTGTGGCCGGTGGGATGGCACGGGAGCAACCTGGTCCTGGCGGCGACGTCGAGTGGGTTCAGCCAGCAGGGCCTGGCGCTGAACCCGTACTTCGCGGCCGACTTCCAGCTGGTCGACCCGAGCACGTCCAACAGGGTCGCCACCATCGGCGGCCCCGACTTCAGCAGCGGCTGTGAGGTCACCGGCCTGCTCGTGCCGGCCGGCACGGCCTGCTACCACCGCGCCGGGGGCCAGACCTCCAGCGAGCTGTGGCTGCTGAACTGGTCGGGCACCCGCACGGACACGCTGACGGTCCAGCAATCGTCGCCGACCGCGGCGCTGCACCCCGACCAGCAGTCCGTCGCCATCTGCTGCGACAGCTCGGACGCGGTGCAGATCGCCCAGGGCCACGCCGCGCCCGCGGCGACGGCGTTGAGGGGCAGCCGCTCCGGTTCCTGGCCCTGCTGGCTCGATGACCAGCACGTCCTGGCAGGGTCGGTCAACGACCACCAGTTCCAGCCGGGAGTGCTGACGGTCGGCGGGAGCAGCGTCGCCCAGGTGGACGCGCACGGCTTCTGCGCGGCGGTGCTGGGCAGCGCCGGCGCCGCCGGCGAGCCGATGTAGGCGCTCATCTGGTGCCCGACATCCGCGTCGAGCAGGACGACAGGGTGCTCGTCCTCACGGTCGACCGTCCGCACGCCCGCAACGCGCTCGCTCCGTCCACGATGGCCGAGCTGGACGCGCTCCTCGCGGGGCTCGCGGTCCGCGACGACGTCCGCTGTGCAGTCCTCACCGGCGCCGGCGACCGCGCGTTCATCGCCGGCGGCGACCTGAAGGAGCTGGAGGCGGAGCGGGAGGAGGCATTCGGGGCCCGCCTGGCGCGCGACATGCGGGCCACCCTGGACCGCGTCGCGGCGCTGCCTGTTCCGGTGATCGCGGCGCTGAACGGCGCGGCGATCGGCGGCGGAGCCGAGGTCGCCGTGGCGTGCGACTTCCGCATCGCCGCGGACGACGCGAGCATCGGCTTCACCCAGGTGCTGCTGGGCGTCACGCCCGCGTGGGGCGGCATCGAGCGCCTCGGCGGCCTGGTCGGCCGCGGCCGCGCGCTCTACCTGCTGACAACGGGCCGCATGCTCTCGGGCGTCGAGGCCGCTGCCTGGGGCCTGGTGGAGGAGGCGGTGCCGCGGGAGCGCTTCGCCGAGCGCTGGCGCGAACTGGCGCACCAGGTGGCCCGGGCGCCGAGGCACGCACTGGCCGGGCTGAAAGCGGGGATGCAGGCCGCGCACCCGGGCAGCCGCCCGGACCTGGCCGGCTCCGCCGTTGCCTCCTTCGCGCGTGCCTGGGCGCACGCGGATCACTGGACGATGGCGGAAGCGCTGGAACAGCGCCGCCGAGGCACCCGGGGCCGGCCACAAACGGACACGGCTTCGTAAAAGTTACGCAAACACCCTTGCGCGGCCGTCCGCGTCGTCGCTATGGTGCTTGACGGCGATTCTGCGTTGGTTCAGAGGGGGTAGAGCGTGAGAGTTGCCTGCAGTAATGGGTTCAGCGCACCTGTCGGGCTGGACTTGTCGGACGACCTGAGCGACGCGGAGTCGCCACCTCCAACATCCTTTCCGCCACGTGGCCGGCCGGATCTCGGGCAGACCGACTCACGCGCCGGGCGAAGCCTGTGCTTACGACGACCTCCTGCCTTTCTGCAGCTTCCGATCACGCAGTGCGCATGAAGCCGCCCGCTCCAGCAGAAGGTCCCGCTCGCGCACGTTGCGCGTCATAGACGCCGCCCGCTCGAACTCCTCGCGCGCCTCGTCGAGGCGGCCGAGCCTCGAGAGCAGGTCCGCGCGCACGCTCGACAGGAGGTGGTACCCGTCGAGCGACCCCTCCGAGGCGAGCGCGTCGGCGAGCTCGAGCCCGGCAGCCGGCCCGAAGGCCATTCCAATCGCAACGGCGCGGTTCAGCTCGACGACGGGTGACGGCGCGACGCCGGCCAGCGTGCCGTAGAGCGCAGCGATCCGGGCCCAGTCAGTCTCTTCCGGCGCGCGCGCCCGCGCGTGGCAGGCGGCGATGGCGGCCTGCAAGCCATACGGTCCGAGCCCGCCGCCCAGCCGCTCGGCCCGCTCCAGCGCCGCGAGGCCGCGGCCGATCAGCACGTGGTCCCAGCGACCGCGGTCCTGGTCGAGCAGCAGGACCGGCTCGCCGTTCGGGCCGCTTCGGGCGCGGATCCGGGAGGCCTGGATCTCCATGAGGGCAACCAGGCCGTGGACTTCCGGCTCGTTGGGAACGAGCTCGGCCAGGATGCGGCCGAGGCGGAGTGCGTCCTCGCAGAGCGCGGGCCGCATCCAGTCGTCGCCGGCGGTCGCCGAGTAGCCCTCGTTGAACACCAGGTAGATCACCTCGAGCACGGAGGACAGGCGCTGGCCCAGCTCGTCGCCCTGCGGCACCTCGTACGGAACGCGGGCATCCGTGAGCGTCCGCTTGGCCCGGACGATGCGCTGGGCGATGGTCGGCTCCGGGACGAGGAACGCCCGGGCGATCTCGTCTGTCCTGAGGCCGCCGAGGAGCCTCAAGGTGAGCGCGACGCGAGCGTCCATCGAGAGCAGCGGATGGCACGCCGTGAAGACGAGGCGCAGCAGATCGTCGCCGATGTCGTCCACCAGCCCGGCGTCGAAGTCGGGCGCCGTCTCCTCGCGCTCGACCTCGAGGTCGTGCCCGAGCACCACCAGCTTGCGCTCGAGCCGCTGCTGGCGTCGCAGCAGGTCGATGGCGCGGCGCCTGCCGATGGCCATGAGCCAGGCGCCCGGGTTGCGGGGGACGCCCGACTCCGGCCACTGCTCCAGCGCCGCGACCAGCGCGTCCTGGGCCAGGTCCTCGGCGACCCCGACGTCCCGAACGATCCTCGCCAGGCCCGCGATGAGCCGCGCGGACTCGATCCTCCAGACCGCCTCGATGGCGCGGTGGGTCTCGACAGTCGTCACCGCCAACATCAGACCAGCTCCGGCCGCCCGGCCGCAACGCCGCGACTACTGCGAGGTGTACCTGCGCTGCAGCTCCTCGCGCATCGCGATCTCGCTGGCGGCGGCCTCTGCGGGCATCACCTCCGGCGGGAAGTCCTCGGTCTCGAACACCTGCCGCACCTCGATCTCGGCGTCGACACCTTCGCCCATCGGCGCCGGGCAGCGCCGGGCCCACTCGATCGCCTCCTCCAGCGACTTGACCTGGATCAGCCAGAAGCCGGCGATCAGCTCCTTGGTCTCGGTGAACGGCCCGTCGATGACGGTGCGCTTCCCGCCTGAGAACCTGACCCGGGCGCCCCTGGAGCTCGGCTGCAGACCCTCGCCCGCGAGCAGCACGCCCGCCTTCGCCATCTCGCCGTTGAAGGCGCCCATGGCCTCGACGAGCTCCCTGCTCGGCATGACTCCCGCCTCGCTGTCCTGATTGGCCTTGATCAGCAGCATGAATCGCATCGTGTGCCTCCTCGTTGGGTTGGGCGTCGCAAGACCGCGCCCTGTGAAGGCGTCGAACGGGCCACGGCCAGATCGACACGGCGATCGCTAGCGCTCGACGATCTCCAGAAAGCGGTCCTCGAGGCTCTTCCCGTCGGCGCCGTCCAGCAGCTCCGCGATCGTGCCCAGCGCGACCGCCCGGCCCTGCTTGAGGATCAGGATGCGGTCACACAGGTCCTCGATGTAGCTGAGCAGGTGCGTGCTGACGATCACGGCTTTCCCCTGCTCGCGCAGCTCCCGGAGGATGGTCGTGAGCTCTCGCTGGCCGCGCGGGTCCAGGCCGATCATGGGCTCGTCCAGGAGCAGCACGGGGGTGCCCGCGAGCACCGCGGCAGCGACCAGCAGCTTCTGGCGCATTCCCTTCGACAGGGCCTCGCCGAGGGTATCTCGCTCGCCGGCGATGCTCAGCCGGTCCAGCAGCTCCTCCGCGGTGGCGCGCCACCCGTCGTCGAGGCGGCAGCTCCGCGCAACGAACACCAGGTGCTCCCAGACGGTGAGCATGTCGTAGACCTCGGGCGTCTCGGAAATCAGGGCCATCGCGCGGGCTCGCTCGGGTCCGAGAGAGCGACCGGCCCAGCAGATCAGACCGCGGTCCGGCCGCAGCAGGCCAGCCAGGCTGAGCAGCGTCGTGGTCTTGCCGGCGCCGTTGGGGCCCGCGAGGCCGAGGATCTCGCCCGGGGACACGCCGAAACTCAGGCGGTCGACCGCCAGCTTGGCGCCGTAGCGCTTGGTCAGGTCCTGGACCCAGAGGCCCCCCGGCTGCTCGACTGCCACCTGTGCCCTGGAAATGTTAGGCGGGGCCGGGCGGCCCCGCCCCGGGCGGAACCGAGATCCCGCCCGGGACGGTCGGGCGTCAGGGCTTCAGCCGCTCGGGCTGCCTGCCGCCGCTCACCGGGATCCGCACCGGCTGTGCCGAGGCGGCCTTCGGCACCGTGACGCGGAGCGTCCCGTGCTCGACGTCGGCGCGGATCTTGTCCGGCTGGACCTCGTTGGGCAGCTCCAGCTTCCGGTTCCAGTCGCCCCAGGGCCGCTCCTGGCGCAGCCACCTGCCCTGCCGCTCGTACGGCACGGCCTTCACGGTGATCGACAGCACGCCGTCCTCGAACGTCACGTCAACGTGGTCGCTCGGAACGCCCGCCGCGGTCGCGAAGAGGAGGAACGCGTCGTCGGTCTCGATCACGTCCACCGGCAGCGCATACGTCGGGGTGCCGCCGCGCTCCTGCTCGGGCGTCTGCCCGTAGCCGAAGAACTGGTCGAACATCCGGTCCATCACCCGCGTCGCGGCCATCAGATCCGACGCGGGACTCCACCAGCGCGTCGCCATTCCAGTCACCTCCGGAAAGAGTGTTCGGTCCGATTTCGGGAAGCGCTTCGGCTGATAGCTACCCAGGCGCGCCGCGGCCGTAAACATGCGCACAGGAGGCGCTCCGGGACCGCTTCGGCGGCGTTCTCCACTCACCTACAGTTGGGCCGTGCATCTCTTCGGAGGGCGCCTGTGGGCCCCCCGGTGGCTGACCGCGCAGCGTGTCGCGGTGGCGTCGCTCCTCGTCGACGCCTGCCTGCTGACGGCCAAGCTGACGACGGCCGTGCTCACCGGCAGCCTGGGCATGCTGAGCGAGTCGGTGCACACCGGGCTCGACCTCGTCGCGTCCGGGTTCGCGCTGGTGGCCATCCGCGCGGCGCGGAAGCCGGCCGACTCCGAGCATCCGTACGGCCACGGCCGGGCCGAGAACCTGGCGGCGCTCGGGGAGGGCATCATCATCCTCATCGCGGCCGCGGCCATCGCCTTCGAGGGCCTGCGCCGGCTGCTCGGCCAGCCGGTCGAGGTCGACCCTGCGCTGTACGCGATCGCCCTGATGGCCGGCACGATCGTCCTCGAGCTCGTCCGGTCGACCGGGCTGCGCCGGGCCGCGCGCGTCTTCGGCAGCCCCGCGCTCGCGGCCGCCGCGCAGAACCGGCTGGCCGACATCCTCTCGTCGGCGGGCGTCCTCGCCGGCCTGATCGGGGTACGTCTCGGCCTGGCGTGGGCGGACGTGGCCGCGGCGCTGCTCGTCGCGTTGGTGGTCGCCCGCGCCGCCGGCCTGCTCGTCTACCGGTCGGCGGACATCCTGATCGACCGCGCCCCCGCCGGCGTCGAGGACGCGGTCAGGCGCACGATCGCCGGCGTGGGCGGGGTGCGGCGCGTCGGCACGGTGCGGGTGCGCCGGTCGGGCGGGCGGATGCTCGGCGACGCGCGGGTCTCGGCCCGGCCGACGCTCTCGGTGGAGGGCGCCCAGCGGCTCAGCGAGGAGGTGCTGGCCGCCGTCGGCCACCAGCACCCCGACCTCGAGCTCGCGCTGGTGGTCGAGCCGCAGTCCGAGGAAAGCAACCTGGTCGAGCGCGTGCACGCGGCGGCGGCGGGCCTGGAGATGATCCGCGACCTGCACAACGTGACGGTCGAGCGCGAGCGGGAGGGCAACCTGCACCTCAGCATGCACGTCAAGCTCCCCGGCACGATGACGCTCGACGAGGCCGCGGGCGCGTCAACCGACCTGGAGCGCCGGCTGCGCCAGGAGTTCCCGGACGTCGCCCGCGTCGACGTCCACCTGGAGCCGCTGGAGCCCGAGGTGATCGCCGGCGCGGACGTGACCGAGGTCCGGCCGGACCTGGCCGGTGAGATCTGCCGCATCGTCGAGGCCCACCCCGAAGTCCGCGCCTGCCGCGATGTCGAGCTGAGCGAGCGCTCGGGCGAGCTGGTCGCGTACGTCGTCGCCCAGCTGCCGGGCGCCGTGACGCTCGAGCACGCGCATGCGGTCGAGACCGCGCTCGAGGAGGAGCTCCGCCGGAGGCTGCCCGATCTGTCCGAGGTCGTGGCCCGGGTGGCCCCGTGATCGCAGGATCCGCGAGGAGGCGCCCGGGTTGAGGCCTGGCCGCGTCCAGGACCTGCCGGGGCTGCGCGCGCTGTGGGCCCACGAGGTGCTGAACCGCGGCCGAGACTGCGTTCCCAGCGAGGCGATGGTCGCCCGCATGATGGGCAGCTTCGACTGGTCCGCGCGCTCCCGGATCATCGAGGACAGCGGCGGGCCGCGGGCGGCCGTCCTGGTGCTGGAGCACGCGACCGGCGGCAGAAGCGTGGCGCGCGTGGAGTCCGCGGCGCGCGCCGAGGACGACCGGCTGCGGCTGATCAAGTGGGGCCTGGGCCTAGGCCGCGCGGCGGGCGCGTCCCTGGCCCAGGTGTGGCGACCGCGCGGCCAGCACCGGGGCATGGCCGAGCTGGGCCTGACGCTCGCACGGCCGTTCTGGCGCATGGACCGGAGGAGCCTCGAGGAGCTGCCGGTGGCGCCGCTGCCGCCCGGCTACCGGCTCGCGCCTCTGGTCGACCGGCGGGAGGCGGCGGTCGTGTTCAACCGCTCGTTCGCCGAGCACTGGCGGTTCCAGGCGCTCGACCCCGACGACCTGCCGCCGACCGACCGGCCCCGCGAACTGGAGCTGCTGGCGGTCACCGACGCCGGCGTGCCTGCCGCGGTCGTCTGGTGCGAGCTGGCCACGCACGACCCCGACCTCAGGCGCCAGCCGGTCGGTGTGGTCGAGGTGGTCGGGACGCTGCCCGAGCACCGCCGGCGCGGGCTCGCGTATGCGCTCACGGCGGCCGCGCTGCGCCGGCTGCGGGGCCGGGGGGCCGCCAGCGCCTCGCTCTACGTCGACGGGCTCAACCCGACCCGCGCCTACGACGTGTACGGCCGCCTGGGCTTCTCGGTCGCCTTCCAGTACGACGTGTTCGAGGTCGAGTTCCGCCGCTCGCGGCCCTGAGCGCTCGGAGCCGGCTCGGGACGCCGGCGGGATGAGGTACAGCTGCCGGCGATTACACGTCTCGAGGGGGCCGGTTCAGAGCACCATCCGGTCCGGCTCGTTGCCCCGGTCGCCGGCCGACACGCGGAACGGGCTGCGGGCCGGGTCCTCCTCGCCGAGCAGCAGGCGCATGAGGAGCAAAGCGCCGGCGGGGCTGGCCATCACGCCGCGGCCCTCGTACGCCGTGTTGACGTACAGGCCGTCGAGGGCGGGATGCGGACCGATGACCGGCCGGCCGTCGTTGGGCACCGCCGAGACGTACTGCCCGGTGTGCCAGGTGACCTGGTCGAAGCGCAGGTCGGGCCAGAACCGGTTCAGCCGGCGGCCGTGCGCCCGCACCTGCTCCAGGAACGCGAGATCGGCGGGCACGGGGTCGGCGGCGTCGACCGGGACCTGGTCCCACGGCAGCGCGCGCTCCCAGCCGATGAACAGGCCCTCCGGGCGCGGCCGCCAGTAGAGTCCGAGGTCGGCGTCGACGACCATCGGCCAGCCGGGGTCGACCAATCCCGGCGGGAGGTGCAGGATCATCCCGTGCCGGCGCCGGTTCTCGGTCGCCAGGGGCGCCCCGGCAGCCTCCGCCAGCCGGCGCGTGAAGGGCCCGCCGGCGAGCACCGCGGTCCGCGTCGACACCGTCCGACCGGACTCCAGGCGCACGCCGCGGACCCGCGAGCCCTCTGTCTCGATCGCGACCGCGGGCGCGGCCACGAACGTGTCGAACGCGTCAGCGGTCACCAGCGCGCGTGCCAGC
>DASQZW010000100.1:0-2806 GCA_035638495.1 Terriglobales bacterium
CCGTTCGTCGTGCTTCCGACGGTGGTGTCGCGCTGCCAGCGGGTCGGCTTCCACGCGGTGCCGATGCCCGAGGTGCGCGATCTGCTCCTGCGCCGCGGCGTGCCGTCCGAGCGAGCCGAGGCCCTCGCGGCCCTGTCGCGGGGCCGGCCGGGCTGGGCGATCGCGGCAGCCGCCGATGACGAGGTGGTGCAGCGCCACGAGCGGTGGGCGCAGCGCCTGGACGAGGTGTTCGGCGCCCCCGCCGACGTGGCGCTCGGGCTCGCCGCGGAGCTCGACGCGGCCAACTTCCAGTGGCGCAGCTCCGACCGTGCAGTCGAGGACCCCGTGCTGTTCGCGCTCGGCAGCTGGCAGCTGCACCTGCGCCGGCGCATGCTGGACGAGCCGCCGCCGGCCATGGGCGGCTGGGCGCGGCTGCTCGAGCGGTCCTACGACACGCTCGGCTACCTGGAGCAGAACGTCAGCCCCCGCCTGGCCCTCGAGTGCTTCCTGCTCGAGTGCCGGACGGCCGTGAGCAATTCGAGGAGGTGAGGCGGCCATGAGCGTCGAGACGCACACGCCCACACGCGAGGAGGCGTGGGGGATGGTCACGGAGCTGACGCAGAGCGAGACCCTGCGCCGGCACATGCGCGCCGTCGAGGCGGCCATGCGGGCGTACGCGCGCCGGTTCGGCGAGGACCAGGAGCGCTGGGGCGTGCTGGGCCTGATCCACGACTGGGACTACGAGACGGGGCCGACGCTCGACCAGCACCCCATGCGCGGGATGCAGATGCTCCGCGAGCGCGGCTGGCCCGACGACATCATCCAGGACATCGCCTCGCACGCCGAGTACCTCGACGTGCCGCGTGACACGCCGATCCGCAGGGCGCTGTTCGCCGTCGACGAGATGAGCGGCTTCATCATCGCCTGCGCCCTGGTCAAGCCGGACCGCTCCGTGTCCGCCGTCGACGCTCGTACCGTGCGCAAGAAGATGAAGGACAAGGCCTTCGCCCGCGCGGTGCACCGCGACCAGCTGGTCGGGGGCGCCGAGGCGCTCGGCGTCCCGTTCGACGAACACGTCGAGGTGGTACGCGACGCGCTCGTCCCGATCGCCGGCGAGCTCGGCCTCAACCCGTGAGCGAGAGCGGCTGGCGGGTGCTGCTGATGCACCCGGTGCTCGACCCGGCGCCGGCTCTGCTGGAGGAGGCGCACGTCGACGTGATGCGGTATCCGGAAGGAGCGCCCCTGACCGAGGACGCCATCCGCGCCGCCGTCGAGACCGGCGACTGCAGGGGCATTCTGAGCCACGTCATGGACCCGATCCGGGAGAAGGTCCTCTCGACGCCGGGGCTGCGGATCGTGTCCAACGTCGCGGTCGGCTACGACAACATCGACGTCCCGGCCGCGACGCGCCATGGCGTGATGGCCACCAACACGCCGGGCGTGCTCACCGAGACCACGGCCGACTTCGCGTTCGCGCTGCTGATGGCGTCCGCCCGCCGCGTCGCGGAAGGCGATCGCTACGTGCGAGCCGGCCGATTCGACGGCTGGGGAATCGACACGCTGCTCGGGCAGGACGTGTGGGGCGCGACGCTGGGGCTCGTCGGCGTGGGCCGGATCGGCGGCTCCGTGGCCCGCCGCGCCCGGGCGTTCGACATGCGCGTGATCTACACCGACGAGGTGCCGCTGCCGCCGGACGTCGAGCGGGAGCTCGGCGCCGTCCGCGTGGACCTGGACCACCTGCTGCGCGACGCCGACTTCGTGAGTCTGCACGTGCCGCTCACCCCGGACACCCACCACCTGATCGGCGCGGCGCAGCTCGACCGGATGAAGACGAGCGCCGTCCTGGTCAACACGTCGCGGGGCCCCGTGGTCGACGAGGCCGCACTGGCCGAGGCGCTGCGCGAGCGGCGGATCTTCGCGGCCGGCCTGGACGTGTTCGAGCACGAGCCCGAAGTCCACCCGGACCTGCTGCGCCTGGACAACGTGGTGCTCGCGCCGCACATCGCCAGCGGCTCGGTGCGCACCCGCTCGGAGATGTCCGCGCTGGCCGTGCGCAACCTGCTGGCCGGCCTGCGGGGAGAGCGGCCGCCGAACCTCCTGAACCCCGAGGTCGTGGCCGGATGATCCGGCTCCTCGCCGTGGACCTGGACGGGACACTGGTGAGCGTCGACCTGCGGCTGGACCCGCGCGACGTCGAGGCGGCCCATCGCGCGGCGGCCGCGGGCATCCGGGTCGTCGCCTGCACGGGCCGCCCCTTCCCGGGGGCGCTGCCCTGGGTCCGGAAGCTCGGCCTGGAGTCGCCGATCGTCTGCTACCAGGGCGCGCAGGTCCGCGCCCTGGACGGCGAGACCATGCTCGACCACGGCGTGCCCCACGACCTGGCGATGGAAGTGGTCCGGTTCTGCGATGAACGGGACCTGCACGTCCAGGCGTATCGCGACGACCGGCTCATCGTGGAGCGCGACCGTCCCGAGGCCCAGGAGTACGCTCACCACTCGGGCATGACGGTAAACGTCGTCGGCGACCTGGACGGCGCGATGGGCCCGACCACGCCCAAGCTGGTGATCGTGGCCGAGCCGCAGGTGGTCGAGCGGTGGCTGCCCCAGATCCGCGACCTCTGGGACGGCCGGCTCTACGTGGCGACGTCGCTGCCCAACTACATCGAGATCACCAACCCGAACGCGGACAAGCGCCAGGCGCTCGAGTGGCTGTGCGTCCGGTACGGGATCGCCCGCGACGAGACGGCCGCCGTGGGCGACGGCCGCAACGACCAGCCCATGATCGAGTGGGCGTGCGCGGGCTACGCGGTGGAGGGCGCTCCACCGGA
>DASQZW010000101.1:0-29743 GCA_035638495.1 Terriglobales bacterium
GGCGTCCGGAGGGCGGCGCTGGCCGCCGCTCCGGGCGCCTCATCTCGATTCCAGCGCCAGCGCGATGGCCTGCTCGGGCGCCAGCTTGCGGCCTTCCTCGCGGGCCCGGGTCGCGGCCGGGCCGACGCTCCTGCGGGCTGCGGGCATCCATCCATCCTCCAGCGCCCTGGACCAGGGCGGCTGCGGCGTGCCGATGGTCTCCCGGATGCCGGCCGCCGCTCCTGCCAGACGCAGCGCCCGATCGGGCTGGCCGCGGCGGGCGGCGATGCACGCGAACCCTTCCAGGTACTCCACGAGGCGCCGCGGCGCGTCCAGGGTCCGCACGATGCGCAGGCCCTCGGTGAACCGTTCGACGGCCTCGTCGACCTGGCCCCGGTACAGCGCGAGCAGTCCGAGATTGGCGAGCCCGTCGGCGATCAGCGTGGGGTCGCCCCGCCCGCGCATGATCCGAAGGCCCTCCTCCAGCTGGTCGAGCGCCGTGTCGTGGTCGCCCAGGTAGGTGCCCATGACGCCGAGGTTGGTCAGCAGGATCGCGATGGCGCGCTCGTTCCCCAGCTCGCGCGCCAGGGCCAGGCTCTCGCTGAAGTGGGTGCGCGCCGCCGCCCAGTCGCCAAGGCGCGAAGCGGCGAGGCCCAGGTTGGCGAGGCAGGCCTGGGCCCCGGGCCCGTCGCCGAGCTGACGCCAGATCCGGAGGCTCGACTCCAGCCAGCCTCGGGCGCGGGCCGCATCGCCCTGGTACAGCGCCAGGCGGGCCGCGGCATCGAGCGCGCGGGCCCGCGTGGCGGTGGCCTGGAGCGCGTCCGAGGCGCTCAGAGCCTCGTCCACCCACTGGCGCCCCTCACCCAGGTGGCCCCGGATGGACCAGAACGGCTCGAGCGCCACGACGAGACGGAGACGCTCCTCCGGATCAGCGTCACGGCCGGCCTCCAGCGCGGCGCGCAGGTTGTCGTGCTCGGTCGAGAGCCGGTCCAGCCACTCCCGCTGTCCCGGCCCCCGCAGCTCCGCGGCCGCGTCCTCCGCCAGCCCGAGGAAGAACGCGAGGTGGCGGCGCCGGGCCCGGTCCCGCTCGCCGCTCTCGTCCAGCCGGTCCGCCGCGTAGCGCCGGATGATGTCGAGGCACCGGTAGCGTTCGCGCCGGGGCGGCACCGGCTGCACGAGCGACTTGTCGGCCAGGCGCGCCAGACCCGCGAACACACCGCCCTCCTCGCGGCCGCCGCAGACGCGTTCGGCTGCCTCCAGGCTGAACCCGCCGCGGAACACGGAGAGCCGGCGAAGCAGCCTGCGCTCGGGCTCATCGAGCAGGTCGTAGCTCCAGCCGATGGTGGCCGTCAGCGTCCGCTGGCGAGCCGGGGCGGTGCGCGGCCACAGCACGGCGAACCGCCCCTCCAGGCCGCGCCGCAGCTCGTCCAGGGACAGCAGGCCAACGTGGGCGGCGGCCAGCTCCAGTGCCAGCGGGATGCCGTCCAGGCGCTCGCACAGCTCGCGTATCGCCGCCGCGTTCGCGTCGCTCAGCTCGAACCCGGGATCGCCGAGGCTCGCCCGGTCGACGAACAGCCGGATCGCCTCGAACCGCTGCAGCTCGTCCAGCGTGACGTCGGCGCCCGCCTCCGGCATCGTCAGCGGACCGAGCGCCCAGGTCACCTCGCCCGCCACGTGCAGCGGCTCGCGGCTGGTGCAGACGAACGTGAGCTGCCGGCTCGCGGTGAGGAGCGCGGCGACCGTCTCCGCGCAGCGCTCGACCAGGTGCTCGCAGTTGTCCATGATGACCAGGCGCTGCCGGCTGCCTCGCGCGCTGGCCAGTTCGCCGGCCACCGCCTCCAGAGGGTCGACGCCCTCCCGCTCGGCGATGCCGAGCGCCTCGGCCACCGCACGGAGCACGTCGTTGGGGTCGACGACGGCGCCCAGGTCGACGAACCAGACGCCGTCCGGGTACCGGTGGATCACCTCCCCGGCGGCCTCCACGGCCAGCCGGGTCTTGCCGCAGCCGCCCGGCCCAGTGACCGTCAGGAGACGCGTCCGCTGGAGGAGGCGCCGGGTCTCGCCGAGCTCGCGCTCTCGGCCGATGAAGGTCGTGAGCTGGAGCGGCAGGTTGCTCGGGACCGCGGCGGCGACGGGCCGGAGCGCGCTGGCTCCGGGCACGCTCCCCTGCATCGCGACCCAGCTCGCGATCTGGGCGCGGTTGTCGAAGCCGAGCTTGTTGCGGATGCCCTGAACGTGGCCCTCCGCCGTGCGCTCGGAGATGAACAGGCGCTGGGCGATCTGGCGGTCCGTCAGGCCCTCGGCGACGAGGACGGCCACCTCGCGTTCCCGCCGGCTCAGACGTGCGCTGCCAGACGTCATCTGTCGAGCCCCAACGGGCAGCGTAGGGTACGCGGAGGGCCGCGCGACGCGTCGCCGTGCGTCCTCCGCGCACCCGTCGAAAGAGAGAGGGGACGGTTGGTGTCTAGGGGGAGGTGACCATGTCGCTGTCGAGCCAGCGGCTGTCGGCGGTGTTGCGGCGCTCGATGCGGCTGCCGACCTCGGTCTCGAAGTCCACGATGCCGCCGTACTTCTGGAGGACCCACGAGCTGGTGGCGGGCTGGAAGACGCCGATGTAGCCGTGCGGACGCACCGTGAACGGCGCGTCGATCAGGCCGCGCTCGTCGAACCGGGTCGCCCCGCGCTTCGGGGAGGCGGTCTGGAACCAGGCCGGGAAGACGAAGTCGGACACGGTGCGCCCACACCTCTCGTACCCGTCCTCGTACGCGGCGCACGGATCGCAGACCTCGCGGGCGTAGAAGACCACGGTGTTCGCGTCAGGGTGGCGGAACACGGAGGCGTCGCAGTCCGGGTCGGCCAGCATCTCCAGGAGCTCGTGGCTGGCCACGAGCGTCCAGTCCTGGCCCGGCTCCAGCTGGTCGACCATGACTCGCGCGATCGGCAGCCCGGCCGATGTCCGGTCGTGGTAGCCGCGCACGTGGTTGCCCAGCCGAGCCGTGACCAGCTCGTGGTCCTCCAGCACCAGTCCCCACCGGTCGGCGAACTTCGCGCCCGAGAACGCCTGCTCGCGCGTCACGAGGTGCAGCTCGGCGTCGACGCCCCACACCGGAGCGAAGTCGTCGCTGACCTGCCGCTGCATGGCGGCCAGCCCGCCGGCGACGTCCTCGTCGGCGAGGCCGCTCGCGTTCACGACCGCGATCTGGATGGCTTTCATCACGTGGAACCTCTCTCGCGTTGCTGGGCTCGGCCCCTGGCCGACTGGGGAAGGTCCGGCGGGTCCGAGGGGACCAGGCCGCGCGCCACGACGCCGAGCACGCTGGCCAGCCCGATGTTGATCACCGCCAGATGGACGCCGGACAGCCGCACGAGGTCGAGCGCGACCAGCGCGTTGAGGGCGCTGATCAGGGTCGCGGTGAGGATGATCAGCTGGGGTGACGGTCGGCACCACCTGGCGATCCTCGCGACCAGACGTCTTCGAGCGCTGCTGCGGGTCGGCACGGGGGCCAGCGTAGGGTGGCCCGCGCCCCCGGAACACCCGGATTAGTACGTGTTTCCGACGCATCTGGAAGCGCACTTGCGGACCAATGTGAGGTCCCGAGAGTCCGCGAAGCGCACTCGCGGACCAATGTGCGAAACCATGATGTCTCGGGGAGGAGCGAGTCCGACAGCAGGAGGCAGTGAGATGGCGCAGGTGAGCCCTCTGGCGGTTCACGGGGTCTGCGACCCCCGGTTCGAGCTCGTGCGACAGGAGTTCGAGCGCAACTTCGCGGAGCGCGGCGAGGCCGGCGCTTCGGTGTCGGTCACCGTGGACGGCGAGACGGCCGTCGACCTCTGGGGCGGCGTCGCCGACCCGGCGGCCGGACGGCCCTGGGAGCGCGACACCGCCGTCGTCGTGTGGTCGTGCTCCAAGGGCGCGACGGCGATCTGCGCCCACGTCCTCGCCTCCCGGGGCGAGCTCGACCTCGACTCGCCGGTGGCGCGGTACTGGCCCGAGTTCGCCCAGAACGGCAAGGAGGCGATCCCCGTCCGGATGCTCCTCGACCACCAGGCCGGCCTTGCCGCGCTGCGCCGGCCGCTGCCGCCCGGCGCCTTCTACGACTGGGAGCTGATGACCTCGGCGCTCGCCGCCGAGGAGCCGTTCTGGACGCCGGGCACGCGGCACGGCTACCACGGCCTGACGTTCGGCTACCTGGTCGGCGAGGTGGTGCGGCGGGTGTCCGGCATCCTGTTCGACCGGTTCTTTCAGGAAGCGGTGGCCGTACCGCTCGGACTCGACTTCCGCTTCGGACTGCCGGAGGCGGACGAGGGCAGGGTCGCGCCGTGCATCGCCCAGCCCCCGCCCGACCCGAACAACCTCACGCCGATGGAGCGGCAGGTCTTCTCCGACCCCGCGTCCGTCACCTTCCTGATGCTCGCCAACATCGGCGGCTACATGCTGCCGGGCGAGTGCGACACGCGCGCGGCCCACGCCGCCGTGATCCCGTCCGCCGGCGGCGTCACGAACGCGCGCGGCCTGGCGGGGCTGTACGCGCCGCTGGCGACCGGCGGCGGCCCGCTGGTGGACGAGGGATCGGTGCGGCGCATGAGCGCGGTGTCGTCGGCCGGCGTCGACGCGACGATCTTCCTCCCCACCCGGTTCGCGCTCGGCTTCGTGAAGTCGATCGACAACCGCCGGCACCCGGCGGGCGGCAACAACAGCGTGATCCTGTCCGAGGAGGCGTTCGGCCACTCCGGGATCGGCGGCTCGATCGGCTTCGCCGACCCGGCGGCGCGCATGTCGTTCGGCTACGCGATGACGCGTCACGGGGCCGGCGCCGGCCTGAACGAGCGCGGCCAGCGCCTGGTCGACGCGGCGTACCGCTGCATCGGCCGCACCACCGACGCATACGGGACCTGGGCCTAGACGACCCGGTAGGCTGGGCGGCGGTGTCCTCCCCACCGCTGCTCAGCGTTCGCGGCGAGGCGACCCTCGAGGTCCCGCCGGAGATCGTCCAGCTGACGATCACGGTGACCGCACGCGACCCGAAGCGGGAGCGGACGCTGGAGATGCTGTCCAAACGGAACCACGAGTGCATCGAGCTGCTGCAGGGCTACGGCGAAGCCGTCGAGCGGGTCGAGACCAGCGGGCTGGCGGTGTACCCGGAGCTGCGCTCCTCCGGCCGTCACGAGCAGGTGCGGGCGTACCGCGGCACGGTGCGGCTGGACGTGACGGTCGTGGACTTCGGCGTCCTGGGTGACCTCGTGGCTCGGGCCGCCGACGGCGAGATGACCACGGTGAGCGGCCCGTGGTGGCGCCTGCGCCGCGACAGCGTGGTCCACCGCCGCGTACGGCAGGACGCGGCGCGTGACGCGATCGCGCGGGCCCGCGAGTACGCCGAGGCGGTGGGCGGGCATCTGACCGGGCTGGTCGAACTGGCCGACGTGGGCCTGACGACGGAGGGGCGTCAGCCCAATGTCCTCGCGGCGTCGCTGGCGCGGACCGCGAACGGAGGACGCGGAGGAGCGCCCGAGCCGCCGCCCATCGATCTCGAGCCCCAGGTCCAGGTGGTCCACGCCCGCGTGGAGGCGCGGTTCACGATGTCGCCGCCGGAGGGGCTCTGACCGGGCCCAGGGGCGCGGCCCTACGCCAGCCGGAGCAGCAGCCGGGTGCGGAGCTCGGGGTGGCTGCCCGGCGGCGCCTCGCGGACGGCGAGTGACGCGTGCTGGCCGTCCAGCGCCAGGTCCGCGACGTGGTTCTCGAACCACGGCCCGTGCGTCAGCCGCCACCTGACCGCCGGTCGCGGCGCCCCGGCGGAGCGGGCCAGCGCTCCCGTGAGCAGCCGCGCCGCCGGCGACAGGCTGGCCCTCAGGGCAGCCCCGTACGGTGGCTCCAGCCGGTTGCGCATCGGCGAGGCGACCAGCTGGTAGATGGGCGCGGCGCCGTCCGGCTGCCGGACCTGCGCCACGTAGCCGAAGTGGACGTCGCCGCCGAGCAGGCAGATGGTCGCGGGTGCCGGTCCCCGGACGCCGTCGGCGACCTCCCCGACGAGTCCCATGAGGCGCCGGAAGCCGGCGCCGAACGCCGCCCAGTGCTCGAGGTCCAGGCGCTGGCGCAGGGCCTCGCTCCAGCCGGCGGCCCACGAGCCCATGGCCCCGTCGCACAGGCGCTCGTTCCAGGCCTCCAGGTCGTGCAGCACGGGCGGCAGCAGCACGGGCACGGTGCTGGCGACCAGCAGGTGCGCGAAGCCGCCGCGCACCTGGTCCTCGAGCCAGCTCCACTCCAACCGGTCGAGCATGTCCCGCCCGCCCGGCTCCAGCACCCGGCCGGCCCGGGAGTCCACCACCACCAGCCGCGCGGCGCCGAGGTCGCGCCGGCAGCTCCAGCGCATGGCCTCCGGGTCGGTATGCGCCCGCTCGGCCAGCCGCCGCAGCTCGCCGGTCGCGTTGTCGGGCCGCCGTTCCAGCCGGTCCAGGACGCCCTCGCTGGCCAGTTCGGCGGGGTCCAGGTTGCCGAGGTGCTGGTAGATCCAGTACGTCATGAGCGCCGCGACCATCCGGTCCTGCCACCACGGCAGCCGGTTGCGCTCCAGCCGCCACGCCAGCGACGTGTTCCAGTCGTCGTGCACGTCGTGGTCGTCGAACACCATCACGCTGGGCACGGTCGACAGGAGCCAGCGCAGCGACGGCTCGCTCCAGGCGTCCGCGTAGAGGCGCGCGAACTCCTCGAAGTCGACCACCTCGGCGTCCGGGCCCGGCACCTCCGAACGGCGCCCGTGCACGAAGTCCAGCACCGGCGCCGGCGGCGCGTCGCTGTAGACCTGGTCGCCGAGGTGCAGGACGAGGTCCGGCAGCTCGGACGGAGGCCGGTGGCGGAGGTGCTCCGCCAGCGCGGTCAGCGCGTCGACGCCGCGGCCCTCCTCGTGCCGGTCGGGCGACAGCGTGTACGGGGGCGTGTGCGGCCGGGCCAGCCGGCACGAGCCGAACACCAGCCGGGCCGGCGCGCCCGGCGTCGCCGTGCGGACCACGCTGGGCGGGTAGCCGGAGCCGGGCTCGGGCCAGGCCACCTCGCCGTCCAGGGCCACCTGGTAGGGATGGACGGTGCCGCGCGCGAGGCCCTCGATGCGCACGAGCGCGTAGTGGTGGCCGCACACGGAGAACGTGGGGGCGCGGCAGCCGAGCGCCTCGACCGTGCACGGCCGGTCGGTCTCGACCCAGATGGTGGCCTGCTGCTCGCCGGCGTACCGGAGCATCGGCCCGAGGAGCAGGCGCGGCATCCTCCCGGATTCTAAGGATGGCAGGTTATGGCCAGGCAACCTCCGCCGGGACGCCGAGGAAGCGGCCGAGCTCGCCGGCGGCCCGTTCGATTGCGGCGCTTGCGGCCGCGTCCACCGGCCCCAGCGGTACCACCTCCACGACGACCCGCCCGCCGGACGGACGGCGCTGCCAGCCGCACCGGACGCGCCCGTCGACCACCACGACGTTGGTCAGGATGCTGCCCCGCGGCAGGGACGACAGGTCCAGCCCCGGGTCCAGCGCGGCGCTGCGATCTCGGTACGCGACCAGGAGCTCGTCGTAGTTGGGCAGCAGGTGCACGAGCGGTCCAGCGGGCGCCGGCCGCCGCTCGTCCGGCGCGCGCCAGTACGACCGGCCGTCGATCAGCTCGTGCGCGAGGTCCGGACCGGCCAGGTCCAGGGCGCGCCGCGCTGCGGCCGCCGTCAGGCCCGACCACCAGGTGAAGTCGGGCAGCTGGGCCGGTCCATGGCTGGTGAAGTAGCGGCGCGCGAGCTCGGCGAGCGCGTCGTCGCGGTCGAGCCGGCGCGCGGCCGGCGCCCGCTCGTCCAGCAGCGCGTAGGTGAACTGCCGGCCCCGGCGCGGGCCGCTCACGATCACTCCGTCCAGCTCGGCGTGCATCACGAGGTGCGACAGACGCTGTCCGCTGGCCGAAATGCCGGACCGCTCGAGCGCGGCCGCGAGCTCGTGCCGCGTCAGGTGCGCGCCGTCGCGGAGTGCCGCGGTCAGGACGGCGTGGCTGCGAGCCAGCAGCGCCGCGTCGATGCCGATGCGCCGGTCCGAGAACGCCAGGCCGGCCTTCACGCGCGGTGCCGTCAGCTCGAGGAGCCACCGCACGTCTTCCGGCAGCACGAAGTGCCAGGTCGGCCGCAGCACGTGCGTGCGCAGGATGGCGCCCGCGTCGAAGAGCCGGTCGAGGTTCGCGTCCGTCAGGCCGCGGGACCGCAGGCCCAGCGCCCACTTGGCGCCGCCGTAGTCCTGCGACTGCACGGCGCCGAGCCATCCCACCGCCTCCTCGGCGGAGGCGAACCGCTCGCCGGCCAGCCGCTGGGTGCGGAGGCGCCGGGCCGCGATGTCGGTCATGCCGCCGCGACCAGCCGGAGCCGCCTGGCGGCGACGCCGATCCGAACGGTCTGGCCCCGGATCACCGGGATCGCGTCGTCCTCGATGCCGTCGCCGAACGCCACCAGGCGGTCGGACTCGACCGTGACCGAGAGCGGTCCTCCGCCGCCGCCCAGCACCCCCTCGGTGAGCGTCACGCCGGTCGCCGGCGACGGCCAGGCCTCGCGCACGAACCAGGCCAGCTCCGCGGCCTCCGGCGCCGGGAGCGCCACCGCGCTGCGGCGCTCCAGCCAGACCGACCGGCACCAGCCGGTGGCGCCGGTGCCGGTCCCGACCAGGAGGCCCGACGAGGCCTGGCGCTCGTACCGCCGGTCCGGCAGCAGCACGGTGTACCGCGCGGTCTGGTGCGTCTGCTGCCCCAGGTACACCTCGTTCAGCGCCACGAGCCGCTGGCCGTCGTCGGTCACGGCCTCCACCATCGTCCGCTCTTCGATCCGCAGCGACGGCGCGCCCGCCGCCGCGTCCCGGATCAGGCCGGCGGCGCCCACCGGCGCGTGCTGGACGAGGACGCCCGGGTTGCGGCGCGGGTCGTCGTTGATCCCGATGACGGGCTGACCGTCGAGGTACTTGGCGACGTTGGCGACGAGGCCGTCCTGGCCTACGGCCACGACCACGTCCGCCGGTTCGAAGAGGAATCGGGACACGTCGGCGCGCTCGACGCTCCCGCGCCGCCAGTCGACCGGGATGGCGGCGATGACCGCGCGCACCGCGGCCGTCTGCGCCGCCTGGCCGACCTCGACCTCGCTCAGGGACAGGGCTCGCTGGGCCAGGTAGAACTGGGCCTGGCCGCGGGTCGCGTGGCGGGCGCGGAGCTCCTCCAGCTCGGTGTGGCGATAGACGATCACCACGCGTGGGGCCAGGCTCACTCCCGCACCGCCGCCCGGCCGCCGTTCGCGGCGCCGAGCCGGGCCAGGACGGGCGCCAGCAGGTCGGGGGTCACCACCAGGCTGTCGATGTTGCCCAGGTTGGCGGCCAGCTCCTTGGCGGCCAGGCCGAGGAGCATCGCCTCGGACAGGTCGCGATATGCGGCCAGCCGCGCCGCCTCGGCCGCCGCGGTGGCCTCGCCCATCGCCCGGGCGCCGCTGGCGCGCGCCTCGGCCAGCAGCAGCTCGCGGCCGGCCTGCGCCTCGGCCTCGATGCGGTTCGCGGCCGCGGCCTCCTCGGCCTGGCGTCGCGCGTTCGCTCCCTGCTGGGTGACCAGCAGCTCCTCGCGCCGGGCCAGCTCGATCCGGCTCTGGAGCTCGTTCTCGCTGATCGTCCGCTCGCGCTCGACGGCCACCGCCCGGCGCTCGAAGATCGCGCGGTCCGCCTCCTGCTGGATCTGCTCGCGCGCCGGGGTCTGCAGCGCCTTCTCCACGTCGGGCTCGGGCCGGACCGCGACCACGCGCACGCCGATCACGGCGAGGCCGGTCTCGGCCAGCCGGTCGTCGGACACGAGCCCGACCGCGACCCGCTCGCGGACCGCCGGGACGCCGCCGACCAGCGCGTCGGTCAGCGTCGTGCGCGCCACCAGCTCGAGCGCGTACTGCTGGGCGGTCTCGGTCAGCAGTCCGGCCACCTGCTCCAGCGGCGTCACCCGCCAGGCGCCGGTGTCCGGGTGGATCGAAAAGTCGATGCGGGTCGCGGCGAGCGCGGGGTCGGTGACGCGGAACGTCACGGTGGCCTGGACGACGACGTCCTGGTAGTCGGACGTGCGCGCGTGGAACAGCAGGGGCAGCTCGCGGTCGTCCACCGGAACCTCGGACAGGGCCGCGGTCAGAGGCCGGAACCAGAACGACAGCCCGGTCCCCTCGTGGGCGAGGCGGCCGCGGCGCAGGTGCCGCACGTACATGGTCGGTGTCCCCCGCAGATGCCGGAGACCGGGAAAGCTCCTGATGTCTGCCACCGCGCGAACCTCCTTATGGTCAGCGTGACCATAACAGATCGGAGCTGCGGTCTATGGCGCGGCCGGGGACGCCTTCACGATGTGGCCGTTGGCGCCGGCGTAGGCCCAGCCCGAGAGATCCGGCGGCTCGACGCCGAGCACCGTCAGGATGGTGCACACCTGCTCGCGGTGCGCGCTGCCGTGGTGGACGACCTGGGCCAGGATCGGGCCCGCGGTGACGTCCCACGTCTTGCCCTCGTAGCCCACCCGAACCGGCCGCTCCGCGTCGACGGCCGTCCCGAGGTAGTCGATCCAGAAGCGCTCGTTCTCCTCGGCCCGCGCGGCAAGCGTGTCGAGGTCAGGCGACTCGTCGCGCCGCCGTTCCCAGCTCGGAGACGTCCCGGTCAGCAGCATCCGAAGGCGGTGCCCCTCGGTATCGATGATGTGCTTCAGGGTCTCCCGCACGCCGCCCACGGCACCCGGGGTGGTGGCCTCCAGCTGCTCGGGCGTCAGGTCCCGGCACGCCTCGATCAGCCGCCGCGTCGCCCACGAGTTGTGCCGGAACGCGTACTGCAGACCATCCATCTCGCACCCTCCATGACACAGGGTAGCGCCGTGGATCCCAACCGCCGGTCAGAGGTGCTGCACGATCTGGATGGGGTTGCCGTCGGGGTCGGCGGTCCAGGCGATCAGCAGGCGACCGAGCCATACGTGCGGGGCGGCCAGGGCTGGCGCTCCGCTGTCGGTGAGCGCGGCGAACGCCGCGGCGGTGTCGTCGGTCCAGAGGATGACAGCCGCCCGCTGGCCCTCCGGGACCGGGTCGAGCCCGTGATCGTGGCGGGTGGACGCGACCGACGCGATGCCGATCTTGTATCCATCCAGCGAGAGATCGACGTGGATCGGCTCGCCCTCCACGGGCACGCGGAACGTCTCGGTGAATCCGAGCCGCGCATAGAACGCGATGGCGCGCGGGAGGTCTTCGCTGAAGAGGACGATCTGCGGGCTGCGGAACTCGGGCACGGCGTGACCATAGATCATCGACCGCTCCCGCGCGGGCGGCCCACCCGTCCAACGTTTTGTTGCAGCGGCGGACCACCGCGGAACGTGCGGCGCTCGGCCCGGGCGTACGGTGCCCGCGAGGAGTGTGTGAACCATGAGCGCAGCACGAACCATGCCGGCACCGGCCATGACCCGCGAGGGCCGCGACCGCTATCCGCCGATCTCGGAACACGGGCTGATCGGCGACCTGCAGACCGCGGCGCTGGTCGCCACCGACGGCACCATCGACTGGTTCTGCTGCCCCCGCTTCGACTCGCCCAGCATCTTCGCGGCGCTGCTCGACCACGACCGCGGCGGGCACTTCCAGATCGCGCCCGAGAAGGCCGAGTCCACCCGCCGGCAGCTCTACCTCCCCGAGTCGGCGGTGCTCGTGACGCGGTTCCTGACGGAGGACGGCGTCGGCCAGGTCACCGACTTCATGCCCATCGACGAGCCAGAGCGGGCGACGGACCACCACCGTCTGGTCCGGGTGGTCCGGGTGGTGCGCGGGACGATGCGCTTCGTGCTCGACTGCGCGCCGAGGTTCGACTACGGACGCGTCTCGCACGACGTGCAGATCACCGGCGGCGGCGCGGTCTTCCGCTCGCCGGACCTGCGCCTCAACCTGCACACCAGCTTCCCGCTCGAGCGTCAGGGCGACGACGTGCGAGCGGTGCTGGCCCTCAACCAGGGCGACGTGGCCGCCGCCGTGCTGGAGTCGGGCTCCGACGCGCCGCCGCGGGCCCCCACCGCGCCCGAGATCCTCGATCTCGGGGAGAAGACCGTCGCCCACTGGCGGTCATGGCTGGCCCGCTCCTCGTACTCAGGCCGCTGGCGCGAGGCGGTGCAGCGCTCGGCCATGGCCCTGCGCCTGATGACGTACGCCCCGACCGGCGCACCGGTTGCGGCGCCGACCGCCGGCCTGCCCGAGCAGGTGGGCGGACCGCGCAACTGGGACTACCGGTTCACCTGGGTGCGCGACGCGTCGTTCTCCGTCTACGCCCTGCTCGGCCTGGGCTACACGGACGAGGCCACCAGGTTCATCCTCTGGCTCTCGGATCGCGTCCAGGAGCAGGCCGGCAGGGACTCGGGACCGCTCAAGATCATGTACCGCGTGGACGGCGCGACCGACCTCGTGGAGGAGACGCTCGAGCACTTCGAGGGCTACCGGGGCTCGCGGCCGGTCCGGATCGGGAACGGCGCGGCGGACCAGCTCCAGCTCGACATCTACGGGGAGGCCATCGACTCCCTCTATCAGGGGCACAAGCGCGGTCTGCGGATCGGGCACCCGGGCTGGACCAAGCTCACCGGGATCATGGACTGGCTGTCCGACAACTGGGACCGGCCCGACGAGGGGATCTGGGAGACCCGGGGCGGCCAGAAGAACTTCACCTACTCGCGGTTCATGTCCTGGGTGGCGCTCGACCGGGTGATCCGGATCGCTCGCGACCTCGGGCTCCCCGCGGACCTCGACCGTCTCACCGACGTTCGCGACCGCATCTACAACCAGGTCATCGAACGGGGCTGGAGCCCCAGGCGAGGCGCCTTCGTCCAGCACTACGGCGATGATGTCCTCGACGCCTCCAACCTGCTGATGCCGCTCGTCGGGTTCGTGTCACCGACCGACCCGATGTGGCAGTCGACACTGCGCGCCATGGACGGCGAGCTGGTCTCGGACAGCCTCGTCTACCGCTACGATCCGGCCGCGTCGCCGGACGGGCTGCCGGGCGAGGAGGGCACGTTCTCGATCTGCACCTTCTGGTACGTGGACGCGCTCGCGCGGTCGGGACGGCTCGAGGACGCACGGCAGGCCCTGGCCAAGATGTTCACCTACGCCAACCACCTGGGCCTGTACTCCGAGGAGATCGGCCCGAGGGGCGAGCAGCTGGGCAACTTCCCGCAGGCGTTCAGCCATCTCTCGCTGATCAACGCGGCGATCAACCTCGACTACCAGCTCGACCACGGTTCGGGCGTGGTCGACGCGGTGCTGGCGGCGGCGGTGAAATAGCGCCCGGCGCGCGCGTCAGGCATCGAGGCGCATCGAGACGCAGCAGCCGACGTCACCGGGCACGCAGACCAGCGACACGCCCGTGACGTTGAGGCCCGTGACGAAGGTCTCCATCAGCGCCAGGTTCATCGGGCAGACCAGGTCGCGGTGGACGTACGCGACCGCCTTGAACGGGCAGTTGCGCAGGGTCACCTTGCCGTCGTTTGAGCGCGGCTCGAAGCCGTGCTGCCAGAGGACCTCGAGGCCGACCTCGACGAGGCGGCGCCGGCTGGGCCGGCGGCCGGCCAGGCGCCTGGCCTCGGCGGCGAGCGCAGCCCCCGTCCGGCGCCCCGCCTGCTCCAGCCGCGAGACGTCCTCGGGCACTCCGGCGTCGAGGCTGCTCGCGAGCAGCTCCGCCAGCAGCTGGTAGTCGCGCGTCGGGATGCTCACCGAGGCCTCCTGGCGCGAGCGCCGGTACAGCTTCGAGGGACGGCCGGCACCCGGGCCCACGCGGCCCTCCAGGCGTCGGTACATGACCTCGAGCACGCCCCCCTCGACCAGCTTGTCCAGGTGGAACGCAGCCAGGCCGCGCGCGATGCCCACGGCGGCGGCGGCTTCGTCACGGCTGACGTAGTCGCCCTGTCTGACCAGGTGCTTGAACAGCGCGCGACGGACCGGGTCCTCGAGGAGCGCCAGCCGCTCGATGTCACGATCGAAGCTCGGGCGCTCCGACGCTTCGCCGGCCTCACTGACGGGCATCCAACAAACGGTAACCCGAACATGAGAGAACCCTTACCGCAGCTTGACGCCCGAACGCTCCCACCTTACTCTCTATTACCAATCGTGCCTTGCTTTATTGAGCAGGCGGTCAGCCTGCGGCGGATCTCGCGGGCCTTCGGCCCGGTCCCCGCCGTCAGCCGGGTGAGCCTGGAGGTCGCGAGGGGCGAGGTGGTGCTGCTGCGCGGACCCAACGGTGCGGGCAAGAGCACCCTGCTGCGGATCGTGGCGACCGCCCTGTCCCCCACCTCCGGCTCCGGCCGGGTGCTCGGCTTCGACCTGCTGGACGGCCGCGAGGAGATCCGGCGGCGCATCGAGCTCATCGGTCACCGCACGCGGCTCTACGAGGACCTGACCGCGATCCAGAACCTGCGCTTCGCCGCCCTCCTGTACGGCGCCGACCCGGCCCTGGCGGCGGCCGCGCTGGAGGAGGTCGGCCTGGGCTCAGCGGCCCGGGAGCGGGTCCGCGGCTTCTCGCAGGGCATGCGCCAGCGCGTGGCGCTCGCCCGCGCGCACCTGCGTTCGCCCGAGCTGCTCCTGCTCGACGAGCCGTACGCCGGACTGGACCGGGACGCCGGCGAGCTGGTCGACGCGATGGTGACGGCGGCGCGCACGGAGGGCCGCACCGTCCTCCTCGTCACCCACGACGCGAGCCGGGCCGGCCTGGCCAGCCGCGTCGTGGTGATGCGGGCGGGGCACCTCCACGGCGCCACGCCTGCGGCCGAGACCGCGGCGGTCCGGGCGTGAGCTTCGCCCGGGTGGCGCTGGGGGTGGCGCTGAAGGACCTCCGCATCGAGCTCGGCGGCAGGTACGCCGCGGGCACGGTGCTGCCGTTCGCGTGCACGCAGCTCGTCGCATTCGGGCTGTCGCTGGGTCCCGGCAGGTCGCTCCTCGAGGAAACCGCGCCGGCGCTGCTGTGGATCGCTGTCCTCTTCGCCGCCGTGCTCGCCTTCCGCGGCGCCTACGAGGCGGAGGGCGACGACGGGGCGCTGGAGGGCCTGCTCCTCGCGCCCGTCGACAAGGCCGCCGTGTTCGCCGGCAAGGCGGCCGCGGTGATGGCGCAGCTCGTCCCGCTGGCGTGCGTGCTCGCCCTGCTCACCGAGCTCCTCTTCGGAGTGGGCCCGCACGGCGGCCTTCCCGCCCTGCTCGCCACCGTGGCGCTGGGCACGGCCGGCCTGGCCGCGGTGGGCAGCCTGTTCGGCGTCCTGACAGAGGCGGCGAAGGCGCGCGAGGCGGTGTTCCCGCTGCTCGTCCTCCCCCTGACGACACCCGTGCTGCTCGCGGCCATCAGGGCGACGGCGCTCATCCAGGCCGGCAGCCAGGCTGAGGCAGCGAACTGGCTCGGCCTCCTCGCCGCGTTCGACGTGGTCTTCCTGGCGGCCGGCGCGGCGCTGTTCGGGCACCTCATCGAGGACTGACCCGATCGGGCCTTGACAAGCGGGCACCGCCGGCTCAAATTAAACAGCCGACATTAGTTCTAGACCAGCGACCACCCACGGAGGGTTGCCTATGAACTTGCGATGGAAGCTGTCGCGACGGGGCCTGCTGGCCATCGCCGCGGTGACGGGCGCGATGATCGCGGTGGGGGCAGGCTCGTCCATGGCGACGCTGACCTGGGAGCAGAAGCGGGCGCCCTTCGACAGCGTCGTCGACCAGAACGCGAAGTCGCTGGTCGCGCAGGGCCGTCAGACGTTCCGCTTCGACACGTTCGGCGACCAGGCGTTCTGGGGTGACACCCTCCAGCTCCACAGGGCGATCGAGGGGCAAAAGCTGGGAGGGGTCGGACCGGGGGTCAGTCCCAGGACGGCGCTTTCGGTTGGCCTGAAGGTCGACTCGGACGCCCTCCCGGACCAGCTCAAGGAGCAGCTGCAGGCCGGGCAGGTCAACCTGGACGACCCGGCGACGACGCTGGCGCTCCTCAAGCTGAACGCCGTGGTGGGGCTGACCGGGTTCTTCAACCCGGACGGAACGCTGCGCTCGATGGGCATCCAGTGCGCGCTCTGTCACTCGACCGTCGACAACTCGTTCGCGCCGGGCATCGGCCACCGGCTCGACGGCTGGGCCAACCGCGACCTGAACGTGGGCGCCATCGTCTCGCTGGCACCCAACCTGCAGCCGGTCGCGAACGTCCTCGGGGTGGACGTGCCCACGTTGAAGGCCGTCCTGGCCTCCTGGGGACCCGGCAAGTTCGACGCCGAGGTGTTCACGGACGGCAAGGCGCTGAACGTCGACGCCACGGGGGTGAACCGCGCGCCCGTGCTGATCCCGCCGGCGTACGGCCTGGCCGGCGACAACCTCCACACGTGGACAGGCTGGGGCTCGGTCACGTACTGGAACGCCTTCGTCGCCAACCTGGAGATGCACGGGGTCGGAACGTTCTTCGACGAGCGCCTCGACAACGCCCAGCAGTTCCCGATCGCGGCGAGGGACAGGAACGGCCACGTCACGGCGCCGCCCGGCCAGGACCAGATCACGTCCAAGCTCGCGGCGCTGCAGTTCTACCAGCTCTCGATCCCGGCGCCCACGCCTCCGGTGGGCTCGTTCGACCCGGCGGCGGCGGCCCGCGGCCAGGCGCTGTTCAACGGCAAGGCGCAGTGCGCGACGTGCCACGTGCCCCCGCTGTTCACGGAGCCCGGCAACAACATCCACACACCGCAGGAGATCGGGATCGATCCCTTCCAGGCGAACCGCGCGCCCGCGTACGTGATCGGTGACGCTACCGGCAACCCGGTCGTCGTCCACGGCTACCGCACCGCGCCGCTGAAGGGCCTGTGGGCCCACCAGAGGGGAGGGTTCTTCCACGACGGCCGCTTCGCCACGCTCGGCGACGTCGTGAACCACTACGACACGCGGTTCAACCTGGGTCTCACGGACCAGGAGAAGCACGACATCGTGCAGTACCTGCTCTCGATCTAGGGGTTCCCCCGCCAACCCCTGGCCGTAGGGGCCGCGGCCGGCGCCGCGGCCCTCGGTCCCCCCCATGCCTCGAAGGAGGAGAGATGAAGCGCCTGACCCGGCCGCTCGAGCGCCTGCTCGGCGGGCTCACGTCGCGAACCGGTGAGCGCCGCCTGGGCGTCGTGGCCCTGCTGGCCATGGCGGTGAGCGCCGTCCTCTCGCTCGCGGTGGCGCCGCCCGACGCGGTGCAGGGCAACGTGCAGCGGCTGATGTACGTGCACGTGCCGGCGGCCTGGCTCGCCTACCTGTCGTTCACCACCGTGTTCGTCGCCAGCGGCGCCTACCTGCTCACGAGGCGCGGCCACTGGGACCGGATCGCCGCCGCCGCCGCGGAGATCGGCGTCCTGTTCACGGCCCTCACGATCGTCCTCGGCTCCATCTGGGGCTACCCGACGTGGGGCACCTGGTGGACGTGGGACCCGCGGCTGACGACCACCGCCATCATGCTGCTGATCTATGCCGGCTACCTGGCCCTGCGCCGGCTCCCGGAGAGCCCGGCCCGGCGGGCCCGCTGGTGCGCCGTGCTGGGCGTCGTCGGCTTCGTCGACATCCCGATCGTGCACATGTCCACCGTGTGGTGGCGCTCGCTGCACCAGCCGGCCACCGTGCTGCAGCCGGGGGAGCCGACGATCGCCCCGGTCATGCTGGCCGCGCTCCTCTGGGCCCTCGTCGCCTTCACGCTCCTGTACGGCTACCTGCTCGCGCTGCGGATGCGCGTCGGCCGGCTCGAGTCGAAGGCGGTCAGCGCCTCGTTCCTGTCCGCCGACCCGGACGGCCACGAGGCCGGCGCCGAGCTGGCGGGGCTGGAGGTGTCCGGTGGATAACCTCGGCTTCGTCGCCGCCGGCTACCTCCTCACCGTCCTCTCACTGGCGGGCTACGCCGCCCACCTGCTGCTCCGGGCCCGGCGCGCCGTCCGCCGGACGAAGGCGTCCCGGCGATGAGAGTTCGGCTGCCGAGGCTGCGCACGCTGGTGCTGGGCGGCGCGATCGCCGGCAGCCTGGGCTGGGTCGCCGGCAGCGGCCTGACCGGCGGCAGCCTGGTCTACTACGAGACGCCGGGCGACCTGCTGGCCCACAGCTCGGGCCGGGACCGGGTGCGGCTCGGCGGCCTCGTGGAGCCCGGCTCCGTGCAGGAGGTGCCGGGCGGCGTCCACTTCGTCGTGACCGACGGGACGCACCAGATGCCGGTGTTCCAGCAGGGCGGTGTTCCGTCGATGTTCCAGGCCGGCCGAGGGGTCGTGGTCGAGGGAGTGTACGGTGCCGACGGCGTGTTCCACGGCGACACGGTGATGGTCAAGCACGACAACGTGTACCGGCCGCCGGCGCCCGGAGAGCAGCCGCCGCGCTCGGCGCAGCTGGGGTAGCGGCGGTGACGATCCTGGGCACGATCGCGCTGGGCCTCGCGTTCGCGGTCGCCGTCTACGGCCTGGGGGCGGCCGTCGCCGGTGTCCGGTACGGCCACGCGGTGCTGGTCGAGAGCTCGCGCACGGCGGCGTACTCGCTCTTCGGGCTGGTCCTCGCGGCCAACCTGGTCCTGCTGGCGGCCATCCTGACCGACGACTTCTCGCTGCGCTACGTCGCCGAGAACTCCAGCCGCGAGACCCCGGTGTTCTTCAAGGTGCTCTCGCTGTGGTCCGCCCACGAGGGGTCGCTGCTGCTCTGGAACCTCGTACTCTCCGGCTACACCGCCGCCGTGGCGCTGCGCTTCCGCGCCTCCCGGCCGGAGACGCTGCCCTGGGCCATGGCGGTGCTGTACGGCATCTCGCTCTTCTACCTGCTCCTCGTGCTGGGGCCGAGCCGGCCGTTCGCGCCGCTCGACCCTGCCCCCGCGGACGGGAACGGCCCCCTGCCGCTGCTGCAGAACCACTGGCTGATGGCCGTCCACCCGCCGTTCCTCTACCTCGGCTACATCGGCTTCTCGGTGCCGTTCGCGTTCGCGGTGGCGTCGCTGCTCACGGGGAGCGTGTCCGACTGGTGGGTGCGGGTGACGCGCCGCTGGACGATGGTCGCCTGGGGCTTCCTGACCGTCGGCCTCACGCTGGGCGCCCTCTGGTCCTACGCCGTGCTGGGCTGGGGCGGCTACTGGGCGTGGGATCCCGTCGAGAACGTGGCGCTGCTGCCGTGGCTCGTCTCTACGGCGTTCCTCCACACCTCGATGATCCAGGAGCGGCGCGGCATGCTGAAGCTGCTCAACCTCGCCCTGGCCGTGAGCGCGTTCGCCCTGACCACCTTCGGAACGTTCCTGACCCGCTCCGGCGTCGTGGCGTCCGTGCACACGTTCACGCAGTCGGTGGTCGGCCCGGCCTACCTCGCGTTCCTGCTGCTCGTTCTCGCGGTCGGGTTCGGACTGATCGCGCTGCGCGGTGCCCAGGCCCGGTCCAACGGCCGGTTCGACTCCCCGCTGGCTCGGGAGTCGGCTCTGCTGGGCAACGCCTGGGTGCTCCTCACGCTCGCGTGCATCGTGCTGCTGGGAACGCTCTTCCCGGTCCTTGTCGAGGTGGTGTCCAACCGCCAGGTGACGGTGGGCGCCCCGTACTTCGACCAGGCGGGGGCGCTGCCGTTCCTGGCGCTGCTCGCCCTGATGGGCGCCGGGCCGCTGCTGGCCTGGCGGCGGACCTCGTGGCGGCAGGTCCGGGACCGCCTGGCCCTGCCGGCGGTCGCGGGGGCGCTCGTCGTCGTGGCCGCCGTCTTCCTGGGAGCGCGCAACTGGGGCGCGGCGACGGTCTTCGGCCTGGCCGCGCTGGTGCTGGTGGCGAACGGCGGCGAGCTGTCGCGCATCCTGCGGTCCTGCGTCAGGAGCAGCGCGGGCCCCGCGCATGTCGCCATCGCGACCGGCGTGGCGCGCAACCGGAGGCTCGTCGGGGGGCTGGTCGTGCACAGCGGGGCGGCGATCGCGGCCTGCGCCATCGCGGCGTCAGCGTTCGCCAGCCAGACCGAGGTCTCGCTGGCGCGCGGCCAGCAGGTCACGTTCGCCGGCTACACGTTGCGGTACGACGGCCTGCAGCCGCACCCCGAGCCGCAGCGCATGGTGCTTCAGGCCCCGGTCAGCGTGACCGCCGGCGGCCGCAGCCAGGGCCGGATGGTGCCGGCGCTGAACCTCTACCCGTCGGCGAGCGAGCCGATCCCGACGCCCGCGATCCGGTACGGGCCGCTCGCCGACCTCTATGTCTCGGTGCTGGGCTTCGACCAGAATGGGCAGAGCGCGACGTTCCGGGTCCTGCTCAACCCGGGCGTGAGCTGGCTCTGGGTCGGGGGAGGGATCATGGCCTTGGGCGGCCTCCTGGCCGCGTGGCCGCGGCGCCAGCGGGCGGCCGAGGCGGCGGCGCGGCCGCCGCGCCTCGCTGGGGTGGGCTGAGATGTCGTGGTCGTGGCGCCGGTGGGCCGTGCTCGCCGCGGTGGCGGCGGTGGTCGGTTCGACCGCGGTGCTCCTGGGCGCCGGCCTGGGCCACGACCCCAACCGGCTGCCGGCCGTGCTCGTGGGCCGGCCGGCGCCGGACTTCCAGCTGGCGACGATCGACGGCTCGCAGCGCGTGCATCTCGCCGACCTGCGCGGGCAGGTCGTGGTGCTCAACTTCTGGGCGTCCTGGTGCGTCGCGTGCCAGCAGGAGGAGGGGGTGCTCGGGGACGCGTTCCAGCGCTACCGCGACCGCGGCGTGTCCGTGCTCGGCGTCTCCTTCCAGGACAGCGCGACGGACGCGGGCGCCTACGCGAAGGCGCACCGGATCCCGTGGCCGCTGCTCGACGATCCGGGGTCCCGGACGGGTCTCGCCTACGGGGTGACGGGGCTGCCGGAGACGTACGTCATCGGACCGGACGGCCGGGTCGCGCACAAGGAGACCGGACCCGTGACCACCGGGTTGGTCGAGAAGTGGGTGTCGCTTCTCCCGGGGAGCGCGCGGCGATGACGCACCGGATCCCATGGCGGGAGGCGGCGCTGGCCGGAGCCCTGGCAGCCGCGGCCGCCGCCCTCGCGTTCGCGATCGCCTCGGGCTCCGGCGACCCGGGCACGCCGGAGCAGCGCGCGCACGCGATCGCGGCGACGCTGAAGTGCCCGGTCTGCCACGACCTCTCGGCGGCCGACTCGCCCGCCCCGGTCGCCCAGCAGATGCGCGCGCAGATCCTCAGCGAGGTGAAGGCCGGACGGACGCCGGACCAGATCCGGGCCGAGTTCGTTGCGTCGTACGGGGACTGGATCCTCCTCGACCCGCCGCCGCGAGGGCTGGAGCTGCTGCCCTGGGTGGCGCCGGCAGTGCTCGCGCTGTGCGGGCTGGGCATCACGGCCTACGGCATCCGCCGCTGGAGCGCCCGGGCGCGGACCGACGCGCCGGGGCCGGAGCACGCGCCGGTCGACGACGCCGACCGGCGCCTCCTGGAGCGGGCCATTGCCGGCCTCCGGAGCGAGATCGAGTGAGCTGGGTCGGCCCGCTGGCAGCACTCCTCACCGGGATGGCTCTGCTGGGTGCCCTGGCCCCGTTCCTGCGGGCCACACGCGCGCGGCTCCAGCGGCCGGGCGGCCAGCGCGAGGACGACCGGCTGCGCCTGCTCCGCGCGCTCCGCGACCTGGAACGGGACCGCGACCGCGGCGCCGTGTCGCAGGCGGAGTACGTGCCGCTGCGTCAGCGTGCCGACGCCGAGGCCATCGCGCTCATCCGCGAGCTCGGCAGCCGTGACGGTTCGGGCGAGCTGGCCGCCGAGCTGCGCACGCCGAGGCGTCGGGCGCGCGGCATTCGCCGACGGCCGCCCCGGCCCGCCGCGGTGGTCGCGCTGCTGGTCGCCGTAGCGGCGGTGGCCACCACCGTGCCGCTGCTGCTCGGCTCGGCGGGCGCCCGGCCCGCCGGCGGCTTCATCACGGGCGGTCCGGCCACGCCGTCGCCGGTGCCGCAGGCGGCGAGCCTGGAGCAGTACGTGAGCGGCCACCCCGCCGACGTCGAGGCGCGGCTCGATCTCGCCCAGACCTACCTGGAGGCCGGCCAGCCCCGGCAGGCGTCGCAACAGTACGTCGAGGTGCTGAAGCGCGACCCCAACAACCCCGAGGCCACCACGCGCCTGGCACTGCTCCTGTACGAGGCCGGCGACACCAACGACGCGCTGCTGGGCGTGAACAAGGTGCTGGCCACCCACGCCGACTACCCCGAGGCGCTGTTCATCCAGGGCGTCATACTGCTCAACGCTCTGAACCGGCCAAAGGACGCCGTCGCCCCGCTGCAGCGGTACCTGGAGGTCGCCCCCGACGGCGGCTACCGGGACGACGCGCAGCAGCTCCTGCAGGAGGCCCGGGCCCAGGGGGGATGAAGGCGACGGCCGGAGTCGGGATCACCGTGCTGCTGGCGACCGCGCTGGCGCCGCTGAACGCCACGATGATCGTGGTCGCGCTGCCCCGCGTAATGGCGGACCTGCACGCCGGGGCCGGCGCGAGCTCCATGCTGGTGACGGGCTACCTTGCGGCGATGGCCGTGCTCCCCGCCGCCGGCGGCCGATTGGGAGACCGCCTGGGCAGGCGCGCCGCGCTGCTCGCGGGGCTGAGCGTCTTCGGCGCGGCTGCGGCGGGCGCCGCCACCGCCGGCGACCTGCGCGTGCTGGTGGCCTGCCGGATCGCACAGGCGGCCGGAGGGGCGCTGGCCTTTCCGAATGCGCTCGCCCTGCTCCGGGAGCGGGTGACGGACGCCCGCCGCGGGCTCGCGTTCGGCGTCCTGGGAGCGGCGATGGCGCTCGCCGCGGCGGCCGGGCCGCCGCTCGGTCAGCTCCTCGTGTCCCACGGCGGGTGGCGCTGGGTGTTCCTGGTCAACCTGCCGCTGGCCGGCCTGGCGCTGGCCGCCGTGACCGTCTCCCTGCCCCCTGCGCCCCGCGGCGCGGTGCGACCCCCCCGGCGCGCCGCGCAGGGCGGGGAGCCGGGCCTCCTCCGCAACCGCGGTCTGGCCGCTGCGACGCTGGCCATTGCGCTGGGCAACGCCGCGCTGTACGCCGCCCTCGTGGGTCTCCCGCTCCTGCTGGCGGGCTCGGGCGCCGGGGCCCAGGGAGCGCTCCTGGTGACCGGGCTGCTGGCCGCGGCGGCCCTGGTCGCGCCGGTGGCCGGCCGCCTCGCCGACCTGTGGGGCCGCCGCTTCGCCGCCGTCCTGGGACTCTGCGTGCTCGCCGCCGGCCTGCTGCCGATCGCGGTCGGCGGACCGCACCTGGGCCTGCGGGCGATGGCCGCGATGCTTGCCGTGGCCGGCGCCGGCCTGGGCGCGGCGTCGACGGCCATCCAGACGGGCGGCGTCGAGACGGTGGCGGCAGCGCGGGCCGGCACCGCGGCCGGCCTGCTGTCGACCGGCCGGTACGCGGGAGGCGCCGCCGGGTCCGGGCTCGTGCCGGTGCTGCTGGCGGTGACGCCGGTGGGAGCGCTCAACGCGCTGTTCGCCGCCGCCGCGGCGGCGGCGCTGCTGGGCGCGCTGGCCGGCACCGGGCTGGGCGCCGGGGCCAGGCCGCCGATTCGTTGAACCGGCGGCGGTCGAACCTCTCGCCGACCTTTTCAGACCTGCGACCGCCGGCGGTTGCGGGTCAGGCCTCCGTCACGAACCCCGAACGGATGAGCGCGGTCAGGGCGTCCAGCGCAGCCGGCGCGTCGTCGCCCGTCGCGGTCAGGCGGACGACGTGGCCCGCGTTGACGCCGAGGGCGGTCACCTGGAGCAGGCTGCGGGCGTCGGCCCTCCGGCCGCCGCCGCGGGTCAGGTTCACCACCTCCACCCGGGAAGTGAAGCGCGCGGCCAGCCGGACGAACTCCGCCGCGGGGCGCAGGTGCAGGCCGTGCTCGTGCTCCACCGTCAGCTCGGCGGAGACCGACTCCGCCCCGGTCACGCCAGCTTCTCCTGGCCGCGCGCCGACTGGGCAGCGGCCAGGACCGCCTCCAGGTCGGAGCCCAGGCTCGACTCGACGGCCGCGGCGACCGCGCCCTCGACGAACGGGGCGTCGGCCATCCGAACGCGATCGCGCAGCGCCGGGGCCAGCTCCTCCAGCGCGGTCTCGGCGCTGAGCACCGCGCTGCCGAGGTCCAGCAGCACCACCACGCCGTCCCCGCCGGCCAGCGACTCCACGGCCTCCTGGATGGCGAGCGCGTTGGTCCCGAGCGAGTCCTCGGCGGCGCCGGCGGCCACCGCGATCGGGACCCGGCCCTGGGCGACCTGCTCGATCAGCTCGCGCAGGCCGTCGGCGAGGCGAGCGCTGTGCGAGACCAGGACCAGGCCGACGCTCACCCCGCCCACGCCCAGTCCAGCAGCTCCACCGGGTGGTGGGCCGGCAGCCCGGTCAGCGCGCGGGCCTGCCACCGGCACGTTTCGCTGTCGCATGCCACCAGATCAGCCGCGTGTTCGACGGCGCGGGCGCGCAGCGGCTCGCCCACCCGGCGGGCGATGTCGTACTTCTCGGACTTGAAGCCGTATGTGCCGGCCACGCCGCAGCACTCGACGCCGCTCTCGGCCAGCTCGATGCCCTCCAGGCCGGAGAGCAGCTCCAGGGCCGGCAGGCCGATGCCATGGCTGCGCAGCTGGCACGGCCCGTGGTAGAGGACCCGGCTGGCGAGCCTCCCGGCCGGCGGCTCCAGCTCGCCCTCCCACACCATGCCGCGGAGCAGCTCGAACAGGTCGTACACCGAGGCGGCGAGCTCGTCCCACTCCGGCCCGCGCAGCCCGAGCACGCTCCGGTACTCGTGCTTCAGCGTGAGGCTGCAGCTGGTCGACGTCGCCACGATGGGCGTCCCCGACCGCGCGACCGGCAGCAGCGTGCGCAGGTTGTCCTCGGCCAGCCGGCGGGCGCCCGCGAAGTCGCCGTTGGAGATGAACGGCAGTCCGCAGCACCGCTGCGGCGGCAGGTCGACGCCCACGCCGGCGCGGCCCAGCACCCGCACCGCGGCCTCGCCGACCCAGTGCTCGTAGTACTCGGTCGTGCAGCTGTGGAAGTACGCGACCCGGCGGCGCGGCCGCTCGGGCTGGGGCAGCCGCCGGAACCGGCGGCGGAAGCTGCCCTGGGCGAACGGCGGCAGCGGCGCGTCGCGGTGCACCCCGAGGACCCGGTCGGCGAGCACGCGACCCGGCCGCAGGCGCAGGCCCAGGTTGGCCACCGGTGACGCCACCGAGCCGAGCCGGCCGAGCAGCTCCGAGCGGCTGAGCAGCTCGTTGCGCACGCGGAGGCGGAGGGACAGCCCGCTCGATTGGTAGGCGTGGGCCCGGGCCCGGGTGTTCAGCTCCGCGACCTGCACGCCGGACGGGCACGCCCGGCTGCACGCGCCGCAGCCGCTGCAGTAGTCCACCCAGCGCTCGACCGGGTCGCCGGGCCGGAAGCGCTGGGACTGCGGACCGCAGTACTTGGGGCCGGGGAACAGGTCGGTGACCGGCAGCACCGGGCACACCGTGTTGCAGACGTTGCACTTGGTGCAGTGGTCCGCGCTCAGCGCGGTCTCGTCGAGGTCCAGGCGGATCGGCTGGTCACTCACGCCGCCGCCTCCTGGCCGGCCCGCCACCCCGTCGCGCAGCAGATGCCGTCCGCCGAGCGCTCCCGGGCCCGGTCAGCCGCCGCCAGCAGCCCGCCGGCGGCGAAGAGGTTCGGTCGCAGCGGCGCGCCGTCGTCGCCGATCGGGCGCATGGCGGCGTCGACGCGCACGCCCGCCCGGTGCGCGGGGTGGCCGTCGGGGGCCAGGAAGCCCGTCCCGTAGAGGACGCCCTCCTCGCGCCGGACCGGCAGGCCGGCCGCCGTCTCCACGATCTCCTCGTCGATCGTCACTTCCAGCCCGCCGCTGGCCAGGCCGCCCGTGGCCAGCACGACCCGGCCGGCCGGGACCCGCAGCGGATGGCCGGGGCCGGCCAGCTCCACCCACGCGACCGGTCCCGACTCGGGCCCGACGCGCGCCGACGGCCCGACCTGGACGGCGGCGCCGGCGCGGCGCAGCGCGGCCGTGAGCGCCTGCTCCAGCCGTACGCCCGGCACCGACGGCGGCAGGCTCGGCAGCTCGACCAGCGGGACGCCGAGGGCGCCGGAGAGCTCCGCGCCGACCTCGGGCGCGCGGTCCAGGCCGAGCACGGCCGGCATCGCCACGAGCGTGGCGCCCTGCAGGTGGCCCCGAAGGGCTTCGACCAGGTCGTGGCGGAACGCGGCGTCCTCGAAGCTGCGGGCCAGCTCCAGGCCGTCCAGGTGCCGGCGGCCGGACGGCCCGACGTGGACGGTCATCGCCAGGCAGGTGAGCTCCAGGCCGTGGCGAGCCGCCGCCTCGGGCAGCACCCGCGCGACCAGCTCGGGCTGGAAGTCGCGGAACCCGGCCAGTCCCACGACCAGCACCCGCTCCCCCGACCAGTCGGCGGTCAGCGAGGGCGGGACCAGGCAGCTCGGGCGCAGCGTGCCCGCGGCCGTGGCCACCAGGCGGTTGGCGTCCAGCGAGCCCATCAGGGCCAGGCCGGCCGCCGCGGTCGCGGCGCGCACGGCCTCAAGCCCGGGGGCCAGCCCGTCCGCCGCCAGTGCGTAGGGATGCTCGGGCGCCGCCTCGGCCAGCGCCCGCACCTCGTCTCCGGGCGCGGCCACCGGACGGCCGTCCCGGTACCCCAGCACGTCGATGGACCCCGTGCGGAAGCGGAGCGTGCCGTGGCCCCTGCCCACCACGAGCGTGCGGGCGCCCCGGCTGGTGGCGGCGACCGCGGCGACCAGCCCGGCCAGGCCGAGCCCGACCACGACAACGTCGTACCCGCGACCGCTACCGCGCCCGGAACCGATCATGCGGACCCGTGTGCGAACTGCTCGTCGGCGCTACGGCGCATGGTCCAGGTCGAGGACCTCCCGGTAGATGATCTCGTTGAGCCGGAACTGCCGCGCCTGGTCCCGCCACAGGATCGGGCGGCTGCCCTTCATCCGCTCGTCCAGGAACTCGCGCAGCGGCTCCAGGGGAGAGCCGACGGCCGGCGCCAGCCGCTCCATGATGCCCGCCGCTCGCAGCGAGCAGAAGGCCCCCTGGCAGGGGCCCATGCCCAGCCGCGTGCCCCGCAGCACGTCGTCGATCGGCGTCCGCCCGTGCTCGGCCACGAACGCGTGCACCATGTCGCGGCCGACCAGCTCGCACTCGCAGACCAGGTCGGCGTCGGCGCCGCCGGAGCACTCCTCGCGGTCCGTCAGACGCTGGCCCACGTGGTAGTGGTGCGGCGCCGAGCGGGCCTCCGGCAGCGGCTCGACGGCGGTTCGGCAGACGGCCGAGACGCCGAGCTTCCGGCAGACGACGTCGGCCGTGTGCTCGGCCATCAGCCGGTACGTCGTCAGCTTCCCGCCGACGATCGAGACGAAGTTCTCGACGCCGTCGCCGGCGTGGTCGAGCACCGTGTGGCTGCGGCTGAGGAACCGCGAGGCGCTGGAGTCGTGGCCGGGGTCGTAGAGCGGCCGGGCGCCCGCGAACACGCGCAGGACCCGCCGCTCGGCCACCCCCGGCATCATCGCCACCGTCTCGGCGACGATGCCGCGCACCTCCTCGCGCGTGATCTCGTAGTGGTCGGTGTCCACCGTCGTGTCGGTCGTGCCCAGGATCGAAACCAGGCCCACCGGGACCACGATGTCGCCGTCCCCCGGCGGGCGACATCGGTTGACCACGCGGCTGGCCAGCCGCTGGTTCATGACGACCATCGTGCCCCAGCCCGGCGACATCTCCAGCCCGACCCCCGCCAGCGCCGCCACCCGGCCCGCCCAGTAGCCGGCGGCGCTGGCCAGCAGGCCCACGCCGACCCGCTCCCGGTCGCCGGTCCGCGTGTCCTCCAGCTCGATCCAGCCGACGCGGTCGCCCTCCACGCCGACGCCGACCAGCCGGTGGTACCGGCGCACGGCGGCGCCGTGCTCGATGGCGGACTCGACGTTGCCGCCGACCAGGCCCCAGGGCTCGATGGTCGCGTCCGGCACCAGGAAGGCCCGCCTGAGGCGGGGCGTCAGGAGCGGCTCACGGCGCCACGCCTCGGCGGCGCCGATCTCCTCGATCTCGATGCCGGCCTTCGCGCAGCCGGCCAGGAGCAGGTCGGGATAGTCCTCGGGGTCGCCCTCCAGCCAGCAGAACACGCCGCCCGTCTCCTCGACGGACGGCGCCGCGATCCGGCGGACGACGCGGTTCTCGTCGATGCACTCCTTCGCCGCCTCCGGGTCCCGCACCGCGTAGCGGGCCCCGCTGTGCAGCAGCCCGTGGAAGTGGCCGGTGGTGCCGGTGCCCAGGTCGCCCTGCTCAACGAGCAGGCAGCGCAGGCCGCGCATGGCCAGGTCGCGGAGCAGGCCGGTGCCGGTCGCCCCGCCCCCGACGACCGCGACGTCGTAATCAGCCACCGCGGTCAGCCGATCGTCTCCGCCAGCGTGCGCAGCAGCAGGGCCGAGGACGTGGCCCCCGGGTCCTGGTGGCCGACGCTGCGCGGGCCGAGGTAGCTCGCCCGGCCCTTGCGAGCCAGCATGGGCGTGGTCGCGGCGGCACCGCTCTCCGCCGCCTCCGCCGCCTCGCGCATCGCCTCGCCCGGCGCCCGGCCGGCGGTAACGGCCGCGTCGAGGGCCTCCACCGCCGGTCCCAGGGCGTCCACCATCGTCTTGTCCCCGCGCTCGGCCTTGCCGCGGTCGACCACCCCCCTGAGGCCGGCCGCGAGCACGTCGCGCACGTCCGGGAGCGTGAGGCCGTCCTTGCCGGCGGCCGCCTGGCCCATCCGGACGAACAGAGTCCCGTAGAGCGGTCCGCCGGCGCCCCCGACGGTCGAGATCAGCGCCATGCCGGTCTGCCGGAACAGGGCGGCCACGTCGGCGTCCGCCGCGGCCGTCCCGTTCAGGACCCGCTCCCGCACGGCCCGGAAGCCCCTGGCCATGTTCGTGCCGTGGTCCGCGTCGCCGATCGCGGCGTCGAGCCGCGTCAGCTCGTCGGCGTGCTCGGTCACCGCGTCCCCCAGCCGCTCCAGCCAGAGGCGGGCGCCGGCCGCGTCGAGGATCAGATCCCCCATCGCAGCCCGGGCGTCAGCACCGGGGCGTCCCACAGGCGGAGCAGCTCGTCGTCCACACTGAGCAGCGTGATCGAGAGCCCGGCCATCTCCAGGGACGTAATGTAGCTGCCGACCAGGCTCCGCTCGAGCTTGAGACCGTTCTCCCCGAGCGCCTCGGCCACCCTTCGCATCGCCACGTACAGCTCGATCAGGGGGGTGCCGCCCATGCCGTTGACGAACGCCAGCACCCGGTCGCCCGACCGGAACGGCAGGTCGGCGAGCACCGGCTCCATGAGCCGGTCCACGATCCGGTCGGCCGGCTCCAGCTTCATCCGCTCCCGGCCGGGCTCGCCGTGGATGCCGATGCCGATCTCCATCTCGTCGTCCAGGTCGAAGGTGGGCTTGCCGGCGGACGGCACCGTGCAGGACGTGAGCGCCATGCCCATGCTGCGGCCGCCGTCGTTCACCCTGGCGACCACGTCGGCCACCTCGGCCACGGTGCCGCCCTCCTGGGCCCTGGCGCCGGCGATCTTCTCGGCCAGGACCGTCGTGCCGACGCCGCGCCGGCCCGCGGTGTAGAGGCTGTCCTGGACCGCGACGTCGTCGTTGATCACCACGCTCAGGACCTCGATGCCGTCGCCCTGCGCGAGCTCGGCGGCCATCTCGAAGTTGAGCACGTCGCCCGTGTAGTTCTTGACGATGTGCAGTACGCCCGCGCCGCCGTCGACGGCCTTGGTGGCCTCGAGCATCTGGTCGGGCGTGGGGCTCGTGAACACCTCGCCCGGACAGGCCGCGTCGAGCATCCCCTTGCCG
>DASQZW010000102.1:0-35073 GCA_035638495.1 Terriglobales bacterium
AGCTCGTGCGCTACTGGGGTACGGACTACGACATGCGCCGTTGCGAGGCCAGATTGAATGCGCTGCCCCAATTCAAGACCGAGGTCGACGGGGTGGACATCCATTTCATCCACGTGAAGTCACGCCACGACGATGCTTTGCCTCTGATCGTCTCCCACGGCTGGCCCGGGTCGATCATCGAAATGCTCGGGGTCATCGGCCCCCTGACTGACCCGACGGCGCACGGCGGACGCGCCGAGGACGCGTTCGACCTGGTGTTGCCGTCGATACCGGGCTATGGCTTTTCCGACCAGCCGGAGGAGCGCGGCTACGGCCCAGATCGCATCGCGAAAGCTTGGGCGGAGCTGATGAACCGGCTCGGCTACACCCGATACGTCGCGCAGGGCGGCGACCAGGGCGCCAACGTCACCGATGCGATGGGACGCCTGGCTCCGAAAGGCCTGCTGGGCATACATCTCAACTTGCTCGGCGCCTTCCCGAATGCGGTGCTGATCGGGATCTTCGGCGGCAGTATCCCCGCCCCAGAGGGACTGCTGAAGCGACTTGCGGTGGCCGCCATCGCCGCTGCGGTCAACAAAGAACCGGTGGCCTTCAATCAGACGGCCGCCGTGTTCAAGAGGGGCTATTTCGTGGAGATGGGGGAGCACCCGCAGACGGTCGGCTACTCGTTGCTGGACTCGCCGGTCGGGCTCGCGGCCTGGATGCTGGACCATGACCCGGACAGCTACGCGAAGATCTCGCACGCTTTCGTCGACGGCGCGCCCGTGGGCGGTCTGACCCGCGACAGAGTCCTCGACAACATGACGTTGTACTGGGTGACGGGCACGGCAGCGTCGGCGGCACGGCTCTACTGGGAGGAGACCCAGAGCATCAGCGCTGCACTGGCGTCCGGCCAGAAGCCGCCCAAGCTGACGCTCCCGGTCGGCTTCACCGTCTTCCCGAGCGAGATCATCCAGGCGCCGAAGAGCTGGACCGAGAAGGTTTACCCGAACCTCATCTACTTCCACGAGGCCGGCAGGGGCGGCCACTTCGCCGCCTGGGAAGAGCCGGAGATCTTCAGCCAGGAGCTCCGGGCAGCGTTCAAGACGCTGCGTTAGCAGCAAGAGGGACTGGGTGCGGGCATTGGATGCCCGCACTCCAGCACACACGACTAGATCGGAACTGATCTACGCGCTGCGCCATCGCAATGGCTCGCTCGGTGAGCTCGTCCAGGCGTTCTCCGCCTGACGCGTTCGTCACCTCGTTGAGGCGATCCATCTCCACCAGATCGACATCCCCATGCGCTGCGCTTGGGTGACCAGTGGCCGGGATCTTGGGATTCGGTCCCCCAGCGATGACCCATTCGTACGCGGGCCACGTAGTACGGGGCAAGGAGGGCTGACATGCCGGAGTGGCCATTCGTTGGACGCGCCGCCGAGCTGGGAGGCGTCCTCGCGAGCTTCAGCGCGGGGAGGCCCGCGATCGTGGTGTGCGGGGCGGTCGGCGTCGGCAAGACACGGCTGGCCCGCGCAGCCATGGACCGGCTCGTGGCGGACGGCAGCCACGCCGAGTGGGTCGCGGCGACGCAGTCGGCGGCGTCGATCCCCCTCGGAGCGGTCGCCCACCTGCTCCCGGCGGGGCAGCCGGCGGCGACCGGACTGCTTGCGCTGATGCGCTCGATCGCAGCCACTGTGGCCGGCTGGGGCGGCGAGCGCCGCCCGGTCATCGCGGTGGACGACGCGCACCTGCTCGACCCGGCGTCGGCGGCCACGATCGGTCACCTCCTCGCCCGGCGCCTCGCCTTCCTCGTCGTGACGGTGCGGGACGGTGAGCCGCTGGCCGACGTCGTGGCCGCGATGCTCGATGACGGCGACGCCGCCTCGATGGATCTCCCTGCGCTGCCGCCGGAGGCGATCGACGAGCTGCTGGACCACAGCCTGCCGGGCGGTGTCGAGGGACCGAGCCGCCGGTGGCTGCACCGGACCGCGGCCGGCAACCCACTCGCCCTGCGTGAGCTGCTTCGCGGCGGCCTGGCCGATGGCACCATGCGCCAGCGGTACGGGGTGTGGCGTTGGGAGCGTCCGCACCGGGCGACCGGCCGGGTCTCGGAGCTGGCCGCAAGCCGGCTGCGCGGGCTGGACAGAGCCACCAGCTTCGTGCTGGAGCTGCTCGCGTGCGGCGAACCGCTGCCGGTCGCGATGCTGGAGAGCCTCGCGGGCGCCGCGCCCATCGCGGACGCCGAGAGGAGCGGGCTGGTGTCCGTGGAGCACAGCGGCGCCCGCGTGCAGGCGCGCTTCGCGCACCCCATCTACCGCGAGATCGTGCTTTCCGGGCTCGCCCTGAGCCGGGCCCGCGACCGGTGGCGGCGCCTGGCCGCGGCCGCGCTGGCCGGCCCGCTGCGCCGCCTCGACGACACCCTGCGCGCGGCCATGTGGCAGGTCGACGGCGGCTGCGTCACGCGCGCGGAGGTTGTCGGCGCGGGCGCCCGGCAGGCGATCGGCCGCGCCGACCTGGCCCTGGCCGAGCGGCTCGCCAGGGCCGCGCGGGAGGCCGCCCCCGGCGACGACGCCGACCGGCTGCTGGCGCAGATCCTCATGTACCGGGGCCGGGGCGACGAGGCCACCGCGGTGCTGCCGGCCTCCCGGCCGACCAGCGCCGCCGACGCGGTCACCCACGCGGAGCTCCTCTACTGGGGCCAGGGCGACGTGGCGGGCGCGGAGCGGATCCTCGACCTGGTCTCCGGCGAGCCGGACGCCGAGCTCGCCGACGCCGAGCGCTCGTGGCTCCTGCTGTTCGACGCGCGCTGCAGCGAAGCGCTCGCGGCGGCCCGCCGGGTCCTCGACCGCCCGGACGCGGGCGACCAGGCGGTCATCTGGGCCGCCGCCGCCGGCAGCGCCGCGGCCGGCCTGCTGGGGAGGGCCTCCGACGCGGCCGCGGTCCATGAGCGCGGGATGACGGCGGCGCGCGCGCGTGAGGCCGATCTGCCCTGGGGGACGATCGAGATGGGGTACGGCGGCACCCTCGCCCACCTGGGCATCGGCGACCTGAACGTGGCGTGGGCGCTCGCCGACGCGGGGTACCGGGCGGCGGTCGGCGGTCCCGCGCCGCTGATGGCGGCCGGCTGGGTCGGGTTCCGCGGACTGGTCGAGGTGGCCCAGGGCCGCTGCCGTGCCGCCAGCGCCTCGCTGCGCGAGGCTGTGGCCGCCCTCGAGGACAACGATACCTTCCGGTTCGTCCAATGGTGCCTCGGCGGCCTGGCCGGCGCCGCCGCGCTGGCCGGCGACACAGCGGCCGCCCGCTCGTGGCTGGAGCAGCTGGCCGCCCGTCCGGGCGCCTCGCCACCGCTGTACGAGCCATGGCTCGATCGCTGGCGGAGCTGGGTGCTGGCGGCCGAAGGCGCCATCAGCGAGGCCGTCGAGACCACCCGGCGCGCCGCCCGGCTGGCGGGCGACCTCCCCGCCCAGGAGGCCCTCGCCTGGTACGACGTCGCCCGGTTCGGCGGCTCCACCGACCTGGAGCGGCTCGACCACCTGGCCGGCGCGCTGCGCACGCCGTTCGCGGCCGCATTGGCCGGGGCGGCCCGCGGGCTGGACACCGGCGACGCCGACGGGCTGGCCGCGGCTGCCGGGACGTTCGCCCGGCTCGGCCACGACCTGTTCGCCGCCGAGGCGCACGCCGCGGCGGGACGGACGTACCGGCGCGACGGCCGGCCGGCGCTGGCCGCGCTCCACGCCGTCGACGCCGACGGCTGGCGCACACCGCTGCTCGTCGACGCCACCACCGGCGAGCTCACCCGCCGCGAGCGGGAGGTGGCCCTCCTCGCAGTGGCGCACTCGAGCCGGGAGGTCGCGCGCCGGCTGGGCCTCTCCGTCCGCACCGTCGACAACTACCTCGGTCGTGCCTTCTCCAAGCTGGCCGTGTCCAGCCGCGCAGAGCTCCGGGCGCTGCTCGGCCGTGACTCGTGACCGGCTCGCGCCCACGAAGCCGCGGCCGCCGGCCGCGACTTCGTGGGGGTTCTGGCGGCTGACTACGTCACGGTGAGGGTGAATGGCTGGCTGTGGGTGAGGCCGGCGCCGGTGGCGGTGATAGTGATCGTGTACGTCCCCGGCGCGGCGCTCGCCTCGACGAGTGGGTACATGTTCACGCCAGAGTCGACGTCGATAGTGGTGGTGTCGAAGGTGACCGTCACGCCGGCGGGCAGACCGCTCGCGCTCAGGTCGAGGCTGCCGCTGTAGCCGCCGACGCTGGCCGTCTGGACCCAGGTCGCGCCGCTGCTGCCCCGGGCCACGGTCCCGGCTGTGGGGCTTACCGTCAGCGTGAAGTCGCTGGTCACCGCGGTCACCCCCAGGGTGACCACTTCGCTGTGGCTGAGGCTGCCGCTGGTGCCCGTGATGGTGAACTGGTAGCTTCCCAGTGCCACCGACGGGGCGACCGAGACGGAGAGGACGGAGCCCGAGCCGGTGCCGACGGTCGAGGGGTTGAAGCTCGCGGTCACGCCGGCGGGCAGGCCGGTCACGCTCAGGCCGATGCTGCCCGTGAAGCCGCCGGCGGCGACCGTGGAGACGGAGTAGGTGGTGCTGCCGCCCTGGGTGGCAGACAGCGGGCCGGGCGTCCCAGAGAGCGTGAAGTCCGCCGCCGGCGCCTGCACGACGAGTGTGACCACCTGGCCGTGGCTGAGGCTGCCGCTGGCGCCGACGATGGCGAGCTGGTAGGTCCCCGGCGGCGTGCTCGAACCGGCGGACACGGTCAGCGTCGCGCCGGAGCCGGGGCTGACGGTGGTCGGGCTGAAGCTGGCGGTGGCGCCCGCGGGCAGGCCGCTCACGCTCAGGCCGATACTGCCGGCGAAGCCGGCGATCGCGGCCGTGGAGACGGTGTAGGTGGTGCTGGTGCTCGGGGCCGTCGACCGCGTGGCGGGCGCGACCGTGAGCGAGAAGTCGGGCGGGGGCGGTGACACCGTGAGGCTGACGGTCTGGCTGTGGCTGAGGCCGCCGCTGGTGCCCGTGATCGTCAGCTGGTAGTTCCCCGGCGCGGTGCTCGTGGAGGTCCCGATGCCGAGCGTCGAGGACCCGGCGCCGGCGATCGGGTTGACGCTCAACGCTGGCGTCGTGCCGGCCGGCTGGCCGCTCACGGTGAGGTTGACGTCGCCTGTGAAGCCGTTGATCGCCGTCGTCGTGACCGTGTACAGAGCGGTGTCACCGGCGGCGACGCCCGCTGCCTGCGGCGTCACCGCCAGGCCGAAGTCCTGGGTGTTGTCGACCACGAGGCCGACCGTCGCCGTCCGCGTGGTGCCTCCACCGGTCGCCGAGACGGTCAGGTTCGAGGAGCCGGAGGGCGTGCTGGCCGAGGTCGTCACCGTCAGCGTCGATGAACCCGAGCCCGTGATGGTGATCGGGTTGAACGAGGCGGTCGTGCCGGGGGGCAGCCCGGCGGGCCCGCTCAGCTGCACCGGCCCGCTGAAGCCGGAGGCAGGGTTGACGGTGATCGTGAAGGTCGCGCTCTGGCCCGAGGACACCGTCCGCGACGAGGGCGTCGCGCTCAGCGTGAACGGGAGGGCGTTCACGACCAGGTTCACCGTGAGGTGCCGGACGATGAGGCCGCTGCTGGCCGTGATGGTCAGCGGGTACGTGCCGGCCGGGGTCTGGGCGGACGTCGTCACGTTCAGCGTCGATCCGCCGCCGACGCCCACCGAGGGCGGCGAGAAGCTGGCCTGCGCGCCCGCCGGCAGTCCCAGCACGTTGGGCTCGAAGTTCACACTGCCGGTGAAGCCGAAGTCCGACTGCGTGGTGATCGGGAACGCGGCGCCGTCCCCCTGGGTCACGGTCTGATTGGGCCCGGGGGCTCCGATCTCGAAGGTGGCCACCGGGGCGAACGCGAACAGCAGGGTGCCGAACATGTTGTCCTGGTAGGCCTGGAGCGCGGTCGGTCCCTGCCACCCGGTGGGAGGCCCGGTCAGCGACAGGGAGATGGTCTGGTTGGCGCTGGTGCTCGCGTCGAGCGACACGCTCGAGGTGATGTCGAGGCTCTGGCTGTTCGTGTCCTTCAGGGTGTTCTTGATGAGCTGGCTGGAGCTGGTCGTGACCGACATGTCGAACCTGGTCCCGGAGGTGAACATGAACGATGCAGACGCCGCCGTCGCCGCCTGCAGCCTGATGGTGAACTTCTGCGTGATCGGCTGGCTGCCCGGGGCGGCCGGCCTGTAGTCGAACGTCACGCCCGGCAGGAGGTCGAAGCGAGCCGGGTCGATGGCCGTGCCGCCGTCGGCGAACGGGTCACGCCCCCGGATGGCGGTGAAGTCGTCGGGGGTCAGCGGGCCGGTCGGTGACCAGCTCCGCTGCAGGCGGCTGGCGTCGCCCGGGTCGATCGGAGACAGGCCCTTCAACTCGCCGATGGTGAGCTGGACGACGTCCATGCTGGGCGAGACGGGGTCGCGAGGATCGACGTCGAACCCGCTCAGCAGCAGCGACGTGAACGAGCCCGCGGCCACCCTGAACGTCGGGTTGAGCCACACGAAGCAGAGGTCGGCGTTGTGGTCGATCCCGTTCTGGGAGTTGCTCGGCCCCGGGATGATGATGTCGTTGCTGGTCGTCTTCTCGACGGTGGTGGTCGTCGAGTCCTGGAACTTCTGACTGAAGCTGGACGACGAGCCGATCGACAGGGTGTCGCCGATGGTCTGCGTGGTGCTCTGGGTGACGCCGGACTGCAGGGAGGCGCCGAACGAAAGCCTGGAGCCCAGCGTGGTGCTGGTGCCGTAGTCGACGGAGCTCGACGCGCCGGGCGGTGGATAGGCGCACCCCAGCACCAGGTACTTGGGGTTCAACCCCACCGGCGCGGCCGGAAACGTGAGGATGCTGCCGACGAACAGGTTGGTGAGCAGCTGGTCGGTTCCGCAGTGCGTGTGGATGTCGGCGAAGACCTGGACGCGGTCCCGGAAGCCGTTGAAGGGCCACGGGAGCACGTTGCGCGTGCCCTGGTTGATGACGCCGCTGCCCCCGGCGTTCGCGGTGGTGAAGTCCACCAGGACCGAGCCGTCGTCGGCCTTCAGGTGGAACGTCGCCGGCGTGCCCGGGCGGGTCACGCCGCCCAGGCCGATGAAGTTCGTCGGCGGGTTCCCGGTGTCGAAATCGAGCTCGTGCGGGTCCACGGTGGTGGTGCCCGGGCCCGTGGTCCCGCCGTTCGAGGTCGTCTGGAAGACCACGGCGTACGTGTCGCACGACCCGGCCAGGGCAGGTGCGCCGCCAGATGCCAGTGTGGCGCCGCCGGCGACCGCGGCGGCAAGCCCCAGGGCCACGGCGGTGCGGCGCGGTCTTGCGAGAACCCGACGGAACACGTCCGCGGGGGATCCGAGTTCGTGTCTGGTCATGCGGGCACGGTAGGGACGCGGTTTGAGCCGGCGATGACTCCGCGATGACTCGCGGATCGTGCAGAGTAGTCGCGCTGCTCTGTACCGCCCCGGCTGCGGCGGCTACGGTGGGCTCGTGCCGAATCCGTCGACGCCGGAGGTCTGAGTCGTGCGGTTCCGGATGCTGGGTCCGCTGCGCGTGCGCGGCAGCGGCGGATGGGTGCGGATCGCGGCCGAGCAGCCGCGGGTCGTGCTCGCGGTGCTGCTCGAGGAGGCGGGCCGCGCGGTCAGCACGGACCGGCTGATCGACGCGGTGTGGGAGGACCGGCCGCCGAGGACGGCGGCCAACACGGTGGCGGCGTACGTGCTGCGGCTGCGCCGGCTGATCGGCGGCGATGCGTTCATCACCCGGGGGCGGGGCTACGAGCTGAGCGTCGGCGACGACGACGTGGACGCGCTGGTGTTCGAGCGGGCGCTCGCCGCGGCGCGCCGCGACCTGCACGCGGGCCGGCTGGAGTGCGGTGCCGTACGGCTCGCCGGCGCGCTGGCGCTCTGGACCAGGTCCGAGCCGGCGCTGGCGGACGTGCCGTCCAGGCCTGCGCTGGAGGCGCGGGTGGCGCACCTGGAGCTGCTGCGCCACGGCGCCGCCGAGGAGCACACGGCCGTCCTGCTCGACCTCGGCCGGCACGCCGAGGTGGTCGACGACCTGTACAGGCTGGCCGCGGAGCAGCCGCTGCGCGAGCGGCGCTGGGAACTGCTGATGACCGCCCTGCAGCGGTGCGACCGCCGCGCGGACGCCCTCGCCGCGTACGCGCGGGCGCGAAAGGTGCTGTCGGCGGAGCTGGGCGTGGAGCCGGATGCGCGGCTGCGCCACCTGCACGAGGCCATCCTGGCCGGGCAGCGGGCGGCGAGGCCGGTCGCCGCCGAACGGCCGCTGGCGGTGCCGGCGCAGCTGCCGGCGGACGTCTCCGGGTTCACAGGTCGCGCGCGGGAGCTGGAGGCGCTGGACGCGATGCTCGCCGCCGCCGACGGCCCCGCCGGCGCGGCGGCGGTCTGCGCGGTGGCCGGTGCCGCCGGGGTCGGGAAGACCGCCCTCGCCGTGCACTGGTCCCACCGCGTGGCGGCGCGGTTCTCCGACGGGCAGCTGTACGCGAACCTGCGCGGCCACGCGACCCCCACACGGCCGATCGAGGCGCTGGCCCGGTTCCTGCGCGCGCTGGGCGTGCCCGGCGAACGCGTGCCCGCGGACGTCGACGAGGCCGGCGCCCTGTTCCGCAGCGTCGTCGCCGGCCGGCGCATGCTGATCCTGCTCGACGACGCCCGCGACGCCGAGCAGGTGCGGCCCCTGCTGCCCGGCAGCCCGGAGTGCCTAACGCTGGTCACCAGCCGAGACCGACTCGGCGGGCTGATCGCCCGGGACGGCGCGCGCCCCCTCGCCCTGGCCGCGCTCGCCGACGGCGAGGCACACCGCCTGCTGGCCACGCTGCTGGGTGCGACGCGGGTCGCGGCCGAGCCGCGGGCGACGGCCGAGGTCGCGCGGCTGTGCGGCAACCTCCCGCTCGCGCTGCGCCTGGCCGCGGCGGACCTGGCCATCCACCCGGACTCCAGCATCCGCTGCTGGCGGCCGTGAGCGCTCGGCCCCGGAGCCGGGATGCGCTCGAGCAGCTTCCCGCTGACATGGACCCTGACACGCAATGGCCCAGCTGATCCCGCGCCGGGCGCCGCCCAGGACCGGTGTCGCTGTCTCCTATTGAGGCAGCCTGCGCCGCCGGGTAGCGTCAGCCTGAGTTGTCGCATGACCCCGGGAACGCGGCCCATGGAGCGCACTCGTCCCTCATCCCCTTCGTGGGACGCGAGGCAGGGGTGAAACGCTCCTGGCGGCGGCCGCGGCCGCTGCGCCAGGCACGGGCGCGCTGGTCCTGATCGGCGGCGAGCCGGGCATCGGCAAGACCCACCTCGTCGGGCACATCCTGCGCCGAGCGGCCGCCGACGGCCAGTTTCGCGCGCTGCGAACGTCCTGCTGGGAGGGCGGGGGCGCGCCCGCGTTCTGGCCATGGACTCAGCTGGTGCGGGCGTACGCCCGCGCCGGCGGGTCGGCCGAGCAGCTCCTCCACCCGCTGCGCGCAGGCGACCCGGGCGGCGCGCGGTTCGGACTGCTGGCCGACGCGGTACCCCACCGGTTACTATCCAGCTCCCGCGAGTACGGGAGGGGCGGACGGAGGTGGTTGGTCGGGGAGGCGGGATTTGAACCCGCGACCCCCTGGCCCCCAGCCAGGTGCGCTGCCGGGCTACGCTACTCCCCGAACCAGGGCACGATCTTAGCGACTTCCGACCGGCAGCGCTCGGCCGCGAGCGCGCCCATCACCCGCTCTCGCCGGCCCACAGCTCCTCCGACGCGAGCCGCGCACCCTCCGCCAGGCTGGCCAGCTTGGCGTACGCCACGTCCGGGACAACCGCGGAGAAGCCCGCGAACGTCGCGAACCCGCAGTCCGTCCCCGCGACCACGTTCTCCCGGCCCAGCACTCGCGCGTACCGCGTGATGCGCTGCGCCACCAATTCAGGGTGCTCGATGTAGTTCGTGCACGAGTCGATCACGCCCGGGATGACGTACTTGCCCGCGGGTGGCGGCAGCTCAGCGAACACCGTCCACTCGTGCTCGTGCCTGGGATTGGCCGCCTCCACCGAGATCCCGCTCGCGTTCACCCGGTAGATCACGTCCAGGATCTCGCGGAGCGCCACGTCGCGGTGGTGCGGGCCCGCGTAGTTGCCCCAGCACACGTGGACCCGCACCCGGTCCGGATCGATGCCCTCGAGCCCGTGGTTGAGCGCCTCCACGTGCAGCTCCAGGTTCGCCATGAACTCCGCCAGCGGCCGGTCGCCGAACTCCACGTGCCGGCCCATCGCCAGGTCCGGGCAGTCCACCTGCAGCGTGTATCCCGCCTCCACGATCGCCAGGTACTCCGTCCGCAGCGCGTCCGCCAGCGCGAACAGGTACTCCCGCCGGCTCCCGTAGTGCGTCGAAGGCATGATCTGCACCACGCAGCCCGGCGACGCCGCAGGCAGGAACGCGTCCGCCACCGTCACGCCCTCCAGGGCCGACGCGAACGCCGACAGGTCCCCCGCCAGCTCCGCGCCACCGACGTACGAGATCGCGCCGTCGTTGGCCGGTCGCCGCGCGCGCGTCGAGGGCTGCGAGCCGAACAGCCGCCGGCCCAGCTCCGGGAAGTCGAGCACGTCGCGCGGCCGGAAGAGCAGCCCGCTGTCCTCGCCGCCGAACCCCGTCATCCGGTCCATCACGTAGTTGGCGAACCCGGCCTTCCCCATCTCGCCGTCGCTCACCACGTCGATCCCCGCCTCGGCCTGGCGGCGCACCGCCTCCGCGATCGCCGTCCGCACCTGCGAGCGGAACGCGGCCTCGTCGACCGGACGCCCCTCGGCGCGCGCGGACAGCAGCTCCAGCAGCTCCGGCGGCCTCGCCAGGCTGCCCGTGTGCGTGGTCAGGATCCTCTCGGTACTCCGCATCATCACCCCGTCACGATCAGATAGGCGAGCAGCGCCAGGCCGGCCACCACCGTCACGCCGACCACCAGCACCTCGGTGAACGCCTCAGGCTGGAACCTGCCCTGCTCGATCTGCGCCCGCGCCCGGAAGAACCGCACGGTGCTCACCGCGGTGATCAGGACGCTGGCCGCCACCAGTGCGGCGCCGATCACCGCCGACGCGTGCCCCGGCTCCGCCGGCGCCGCGCGCTCCAGGGCGAGCTGCCTGAGGAACAGGCCAAAGCGCGCCACTACGAAGCCGAGGCCCATCAGCGCCACCGCCGTGCGCACCCACGCCAGGAGCGTCCGCTCATTGGCGAGGTGCTCCCGGGCCCGGGCGCTCTCGGATCCGCCCGCCGCCGGCGCCGTCATCGCACCACCGCCAGCGCGAGCAGCAGGGCCAGCCCGCCGACACCGAGGGCGCCGACCAGCGCGAGGTCCGCCCCGACGTGCGGCTCGTAGCGGTCCGACTCGATGCGCGCCCGGGCGGCCAGGAAGCGCGGCAGGGCCGCGGCGGTGAACGCCACGCCGGCCGCCACCACCAGCAGACCGAGGGGGTGACCCAGCGTCCGCAGCCCGCTCGCCACACCGTGCAGCGCGTCGAGCGCCGCCAGCTTGTCGGCCGTGTAGCCGATCCCGATCAGGATCATCCCCACGCGCACCCAGGTCAGCGTGGTGCGCACGTTGGCGAGGTGGTCCCGCGTCCGCACGCCCTCGCCGCCGCCGCGACCCGGCACCGACATCGCTACTCGGCCCCGGCCCGCGCCAGCTCCAGGCAGCTGTCGGCCGCCGCCTTCAGGTGGCCGGCGAACGCCTCGACGTCCTCGACCACGCTCGGGTCCGCGCCCAGCCCGAAGAACACATCCCCGTTGTACGAGACCACCGCCAGCCCGAGCGCCATCGAGGGGTAGAGCGGCGCGAACGGCCAGATCTCCAGCAGCTGCGCGCCGCCCGTGTAGAGCGGCTGCTGCGGGCCCGGGACGTTCGTCACGTTCATGTTCGCGCCCGCCTGCGGCGTCGACATGATCCGGCCGGCCAGCACCAGCAGGGTCGGCGGCGCCCAGCTGGCCAGCCCCGCCAGCTTGTCCGCTGCCAGCGCCTGCTTCGAGCGCTTCAGGTCACCGGTCGTGCGGTGGATCTGGCGCAGCCGGTCCTCCACGCTCATCGCGCCCGTCGGCAGCTCGAAGACCAGCCCGCTGATGCGGTTGCCCGCCTCGTCCTTCACGCCCGGCACGCGCATGCTCACCGGCACGAACACGCGGATCCGGTCCGGCACCCGCTCGCCACGCGCCGTCAGCCAGCGGTTGAGGCCTTCCGCCACGACCGCCAGCACCGCGTCGTTGATCGTGCATCCGAGCCGGCTCTTGAGCGCGCGGAAGTCGTCCAGCGCCACCTTCAGGCCGCGTCCAGTGCGCCGCGGACCCAGCCGGCGATTGAAGAAGAGCCGCGGCCGGGGCGTCAGGGCCGAGCGCCCGAGCTGCAGGAATCCTCGCCACGCCACCAGCCAGAGCAGCAGGCCGGTCAGGGGGCCCGGCATCGCCTCCTCGCGGCCCACCAGCCGGCTCGTCAGCTGCCGCCACACCAGGACGACGTCGTTCGGCGCCCGCCGCGGGCGCCACCGCTCCGCGGGTGCCTCCACCGGCGTGCCCTCGGGCGAGTCGTCGAATAGCGTCGTCATGATGTCGCGGTGCGCGATCCCGTCCACCATCGCGTGGTGGACGCGGTTCACGATCATCACCCGGCCGCGGCTCAGCCCGTGGAGCACGACCATCTCCCACAGCGGCCGGCCGCGGTCCAGCGGGTGGCTCAGGATCCGCGCGACGGCGGCCCGTGCCGTGGCGCCCGTCGCCGGCTGGGGCAGCGTCTCGTGCCGGACGTGGAAGCCCAGATCGAAGTCCGGGTCGTCCACCCACACCGGATGGCCGATGTTGAGCGCGATGCGGTGCAGGCGCTGCCGGTAGCGCGGAAACAGGTGCAGCCGCTCGGCGATCGTCTGCTCGAGTCCGGCGGCGCCGCGACCGCCCGGCACGCGCGAGCCCCCTTCGAACACGTAGACCGTGCCGATGTCCAGCGGCACGTCGCGGCGCTCAGCGTAGACGAACCACGCGTCGCGCGCGTTCAGCGGCTCGTAGAACGTGTCGTCCGGCCTCACGACGCGAACGTCTCCACGATCGCGGTGATGCCCTCGAGGTGCCGCCCCCGGTCCGAGCCCGCGGGCGGGAAGAACAGCAGCGGCTCTTCGTACAGTCCCGCGTACCGCGCGCGGAACCGGTCCCGCGCCTCGGCCGGCGTGCCGTGGACCGTGAACGTGTCCAGCATCCGGTCGCCGACCAGGTCCAGCATGGCGCGCTTGTCGCGGCGCCGGAACGCGTCCCTGATCGCGGCGGCCTCGCGCTCGAACCCGTGCAGGCGCATGATCGGGTCGAACGCCTTGACGACCGCGTAGAAGGCGACCTGTGCCGCGGCCTCGCGGCGCGCCCGGGCCGTGTCATCGGCGATCACGCACGCGACGTAGCTCGCGATCGGCACCCCCGCCGTCCTCCCGGACCGGGCGGCGCCGCGGGCCAGCGCCGGCCGCACCACCTCGGCCACGTACTCCGGCGTGAACAGGGGGTGGCCGACCAGCCCGTCGGCAACGCGGCCCGCCGCCTCGATCATGCGCGGGTTCACCCCCGCGACCCAGACCTCGAGGTCGGACCGGGCCGGGGCCCGGACCTCGAGCATCGGTCGCAGGCGCAGGTGATAGAACCGGCCTTCGTGCCGCAGCTCGCCGTCGCGGAGTCGCCACAGGTCGCGCACGAGCGGCACCAGCTCCTCCAGCCGCGGCGCCAGGTGGCGCGCCTCCAGCCCGAGCCAGCCCGCGACCTGCTGGCGCGTGCCCGTGCCCAGGCCGAGCACGAAGCGGCCGCCCGAGAGCTCGTCCAGGTCGCGCGCCTCCGCCACCGTCAGCAGCGGCGAGCGCGCGAACGCGTACATGATCGCGCTGCCCAGGGTGATCCGCGACGTCGCCGCCGCCATCGCGGCCAGCGAGACCGTCGCGGACCGGTCGTAGAACTCCGCCGTCCACGCCGAGCGCAGGCCGCGTCGCTCGGCGAGAGCGGCCACCTGCGCACACGTTGCGACGTCACCGCCCATGATGGTGACGCCGATGCCCCTCCGCACCTCACGCATGTCGACCAGCATGGCACCGAATAGACTCGTCTGAGGAGGAGGTACCTGCCAATGGCCACGCACGCACGGGACACAGTCGAGGTCGGCTACGACGAGTTCTGCGGCGCGCTGGCCGCGAAGGACCTCCAGCCGCTGTGGACGCAGGCCGCGAGGCTGATGCCGCCCGAGCCAATCCCGCGCACGCTGCCGTGGCTGTGGAAGTGGACGACGGTGCTTCCCCTGGCACGGCGCGCGGGCGAGCTGATCACGATCGAGCGCGGCGGCGAGCGGCGGGTGCTGGCCCTGGCCAACCCGGGACTCGGCGGCCTCCCCTACACCAGCTCCACACTCTGGGGCGCTTACCAGTACCTCGGCGCCCGCGAGTCGGCTCCGGCGCACCGGCACACGCCCTCGGCACTACGCTTCGTCGTCGAGGGCACCGGCGTCTGGACGACTGTCGACGGCGACGCCTGCGACATGTCGCCCGGGGACCTCGTCCTGACCCCGAGCTGGACGTGGCACGACCACTCCAACCCGACCGATACGGCCATGGTCTGGTTCGACGGGCTCGACCTGCCCCTCGCGGCGGCGCTGGAGGCCGTCTTCTTCGAGCCCTACCCCGAGCTGATGCAGGTGGCGGCGGCCGACCACAACGCGTCCACCCGTCTGCACAGGGGCCCCGCGATGCGGCCGCTCGGGGAGGAGCCCAACCCGCGCCACTCGCCCCTCCTCGTCTACCGCTACCGCGACACCGACGCCGCCCTGGACGACCTCCTGCGGGCGCGCGGCGGCTCGATCGCCAGCGTCGAGTTCGTCAACCCGTCCAACGGCGCCAGCGCGATGCCGACGCTGGGCTGCGAGATGCACCGGCTGGTCGCGGGCCGGCGCACCCCGGTCTGCCGCCGGGTGGGCAGCGCCGTGCACGTGGTCTTCAGCGGCTCCGGCTCCAGCGTGATCGCCGGCGAACGCTTCGACTGGGAGCGCGGCGACGTGTTCGTCGTGCCGTCGTGGGCCCCGGTGGAGCACGAGGCGGCGGAGCCCGCCGACCTGTTCGCGGTGACGGATCGCCCGGTGCTCCAGGCACTGCACCTGTACCGCGAGGAGACGCTGGGGCACCCGCAGGAGGTGCTGCGGACGTTCGTGCCGAAGTAGCTGGGGCCGGGGGGGTGAGAGCTGCCGGCATCCTCGCAGCGGTCCTGCTCGCGACCGCGTGCACCGCGACCGTCCCGTTCCCGCTGCCGCGCCGCTCGCCGCCGGTCACGGCGCCGGGCGAGCTGGCACCGCGGACGATCAGCGGGCCCAGCCCGATCGCGTCCTGTGGCGGCACCGACCAGCTCGTGAACGCGCCCGAGGAGCCGACGCTGGCGGTCGACCCGTCCGACCAGACCCACCTGGTCGCCGCCTGGCAGCAGGATCGCCGGCCCGGCGGCGCCGCCTACGGAGCCGCGGTGGCGGTCAGCCGCGATGCGGGCGCCAGCTGGAAAGAGTCGATGCTGCCGGACCTGGCGCGCTGCGCGGGCGGACCGTACGGGCTCGTCAGCGACACGTGGGCGTCCGTCGGTCCGGACCACACCGCATACGTGAGCACGCTGGCGATCACCACCGGCAGGCCGCTCGGCTACTCGGTCGTGGTCAGCACGTCACGGGACGGCGGCCGGAGCTGGGCCGCCCCGGTCGTCCTGGCGACCGCGTCGCCGCCGCTGGCGCTGCTCGACAAGCCCTCGATTCTGGCCGACCCACGGAAGCCGGGCCGGGTGTACGCGGTCTGGGCGCGGTTCCCGGGCAGCACCGGCAACGCCGGCGACCAGGTCTTCTTCTCCCGCAGCGACGACCACGGCGCGTCGTGGTCAACGCCGGCCGCCCTCACCGCCGGCGGTGCGGTCGAGACGCAGAACAACGAGCTGGTGACGCCGGCCGACGGCGTCCTCCTGGACGTGTTCTCGCAGGGAGCGCCGCTGCAGTCGGGTCACCAGGGCCAGGTGGGCGTCCTCCGGTCCACGGACGGAGGGAGGACCTGGGCTGCGCCCGCCACGATCGCGTCCTTCGCGATCACACAGACCACCGACCCCGATACCGGCAGGACGATCCGCGCCTTCGGGCAGGACGTGGCCGCGGCCGCGGGAGGGGGTTGGGCGTACGCGGCGTGGTTCGAGAACCGGCGAGACGGGTCCTCGGCGATCTGGACGAGCGGCTCGAGCGACGGCGGCCGGACCTGGAGCGAGGCGTCGCCGGTGGTCGAAGAGGCCGCGCAGCCGTTCCTCCCGGCGCTGGCGGTGGCGGGCGACGGCCGCCTGGGCGTCACCTGGTACGACCTGCGCGACGCCGCGGCCGGTCCCGGCCTGGGCACGCAGGTCTGGGCCGGCACGTCGGCCGACCACGGACGCACGTGGCGCTCGCGCCAGCTCGACCGGCCGTTCGACCTGCATGCGGCCCCCGTCGCCACGGGCGAGGGCCCGTTCATCGGCGACTACGAGGGCCTGGTCGGGCTGGGGACCGTGTTCGCCGCGGCATACGTACGGACGACCGCGGCGGGCACGCCGAACCGGACCGAGATCGCGTTCGCGCGCTTCGCGTAGACGCGGCTCCGGTCGTCCGGCGGAGGAGAATGCGTGTAATGGCCATCGTGTCCGTCTGCCCGTCCACCGTCGTCGACGCGCCCGTGGAGCGCGTCTGGGAGATCGTGACGCAGCCCCAGGGCTTCGATCTCTGGGCCGACGCATCCCTGGTCACGGCCGAGCCGCCCGGGCCGGCGTCGGCCGGACAGGAGCTGCACCTGGTGACGCGGGCGCTGGGCTGGACGTTCGCGGTCAGGATCTCCGTCCGGGAGGTCGACGCGGAGCGTCATCGCCTGCACCTGGTGGTCGCGCTCCCGTTCGGCGTCGTCAACGACGAGGTGATGACGTTTGCGGAGGCGGGCGAAGGGCGGACGCTCGTGCGGTTCGGTTGAGACTTCTCCCTCCCGCCTGGATGGCGGGGCTGGCTGGTCCGGAGGCTGCTGGGGCGGGAGCTCGAGCGCGGCCCGGTGGACGCGCTGATGCGGCTGAAGCGCTTCGCCGAGGCGCCCGCTCACCCGGAGGGCGGCGGGCCGTAGTAGGGGGTCTGCGGCCACGCGACCGGCGGGGGCGCGTCGACCTCCATGCGGCGGAACGCCAGCGTCCAGTACGCGGAGAAGTACGAGTTCACGACGCCGCCGACGACCACGGTCACCGCGAGCAGGAGCAGCCCCAGCGGGATCCCGACGCCAACGCCCGCCCCGGCGCCGCCGGCCACAGCGGCCGCGACGACCGCGATGGTCAGGATCAGGTACACCGGGATGAGCGCGATGGCCAGGCCGAAGCCGGCCGCGAGCGCCAGACCGACCTGGAGCAGCCAGACCAGCAGGGCCCGGCCCAGGCGCGACCCGAGCAGCTGGAACCCGCGGCCGAGCCCCGACAGCGGGCCGCGCTGCTCGAGCACGATGGCCCGCGTGCCCAGGATGAACGCGATCCCGATCGGGATGGACGCCAGCAAAAGCACCGCCAGCACCAGCAGGCCCAGGAAGATCACGAGGCCTCCCGTCGCGTTCTGGCCGCCTACGAAGGCGGCAACGGCCAGCGCGATCGTGCCGGCGAGCACGCCCAGGACCAGCACGCCCCACAGCAGGCCGATCAGCCGCAGGCCGAGGATGGCCCCGAACGTGCCGAGTCCCGTCCGCCAGGCGAGGCCCAGGTCGAACGGGCGATCGGCGTCGTGCTCCGCGGTCGCCCGCACCAGCGCGCCGGTGGTGACGCACGACAGCAGGAACCAGAGGATCCCGACGACCACCGCGAGCACGCCCAGGGACACGATCAGGCCCAGGTTGTTCAGCACGAACTGGCCGAACGCGTTGGACGCGTCCTGGAACGACGGCGGGCTGCCGGCGGTGGCCGTTCCGGACGGCGAACCGCCGTTGAAGACGTTCCCCAGGCCGTTGAAGTTGCCGCCGGGGAATTCGCCGGCGCCCACGTCGGCGCCGCCCAGGATCGCCAGCAGCCACAGGTACTTGTGGCGCCAGATGATCGAGAAGGATCGGGTGATCAGTTCTCCGTACTGCATCGTCGAAACAACGCACCAGTCAGGCCGTAGGATCGAGACATTATGGCGTCAGGCGACTCAGGTCGCGTGGGAACAGCGCCACCTCGCGGATGTTGGCCGCCCCGACCAGGCGCGAGACCCAGCGTTCGAGGCCCATGCCGAAGCCGCCGTGCGCCGGCATCCCGTGTCGGAACGCCTCCAGGTAGCCGGAGAACAGCTCCGGGTCCTGGCCGCGCGCCGCCAGCGCGGCGAGGTAGTCCTCGTGGCGGTGCAGCCGCTGGCCGCCCGTGACCAGTTCCTGACCGCGAAAGAGCAGGTCGAAGCTGTTCGTGAAGTCGGCGTCAGCCGGGTCCGGATGGGTGTAGAACGGCCGCTTCGCCATCGGGAAGCCGGTCACGTACAGGAACTCGCTGCCGTGCTCGCGCCGCGCCCACTCGCCGAGCCAGGCCTCGTGGGCCGGCGCCAGGTCGGGCTCGCCCTCCAGACGTTCGCCGGTCACCGCCGAGATCAGCCGCTGCGCATCGCGGAAGTCGACGGAAGGGATCGCGTCGGGGATTTCCGGCACCGTCAGGTCGAGGAGGGCCACCGCGCCGGCCGCCTCGATCCGGACCGCCTCCGCCATGCCGGCGATCGCGTCGCGCAGGACCGCCATCACGTCGCGGTGGTCGCGGATGAAGCCGATCTCCGCGTCCAGCGAGACGTACTCGTTCAGGTGGCGGGGGGTGTCGTGCGGCTCGGCGCGGAACACGGGCCCGACCTCGAACACCCGCTCGAACACCCCGACCATGATCTGCTTGTAGAACTGCGGGCTCTGGGCCAGGAACGCGCGCCGCCCGAAGTACTCGACCCCGAAAACGTTTGCCCCTCCCTCCGTCGCCGCCGCCACGAGCTTGGGGGTCTGGATCTCCACGAAGCCCCGTGCTCGCAGGCTGGCCCGGAAGCCCGCCATCGTGGCCGCGGTCACCTCGAAACGCGCGCGGCTGCGAGGATGGCGGAGGGTGACCGGGGCGTGGTCGAGCAGGGTCGGCAGCTGGGCCCGAAGGGTGGGCTGGAACAGGGGCACCGGGGGCGGCGCCGCCGCGGCAACCAGCACGCGAACCCGGGGCTGGCGGACCTCGACGCCGGCCGGCGCCTGGGCCGCCGGCGCCGCCACGCCCTCGACCTCCAGCACGGACTCCGAGTGGAGCCGGTCCAGCGCGGCCGCGAGGTCGGCGTCGTCGATCACCACCTGGGCGAGGCCGCGGGCGTCCCGCAGCACGAGGAAGCTCACGCCGCTCAGCCGCCGCAGGCGGTGGAGCCAGCCCTTCAGCAGCACGCGCTCGCCGCAGCGGCGCGGAAGCTCGCTCGTCCAGGTCCGTTCCACGATGCGATGCTCCTGGTAGGAAACGCGCCCTGGTGCGGACGGGGCGCGGCCCGTGGTGCCACCGCACTTCGCCGCGCCGGTGGCCGGCGCGGCCTCGTTCCAAGGACCACCGCTCGGGAGTGTCGTTCGGGAGGCCCGGGCACCGCCTTCGCAGCGGCCGGCGGCTCTCTGAGGCCCGCAGGAGCTCCCTACTCCTCTCCGTCGACGCGGCTCCCCACGAGGATACGCGTCAGCGCTCCGCCCCCGGTGGCCAGACCACCTCCACCGGGGTGCTCCGCGTCCGCGCGTAGGCCACGACGTCGCCCGTTCCGCCCGACCCGCGCGCCGGATGGCCGTCCCAGACTGCCAGCAGCACGTCGGAGCGCTCGACGACCCGGCGGCCGGCGTCCGAATATGCCTCGCAGGTGGACTCGTCGTACCCGAGCACGTCCACGGTCGACGCCTGCGCCACGAGCCGATCGAACCTGGGCCGCTGCTCGGGGGTCTGCTCCTCGCGGTATCGCGCGGCCGGGAGCACGACCTCGAGCGTCCCGCCGAGCCGGAGGACGGCCAGCGCGAACAGCTGGTCCGCCCCCTCGGCGAGGCAGGTGATCCCCACGAGCGACTCCCCGGGCAGGCGGACGAGCCGATCCACGAGCGCCTGCTCGACGAGGCGGCTCGTCCGCTCCGACAGGAACCGGTGGCCGGTCACGCCGATCCGCATCGATCGCATCGATTGAGGTATTCAACGCCCAGGTGCCGCATTCCGCTCGCTCCGAGGACGTCCGTCGGATCAATTTGATAACGTGTACGCAAATGCTTGCCCGCCTCCGCGCGTCCGCTGAGTGGCGGTTCCTCGGCGTCCTGCCGAGGGCGTCGCGCGGGCTGGCGGCCGCCTGGTGGGCGATGATCGTGGCCAGGGGCGTGCTCCCGGCCGGCTTCGCGGTCGCGATGGGCGCGACGGTCGGCGCCGTGCAGTCCGGCCGCTCGCTCGTGCTCCCGCTGGCCGCCACCGCGGTGACCTTCGTGGGCATGAGCGCGCTCGGCCCGGTGCACGAGGCGGTCGGCGCCAGCCTCGGGGCGCGCACTTCGGCGTGGCTGCACGAGCGCCTGCTCGACGCCTGCGTCACGCCGGCCGGCCTCGCCCACCTGGAGTCGCCCGACCTGGCCGACGACCTCTCGATCGCGCGCGACTTCGACCTCGGCATCGCCGGGCCACCGCTGACCAGATCGATGCCCACGATCGGCACCGGCTTCGCGGACGTGGCCGGCGGCCTCGCGCAGGCCCTGCTGCTCTCGGCCTACGCCTGGTGGGCCGGCCTGCTGGTCGGGGCGGGCTGGATCGCGACCCACGTGCTGCTCCGCGACGCCTCCGTCTGGCAGGCCTGGAGCGACCGCTCGGTGGTGGCCGCGCAGCGCCACGTGGACTACGCCTACCGCCTCGCCGTGTACGCGCCGGCGGCCAAGGAGGTGCGCCTCTTCGGCATGGTCGACTGGGTCGTCGAGCGCTTCACGTCGCGGCGCCTGCGCATGGTCGAGGCGCTCTTCGAGGCCCGGCGCCTCCGGCTCGGCCCGCTGCGCTGGGGCATCGTCGCGGTGGTCGTACCGAACGCGGTGCTGTTCGGGTTCCTGGCCCATGACGCGCTGACCGGCCACCTCGGGCTGGGCCCGCTGGTCGTGTTCGCGCAGGCCGCGGCCGGCGCCAGCGCGCTCGCGTTCGGCGAGGTCGACTGGTGGTTCCGGCAGAGCGCCCAGCCGGTGCCCGGCGTGCTGGACCTGGCCGGTCGGATGCGCACCGCCGGCGCGCTGCCCGCGGGCTCCCGCCCAGTGGCCGCCGCGATGCCCGCCCGCGCCATCGAGTTCCGCGACGTCCGGTTCACCTACCCGGGCTCCGAACGGCCGGTTCTCGACGGGCTCTCGCTGTCCATCCCGGCCGGTTCGTCGCTGGCCATCGTCGGGCAGAACGGCGCCGGCAAGACGACCCTCGCCAAGCTGCTCTGCCGGCTGTACGACCCGCAGCGGGGCGCGATCCTGGCCGACGGCGCCGACCTGTGCGAGCTCGACCTGGACGGCTGGCGGGCGCGCACGGCCGCGGTCTTCCAGGACTACGTGCGTTACGAACTGCCGCTGCGGGACAACGTGGCGCCCGGCGGCGCGCCGGACGCGGACGTGCTCGCCGCTCTCGACCAGGCCAGGGCGACCGGCCTGGCCGCCCTGCCCACGATCCTGTCCCGGGCGTACGACGGCGGCACCGACCTGTCCGGCGGACAGTGGCAGCGGGTGGCGCTGGCGCGGGCGCTGTGCGCGGTGCGGCTGGGAGCGGGCGTGGTGATCCTGGACGAGCCGACCGCTCAGCTCGACGTCCGGGGCGAGGCCGAGGTCTTCGACCGGATCCTCGAAGCCACCCGCGGCTGCACGACCATCCTCGTCTCGCACCGCTTCTCGACCGTGCGCCACGCCGACCGCATCTGTGTCCTGGAGGCGGGACGGGTCGTGGAGCTCGGATCGCACGACGAGCTGATGGCCAGGGGCGGCCGCTACCGGACGATGTTCGACCTGCAGGCGGCGAGGTTCACGGAGGACGACCGGGTCGATGCGCTCGAGGTCTGACCTCCCGCCCACCCGGGTGGCGCTGTGGCGCGCCATGCAGATCGCCTACCGCGCCGAGCCGGCGCTGCTCGTGCTCTCGTTCGCGCTGGTGGCCGGGTCCTGGGTGCCGGCTTCCCTCAGCGCCCTCTGGCTGAAGCTGTTCGCCGACGGCGCGCTTCAGCACCGTGCGGACCTGGTCGCATGGGGCGCGGGCGGCCTCTGCGCCTCGCTGATCGCCGGCTGGCTGCTGGCCACGCTCGGGGCGCGGCTCGAGATCCGGTTCCGCGAACGGGCCACGGTGGCCCTCGAGGCCCACGTGGCGCGGCTGCACGCCGCGGTGCCCGGCATCGAGCACCACGAGCGGCCCGAGTACCTTGATCGCCTGCAGCTGCTGCGCGACCACGTGTTTCTCCTGAACCACTTCTACCGAGCGTTCATGAACACCGCGGGCTCGATCGCCCGGCTCGCCTTCACCGTCGCGCTCCTGGCGTCGGTCAGCCCGGCGCTGATCCTGCTGACCGCGTTCGCGGTGCCCACCGTGCTCGTCGCGAACTGGCGAGCCGGCAGCGAGCGGGCGGCCGAGGAGCGCGCGGCGCCGCACCGCCGCCTGGCCCGCCACCTGTTCGAGGTGGGCACGACCGCCGGGCCAGGCAAGGAGGTGCGGGTCGGGCGGGCCGGCGCGGTGCTGGAGGCCCGCCACCGGACGGCGACGATCTCCTGGTACCGGGCGGTCGCCCGTGCGCGGTGGGCCAGCGCGGTGTGGCACGCGGCCGCGTGGACGCTCTTCGGCGCCGCGTACGTCGGCGCCGTGGTCCTGGTCGCCACCCGACTGCACGCGTCGGCCGGCAGTGTGCTGCTGGTGCTGGCGGCGGGCGCGAACCTGGCGCGCTTCTTCGGCCTCACCGTCTCGGAGGCGGACTTCCTGCGGTGGACGCTGGACGCGGCGCGCCGCCTCGTCTGGCTGGAGGACTACGCGCGCTCGGCGCACGCCGGCGGGGGGACGCCGGCCGTGGCGCCGGCGCTGCTGAGCCGCGGCATCCGGCTGGAGGGTGTCTCGTTCCGCTATCCGGGTACCGATGCCCTCGTGCTGCGCGACGTCGACCTCGAGCTTCCCGCCGGCTCTGTGGTGGCCGTCGTCGGGGAGAACGGCGCCGGCAAGAGCACGCTCGTGAAGCTGCTCTGCCGCTTCTACGAACCGACCGCGGGCAGGATCCTGGTGGACGGCGTGGACCTGGCCCGGATGCCTGCGGACGCCTGGCGGTCGCGGCTGGCCGGCGCGTTCCAGGATTTCTGCCGGTTCGAGCTGCGGGCGGCGCACACGGTCGGAGTGGGCGACCTGGCGCGGCTGGAGGACCGGCCGGCGCTGGAGACGGCCGTCGCCAGGGCCGGCGCGGGCGACGTGGTGGAGCGCATGCCGCGCGGCCTCGACACCCAGCTCGGCCCGACCTGGGAGGAGGGCGTCGACCTCTCGTTCGGGCAGTGGCAGCGCCTGGCGCTCGCGCGCGGCCTGATGCGCGACGCGCCCCTGCTCTGCGTGCTGGACGAGCCCACGGCGGCGCTGGACGCAGAGGCCGAGCACGCGCTGTTCGAGCGGTTCGCGGCAGCGGCCCGGGCCGACGGCGCCGAGGGTCGGGTCACGGTGCTGGTCTCGCACCGGTTCTCGACGGTGCGCATGGCCGACCTGATCGTGGTCCTGGACGGGTCGCGGGTGGTGGACGTGGGCGGCCACGAGGAGCTGATGGGCCGCGGCGGACTGTACGCGGAGCTGTACGGAATCCAGGCCCGAGCGTACCGGGGCTGAGGGCGAGCCCGGCCTCCGCAAGGTGACCGGGCCCATGTCGGTGGAGGTCCTCTTCAGCGCCACCAGCACGTTAGAGCCACGATGGCGGTGCGTCAATCGCCTTCCCGTCCCGCATGTCGCACGAGTGAACTTGACGTGCCGGGGTCCGCGCGCTTGAGTAACTCGCGATGAGCAGCCGCTGGGGGGTCGAACGAGGCGCCCTGTGGGCACTGGACCTGCCGGCCGGCAATGGCCGGGTCGACCTGCGCCCCGGCGTGCACATCGGCCCCGTGGGCGGCGCCGAGGCCGCGCTGCTGGCTGCCGCGATGGAGGTCCCCGAGTCAGAGGTCGTCGGTCGGATGGCCCGCGGCTGCCGGGTGGTGGCGGCCTGGCAGGGCGACGACGTCGCCAGCTACTGCTGGATCTCGGCCCACCGCGAGCGCGTCGGCGAGCTGGCCAGAGACCTGTCCATCCCGGCAGGGGAGTCGTATGTCTGGGACTGTGCGACCGTGCCGCGCTACCGCGGCCAGGGCCTGTATCGCAGCCTGCTGCGGCGCATCGCGGATACGCTGGCCGGCGAGGGCCAGCGGCGCGTCTGGATCGGCGCCACCTCGACCAACGAGGTGTCCAACCGGACGTTCGCAACGGTCGGCTTCCTCCCGGTAGCGTCCGTGGTGTCGGTGCGGCTGGCCGGCCACGGCGTCATCGTTTGGCTGCGCGGCGCCTCGGGGGCGGACCCCACGCTGGTGGCGGCCGCCCGGCGGGTCCTGAGCGGCCGGAACTGACTGTCTCCATCGCGGCTCGCCGTCCGGCCGAGTATGCTGCCGGCCAGCAAGCCACCGATGACCGACGAACGCACGCTCTACGTGGGGACCGACCACGCGCTGTATCGGGCGCGGCCCGGCGACGATGGTCGCTGGCGCGCCGAGGGCCTGGCCCTGGCCGGACTGGGTGGGGTCCGGGGCCTGCTGGTCGATCGCGCCGAACCGCGCCGCTGGTGGGCCTGCACCGCGGACAGCGGCGTTCTGGTCACCCGGGACGAGGGCGTCACCTGGCGCGAGTCCAACGAGGGGATCGACCGGCTGGCCGGCTGGTGCCTGACCCGTCACCCGCGCTCGGGCGACCTCTGGTACGGGGCCGAGCCGGCCGCGCTGTTCCGGAGCGGTGACGCCGGGGCGACGTGGAGCGCCTGCGCCACGGTCGCCGAGCCGGATCAGCCGGCGGAGCCGCCGGCCCGCCTGCGCCACGTCTCTCTCAGCGGCGACGTGGTGCTGGCCGCCGTCGAGGCGGCCGGGCTGCTCCGAAGCGAGGACCGCGGCGCCACCTGGACGGCCGTGCGGGACGGAATCCAGGGCGCGTGTCTTGCCACGACATTGCTGCCCGGGAAACCCGAGGTCGTGCTGGCGAGCTCCGGCACCGGCGTGTACCGCAGCGAAGACAGCGGCTGCACGTTCGCGCCCTCGTCCGAGGGCCTGCAGCATCGGTACGTGACCTGCGTGGTGCAGCATCCCGATCGCCCCGACGTGGCGTTCGCCGCAACGTCGGAATGCGGCCCGGCGGCCTCCGCGGGGCGGCCCGAGGGAGCCTGCGCGGCGTGCTACCGGAGTGACGACGGCGGTCGAACGTGGCGGCGGCTGTCCGGCGGCCTGCCGGACATCATGCGGCCGGCGCTCACGTGCGCCGCTGGTGATCCCGGCGCCCCGGACTCCTTCTACGTCGGCACGAACGACGGCAGCGTCTGGCTCACCGAGGACGGCGGCGACTCCTTCGGGATCGCCGTGGAGGGCATCCAGGGCTGGGTGAGGCACCTGCTGCTGGTGAGGAGGTAGGGAAACCGATGGCGCAAACGCTGGCCGCGCGTCCGCTGGGCGACTCCGGCATCCAGGTCACCGTCGCGGGCCTGGGCTGCAACAACTTCGGCATGCGGCTCGACGCGGCCGAGAGCGCGCGCGTGGTGCACGCCGGGCTGGACCTCGGGGTCAACCTGTTCGACTCGGCCGACGTGTACGGCATGGGCGAGAGCGAGCGGCATCTCGGCGCCGCGCTGAAGGGCCGGCGGAACGAGGCGGTGGTGCTGACCAAGTTCGGCTCGCCCGCCGACCCGGAGCACCCCGAGCATCGCGGCGCCTCGCCCGAGCACGTGGGCCGCGCGGTCGAGGCCAGCCTCCGCCGCCTGGAGATGGACCACATCGACGTCTACATGCTCCATCGGCCGGACCCGAACACGCAGATCGAGGCGACGCTCGAGGCGCTCCAGCGGCTGATAGACGAGGGCAAGGTGCGGGCGATCGCGAGCTCCAATTTCGCCGGCTGGCAGATCGCGGACGCGGACTGGACGTCGCGAGACCGCGGGTTCGCCCGGTTCGTGGCCGCCGAGAACCACTACAGCCTGCTGGAGCGCGCCGTCGAGCGCGAGGTGCTGCCGGCGTGCCGGCGCTTCGAGAACGGCTTCCTGCCCTTCTTTCCGCTCGCCAGCGGGCTGCTGACCGGCAAGTACCGCCGCGGCGAGCCGGCGCCGGAGGGCACGCGCCTGGGCCGCAGCCCGCGGGGTGCGCAGATGCTGTCCGACCGCAACTTCGACGTGGTCGAGGAGCTCGAGCGCTTCGCGGCCAAGCGGGGCACGACGCTGCTCGCGGTGGCGCTCGGCTGGCTGGCCTCGCGGCGGGAGGTGACGTCGGTCATCGCCGGCGCCACGTCCCCGGAGCAGGTGGCCGCCAACGTCGCGGCGACGGGCTGGACGCCGAGCGAGGAGGACCAGGCCGAGCTGGACCGCATCACCGCCAGCCGGCGCTGAGGGGCTGAGGGGCTGAACGCCCCACCCGGCGTGAGAGCCGCCGGCCTCCGGGCCGGCGGCGTTCTCCCCCACCAGTTGATCCTCGAGGTCCGGACGGCTGCCGCCGTGCCGGCACACACTAGCATCTGTCCCAGCAGACGACCAGTTTCGAGTGCGATCAGCCCTGCCGTCCGCCGGCCGGGGATCGCAGCCGGGGCACCGTCGTGCCCAGCAGCTGGGCGACCACCTCGACCGCGCGGTCCACGTCCGGCTGGTTGTCGGCGATGACGTCCGCGTACAGGAAGCTCTCTCCGATGCGCACGATGACGTAGGCGAGCGTCGCCCGGTCCAGCGTGAGCCGCGCGTCAGCCTGCGCCTCCTCGTCCGCCAGGAGGCGCTCCACGGCCCTGATGACGCGCTGCTGCACGACGCCGCGCTTCGACGTCAGGATGCGCAGGGCTGCCTCAGGCTCGTCCTGGAGAAACCGCCGCAGCGCCGCCTGCGAGTGCACGTCGTGCAGGAAGTGGTGCACCACTGCGACCACCCTGGCCGGGCCGCGCAGGCCGCTCGACGCCTCGACCGCCCGCGCGATCGCTCGGCGCGTCAGGTACCACAGCACGGCGCCCAGCAGGTTGTCGCGGCTTCTGACCTTCCGGTACAGCGACGAGCGGCCCATGCCGAGCTCGGCGGCCAGCGCGCGCATGTCCAGCCGCCGCATCTCCAGGTACGTCTGCAGCGCCGCGACGAAGACGGCGGGCGGAATGTCCGCCGGCGGCTCGACCCCCTCCACCAGGACTCGCTGCGCGCCCTCGGACTCGGCGGTGCGCCGTCTCCCGGCAGACCTCGCCGTCACCCGGCCGCCCGGATCGCGAACGCGGTGCGACGCGCCAGCGCCATGATCGTGACCATCGGGTTGATCCCGGTCGCGTTGGGGAACGCGCTGCCGTCGCCGATCCAGACGCCCCGGCAGTCGTGCAGCTCGCCCCACGGGCCGGCCACGCTGGATGCCGGGTCCTCCCCCATGCGGCACGAGCCGGTCTGATGGGCGCTGAAGATCGGCATCGCGTCGGGCCGCGTCGGCAGCGCCTGCAGGTCGCGCACGAACCCGTCCAGGTCGCCGCCGCGGCGCCACGCGAGCGGCGCGCGGCTCAGCGCGTGGATCTCGCGCGCGCCGGCCGCCTCGTGCAGCCTCGCCAGCGCCGCCAGGCCACCCCGGAAGCTGCGCTGGTCGAGCTCGTCCTCGACGCGGTAGCTGTGCACCGCCTCACCGGACGCGTCGACCGTCACCCGGCCGTCCCCGCGGTCGCGGATGAGGAAGATGAACGTCGATGCGTGCCGGAGCTGCGTCATCGCCTCCTTGTGCTGCGCGCCCGAGCGCCAGGGCAGGCTGGACGCGATCAGGCCGGGCGCGTACTGCACGCACTCGACGAGGAAGCCGTGCCCGTCCTCCGCGTTCGCGAACTCGTCGCAGATGCCGGTCTGCGGCGCGCCCCACCAGCCACGCTGCCCGGCCTCGTACACGCCGTACATCGCGGCGACCGGGTGGACGCGCAGGCCGCGACCGACCGCGGGGCCGCCGATGCCCGAGCGGAGCAGCAGCGCCGGTGACTCCAGCGCGCCCGCCGCGACCACGACGCGCGGGCAGCGGACCGTCACCCGCGTGCCGTCCGCGCACGTCGCCTCGACGCCGGCCGCGCGGCCGTCCCGGCTGACGACGCGGTCCGCACGGCAGCGCACCACGAACTGCGACCCGTGCTCGAACGCGTCGGCCAGGTACGTCTTGAGCGTGCCCTGCTTGCTCCCGGTGGCGTCGCCGAACCCCAGGTACCCCGCGGACGTGGGGTCGTACGTGGCGGGGTCGGTGTTTCGCACGGCGCGCTTGAACGACCACCCGAGGGCCTCGCAGCCCTCGGCGAGCCGCGAATTCGGGTCGTTGAGGTCGCTGCAGCTGTCCGTGGCCGAGATGCGCGCCAGCACGGCCTCCAGGTGCTCGTCGAAGTCCGGTCCGTCCACGCCGTCCAGGCCCGCCGCGGCCCACTCCGCACGGACGCGCGCGTTGGGCCGGACGCAGTTCGTCCAGTTCACCGTGGTGCCGCCGCCGAGGCAGGAGCCGGCCAGCAGCGCGACGCCCTCGACGCTGGTGGCGAGGCCGCCGCGGTAGAACAGGTTGCGCATCGCGGTCAGCTCGAGCTGGTCGAAGTCCGCCTGGTCGAAGTACCCGCCGGCCTCCAGCACCACCACCCGCATCCCGGCCCCGGCCAGCGTTGCCGCCACCACCCCACCACCCGCGCCGGACCCGACCACGCAGGCGTCCGCCTCCAGTTCCAGCGCCGCGCCGGTGGTCGGGACCGGGCGGATCACCTTCGGTTCGTCGGGCGCCGGGCCGAGCGGCCCCGGATAGCCCAGCACGGTCCAGCTCGGGTTGCTCCCCGCCGCGTCGGCCAGGCCGTAGTGGAGCAGCAGCGTCAGCTGGCGATAGGCATCGACGCCGAGACCCGCGTCGGGCGAGAGCTCCGCCAGGCCCTCCAGCTGACGCTCGCGCTCCTCCAGCGAGGCGGCGGCGAATCCCTGCGCGGCCAGCACCTCGAGGAGGAAGAACAGGCCGACGGCCAGGTCCTCGGGGAGCCCCCCGATCAGCAGCTCGAGAGCCCGGTCCACCCCGACGTCGGACGCGGTCCGCGCCCAGAACCCCTGGGGATCGTCGCCGCGCTCGATCCGGGGCACGACCGTGTCGCACACCGCGCGCAGCGTCTCCCGCTGGGTCTCGTTCAGCTCGATCGGCTCGCTCATCGCCCGCCCTCCGTTCCCGCCGTCCGCCGGCCGAGACAATTTTGAGATATGTCCCGGGGCCGCGGCACGCGCCCCGCTGCCACGGAACCTGGGCTGGCGTACCATTCGCGCAGGTCGATGCGGCAGCGCGGTGACGAGCGCCGACAGGCCATGATCGCCGCGGCCCTGGAGCTGGTTGGCGAGCGTGGCCCCAACGCGGTGACCCTGGGGGACGTGGGCCAGCGAGTGGGCACGTCGCACGCGGCCGTCCTGTACCACTTCCGCACCCGGCGCGACCTGCTGCTCGCGGTGCTGGAGGAGCGCGACCGCAAGGCGCGCACGCTGCTCGACCGCTGCTTCTCGGACGGCGGGCTGGCCGCGCTGCGAAGGCTGGCCGACCTGGGACACGGCATTCAGCGCGAGCCGAACTTCACGAAGCTCGCCCACGTGCTGCAGGCCGAGAGCCTGGAGGACGACCGCGTCGGCCGCTACTTCCGCGCGCGGTACCAGTACATCCGCGGCGGCCTCGCGCGCGCCATCCGCACCGGGCAGCAGCGAGGCGAGATCCGGGAAGGCTTCGACGTGGACGCGCGGGCCGCCGAGATCACGGCGTTCATGTTCGGAATCGCGCAGCAGCACTTCATTGACCCCGACAGCCTGGACGTGGTCGCCGTCTACGCGGACTTCGTCGGCAACCTGGTCGCCGACATCGCGCTCGACGGCGCCGAAGTCGACCGGACCCCGGCCTCACCGTAGCTCAGGGCGACACCGAGCGCACGCAACCGCGCTCAGTGGTGGAGCGCCAGGTACTCCGACGTCGCTCGCAGGTACAGGTCGACCACACCGGGCTCGGCGGCGCGGCCCATGTGCCCGACACGGAACGACCGGCCGGCCAGCGGGCCCAGGCCGCCGCCCACCCGCATGCCCCGCTCGCGGCGCAGCCACTCCAGGTAGTCGTCGACGTCCATCGACGGCAGCGCCCACACCGCCGTCGTGACGGGCGACGCGCAGGCGTCCGGGATGACCATCTGGAACCCCATCTCGCCCAGTCCCTCGCGGACCCTGGAGGCGGCCCGGGCCAGACGCGCCTGGTGCGCCTCCAGGCCCCGCTCCAGCACCTCGCCGACCGCGGCCGCGAGCGCCACGCACGCGTTGCTGGGCATGGTGGTGGGGCTGGGGTGCCAGCCCGCCCACATGTTCCCGAAGCGCCGCCAGGTGGCCAGGTTCAGGTACCAGCCGGCGATCTTGCGGCGGCCGTCGTCCACCGCGGCCCAGCCGCGCGGCCCCACCGCGATGGGAGCCACCCCGACCGGGGCACCGAGACACTTGTTGCCGGAGGTGGCGCAGAGGTCGATGCCCCACGCGTCCATCTCCAGCGGGACGCCGCCGAGCGACGCGACCGCGTCGACGATCGTCAGCAGGCCCCGCTCCCTGGCCAGCTGGCAGAGGTCTCGGACCGGGTTGAGCAGCCCCAGGCTCGTCTCGTGGTGCACGACGGCGAAGGCCCGGGCAGCCGGGTGCCGCTCCAGCGCGTCGACCACGTCCGCGGGCCCGATCGGCTCGCGCTCGCCGGCGGTGACCGGATGGACCACCAGGCCGAGCGCCCGCGCCACCTCGGCGAGCCGGTCGCCGAACAGGCCATTGGTGCCGACCAGGAGCTCGTCGCCGCTCGCCAGCGCGCTGGCGAGACAGGTCTCCAGCGCTGCCGTGCCGGGACCGAACAGCAGCACGACGTCCCCGGCGGTCCGGAAGATGTCGGCGAGGTCGGCGGTCAGTCGTTGATAGAGCTCTACCCAGTCGTGGCCGTAGTGGGCGGGCACAGGTCGGGCCAGCGCCGTGAGCACCTCGTCGCTCACCGACACCGGACCAGGAATCAGCAGCGTCTCTGGCACCCTCATCGCAAGGCCGAGCCTACACTCCCTCCATGATTCAGCGGGTTCGTTTCGGCCTGTGCACAGACCAGAACCTCTCGTGGGAGAAGACGGTGGAGCGCTGGCGGCTGTTCGAGCGGCTCGGGTTCGACAGTGCGTGGGACTGCGATCACTACGTCCAGCCGAGCCGTCCCGACGGCCCGTACCTGGAGGGCTGGACGCTGCTGGCCGCGCTGGCCGCCCGCACGGAGCGGATCCGGGTCGGCGTGCTCGTCAGCAGCAACACGTTCCGCCATCCGGCGCTGCTGGCCAAGGAGGCGGTCACCGTCGACCACGTGTCAGGCGGTCGCCTGGAGCTGGGGCTGGGGGCGGGGTGGTACGAGCCGGAGCACGCGATGTACGGCATCGACTTCCCGCCGCCGCGCGAGCTGGTCGACCGCTTCCGAGAGGCGGTCCAGGTCGTGGACAGCCTGCTCCGGAACGAGTTCACGACGTACGAGGGCCGGTACTACCAGCTTCGTGACGCCGCGTTCCGGCCCGGCCCACTCCAGCGACCGCGACCGCCGCTGACGCTGGGCGCGCACGGGCCGCGCATGCTCCGGATCGTTGCCAGGTACGCCGACGCCTGGAACTCCTTCGGCACCGCCGAGCAGATCCGGTCGCGCGGCGCGATCCTGGACGAGGCCTGCGCGGCGATCGGCCGGGACCCGCGCGAGATCGTCCGCTCGCTCTACTACTGGGTGGCGCGCGCGGACGACGACCCCTGGTCCTCGACCGACGCGTTCGAGGACGTGGTCGGGCGCTACCGGGAGGCGGGCATCGAGGAGTTCATCCTGGACCACCCGCGGGACGACCAGCTGGACGTGCTGGAGCGCGTCGCGGCGGACGTGCTGCCCCGGCTGCGCGCGGAGGCGGCCGCGTAAGGGAGACGTGCTTCCGCTGGCTGAAGCACCGAATTCCGTCAAATGAGGCGTCCGCCGGCGGAAGCACGTCATCCGAGCCGACTCGTCCTGACCCGGACCGACCTGCCAACTTGACACCCGCGGCCGGGCGCCTCCAACATGGTCCTACCATTGAACAAGTCTGCGGGGTCGGCATCGTGACCGACATGCTCGGCGTGCGGCAGGTCAGGAAGACCAAGGTCTACCACGAGATCGTCGACCAGATCCGCGGGCTGATCGCGGCCGGCCGCATCAAGCCCGGGGACCGCCTCCCCCCGGAGCGGGAGCTCGCCGAGCTGTTCAAGGCCAGCCGCAACTCCGTGCGCGACGCGATCCGCGTGCTGGAGCAGATGGGCCTGATCGAGAGCCGCCAGGGCGACGGCACCTACGTGCGCAGCGTCAGCGCCGAGGAGCTCGCCGAGCCCCTCGCCCTCATGCTGCTGCAGAGCCGGACCCAGATGCGTGAGCTGTGGGAGGTCCGCCGGGTCCTGGAGCCGGCCCTGGCCGAATTCGCGGCCGCGCGGATCACGGACGAGGAGCTCGACGAGCTGGACGCGATCCTCGAGCAGCAGCGGCGCAAGGTCGAGGCCGGGTTCATCGCGCTCGAGGAGGACGTCGCGTTCCACAACGGCATCGCCGAGGCGGCCCGGAACACCGTCATGCTCCGGGCGCTGGACACGCTGGTGGACCTGCTGCGACAGTCCCGAGAGCGATCGCTCCAGCAGCACGACCGGCCGGCATACTCGCTCGCCGGACACCGGCGCATCGTGGCCGCCCTGCGCCGCCACGACCCCGAGGGCGCCCGCAGCGAGATGCTCCGCCACCTGCGAGACATCGAGGAGCGAGTGTTCTCCACGGCGGAGGTCGGCTAGAGGTCCGATCAGACATCCATCCGACGGTGTTTCCCGGGGCGGCGGGCCCGCCGGTTCGCGAGAGGACCCGACGTGGGAGGGAGGCGAATGAGCAAGCAAACGGCCCGCCCGCCTCGGGGACACCATCGGCCAGGCCTCCGACAAACAACAGGGGCGCCCTGAAGGCGCCCCTGCCCCCTCTCTTCTCCCGTCGTGTCGAATGACTTACCACGCTTGCGCGAAATGCGCCAGTGAGTCGTTCTGTGGCGGGTGACGCGTTCAGCCCCGGAAGCGGTCTCCCGCCCGCTCGGCGAGCTCCTCCGGCGTGCGGTCGACCATGGCCTGCCAGTGCATCCGCTCGAAGTACGCCACGTCCGAGCGGTACAGCGGCTGGACGTTCGACCGGCACACGAGACGCACGCTGAGCACGTGCCCCTCGACCGGGGCGCCCTGGATGGCCAGGTTGAAGCTCTGGTGCCCCAGTTCCGCGTACAGGCCGAGCGCCCGCGCGATGCCCTCCGCCAGCGCCCCTGCCCGCTCCTCGTCGAGCTGCTCCGGCGACCGCACGCCCGGCACCAGCGCCCGCAGCTCGTTGAAGCCGAACGGCGCGAAGCCGGCCAGCCATTCGACGCCGCCCAGGCTGCCCAGGTAGCGCTCGCCGAGCCGCCGCTCGGTCTCCAGGTAGTCGTGAAAGGTCTCGGCCGGCACACGCGAGAGCAGCTCCTGCACCGTGGTCGGGTGCGGGTCCACCGCGCCCTGGATGTGCGGGTGGAAGAGCGAGCTGCCTGACGGGAGCATGTGGTTGGCGTTGATCGACACCCACCTCGCGCGCGCGTCATGACGCGTCATGCGCGTCACGAAGTCGGCCTGGGCGAGCAGGTTGTCGCGGACGATCGGGCCGGTCACCCGGTCGAGCGGCAGGTAGTGGAGGTCGGGAGAGTAGACCGACACCGAGCTGTACAGCGCGTACGCCTGGATGTTCGGGAAGAGCACCGCCTCACCGCGCGCGATCCGCCCCTCGGGGATCAGCTCCGGCGGGAACCGGGGGGTGACCGACTCCAGCCGGGGCCGGCAGAAGAAGCAGCCGGCCTGGGTCTCCCGGCCGAACGCCTCCAGGTCGAAGTCCGACGGCGGGAGCAGCTGCCCGCCGCCGCGGACCAGCCGCGCGCTGTAGCCGAGGAGCGGGTCCCAGCGCACCTCCACCTCGGTCGGCGTGGGCCGGTAGTCGTTCCTGGGATCGAGGATGTCCGAGGTCAGGACCTCGCGCTTCAGCTCCATCGGCGGCCCATTATCGCGCAGGGCGACGGGCCCTCAGACCGTCTCGGCCGTGCCCAGCACCAGCGTCCCGGCGCTCATGAACATGCCGCCGACGCCCTGCGCCACGCTGATCTTCGCGTCCGGGACCTGCGCGGGCGCCGTGCCGCGCAGCTGCCGCACCGACTCCTGGATCGCGAACATCCCGTACATGCCCGTGTGCGTGTACGACAGGCCGCCGCCGTTCGTGTTCATCGGCAGCCGGCCGCCGGGCTCCGTGTTGCCCTCGGCGACGAACGCGCCCGCCTCGCCCCGCTCCACGAAGCCGAGGTCCTCCAGCCCGTAGATCGGCAGGTGCGCGAAGGCGTCGTAGACCATCAGGTGGTCGACGTCGGAGTGGGTGATGCCCGCCTCCTCGAACGCCGACGCGGACGCCACGCGGAAGGCGCGCGATGTCGTGAAGTCCTCCATCATCGAGATCACCTGGGATTCCGCCGACTCGCCGGTGCCCAGGACGTACACCGGCGGACTGGGCAGGTCCATTGCGGCCGCGCGAGCCGCGGAGGTCAGGATCAGCGCGCCCCCGCCGTCCGTGACCAGGCAGCACTCGAGCAGGTGCATCGGGTACGCGATGATCGGCGAGGCCAGCACGTCGTCCACGGTCACCAGCTCGCGCTTGTACGCACGCGGGTTGCGGCTCGCCCACTTGCGCTGGGCCACCGCGACCGACGCGAGCTGCTCGTGGGTCAGACCGTACGTCTTCATGTAGCGCAGCACGCCGATCGGGAAGAGCGTGGGCGGCCCCATGATCCCGTACGGCGCCTCGAACTGGCCCTGGATCGA
>DASQZW010000103.1:0-5965 GCA_035638495.1 Terriglobales bacterium
CTCGCGGAGGCCAACGTGGTCAGCGTCGGGCCGCGACTCGATCCGGACCTGGAGCGTGTCCAGGTGGTGGCTCTCACGGTCGACCACCAGCTGGTAGTTCCCGGTCAGGCCGTCGACGGCCAGCAGGATGTCCTCGATCTGGGAGGGGAACACGTTCTCGCCCCGCACCACGAGCATGTCGTCCGTGCGGCCGTCGATTTTGCGCATCCGCCGGAACGGGCTGCCGCATGGGCAGGGCTCGTCGACGAGCACCGTGCGGTCGCGCGTGCGGTAGCGGACGACGGGGCTGGCCTCGCGGGTCAGCGAGGTGAGGACCAGCTCGCCGGGCGCTCCCGCCGGCAGCGGCCGCCCGGTCTCCGGGTCGACGACCTCCGCGTAGTAGTGGTCCTCGAATAGGTGCAGTCCGTCGTGACGGTGGCACTCGACCGCCACGCCCGGGCCGCCCAGCTCGGTCAGGCCGTAGTTGTCGAACGCCTCCAGCCCGAGGCCGCGCTCGATCTCGCCGCGCATGCCGTCGGTCCACGGCTCGGCGCCGAAGAAGCCGGCGCGCAGGCGGAGGTCGGCGCGCGCGTCCTGCTCGGCGATCGCCTCGGCCAGGACGAGCGCGTAGGAGGGCGTGCACGCGAGCACCGTCGTGCCGAGGTCGCGCAGCAGCATGACCTGGCGCTGGGTCACCCCGCTGGAGGTGGGCACCACCACGCAGCCGGCGCGCTCGGCGCCCAGATGGAAGCCCAGGCCGCCCGTGAACAGGCCGTATCCGTACGCGTTCTGGAGCACGTCCCCCGGTCCCACCTCCGCGGCCGCGAGGACCCGCGCCATGCGCTCGGCCCAGCCGTCGAGGTCCGTCCGCGTGTAGCCGGTGACGATGGGCCGGCCGGTCGTGCCGCTGGACATGTGCACGCGCACGACCTGCTCGGCCGGCACCGCGAACATTGCGAACGGGTAGCTGGACCGGAAGTCGTCCTTGGTCGTGAAGGGCAGCTCGGCGACGTGCTCGAGCGACGCGAGCGGCCGGTCCGGCAGGCGGTCGCGGTAGAACGGCACGTTGGAACGCGCGCGTTCGACGACTGCATTGCAGAGCGCCAGGGTGTCGGCTTCGCGAAGCTGCATACCCGCCGGCTATTATCGGATTCGTGCCGCCTCCTGATCGCCGTCTGTATCCGTGGACGGCTCAGGGATCGCTCGCTCCGCTCACCGTCACGGGGGCCAGCGGCTGCTGGTTCTTCGACGCCGCGGGCGGCCGCCACCTCGACCTGGGCGGCCAGCTCGCGTACATGAACGTCGGCCACGGCCACCCCAGGGTGGTCGAGGCGATCCGGCGGCAGGCGGCAGAGCTGCCCGTGATCAGCCCCAATTTCATGAACCTGCCGGCAGCTCGTCTGGCCGAGCTGCTGGCGGAGGTCACGCCCGCCGACCTGAACCGTACGTTCTTCACGAACGGCGGCACGGAGGCCAACGAGTACGCGATCCGCATCGCGAGGCAGTCGACCGGACGGCACAAGATCGTCACGCGCTACCAGAGCTACCACGGCTCGACGCTGGGCGCGATCAGCGCGACCGGGGAGAACCGGCGCGTGTATGCCGAGCCGGCAGGCGTCGGGTTCGTCAAGACGCTCGACCCGTACCGCTATCGCTGCCCGTTCTGCCGCGACCGCGACGCGTGCACGCTCGCCTGCGCCGACGCCGTGGAGCAGACGGTCGTCGGCGAGGGCCCCTCGACGGTGGCCGCGATCATCGTGGAGCCGGTCACGGGCCTCAGCGGGTTCGTGCCGCCGCCCGACGGCTACCTGCGCCGGCTGCGGGAGCTGTGCGATCGGTACGGCATCCTGCTCGTGTTCGACGAGGTGATCACCGGGTTCTGCCGGACCGGGAAGTGGTTCGGCGGCCAGGTCTGGGGCGTCACGCCGGACCTGATGACGGTGGCCAAGGGCATCACCGCCGGCTACGTGCCGCTGGGCGCGACCATCGTGAGCGACCGCCTGGCCGCCTACTTCGACGACCACTACCTGGGCGGCGGCCTGACCTACGCCGCGCACCCGCTCGCGTGTGCGGCCGGCTGCGCGACGCTGGAGGTCTACATCGAAGAAGAGCTCGCCGCCCGGGCCGCGCTGATGGGCGAGAAGCTGATCGCCGGCCTGCGCGAGCTCGCCGGCCGCCATCCCTGCGTCGGTGACGTCCGGGGCGTGGGCATGCTGGCCTGCCTGGAGCTGGTGCGGGACCGCGAGACCCGGGAGCCGCTGAGTCCGCAGCGGACCGAGCAGCCGGTCAGTGCGGCGATGGCCCAGGTGCGTTCGGCGATCCTGGAACGCCGTGTGTGGCCCCTGTTTCGCTGGAACCTGATCGGATTCGCGCCGCCCCTGACGCTGTCGGAGGAGGAGCTGGCCGAGGGCCTGGACGCGATCGACGCCGGCCTGGCAGCGGGAGACCGCGCACTCGTCTGAGCACCCATCGGGGTTACACTCAGTGCCGACCAATGAGGTAGGCCCTCCGACCACGACCTGAGCGAGCAGCGACGAGTTCTCCCGTCGCGGCGCCTGTTCGGAGGCCGTCCCTTCTCTCCATTCCGATCGTCCCTGCTCGCCGCTTTCGTCGACCTGTGGACATCGAATGGCAGAGCACCTTCTCGCGGCGGACATCACCATCTCCGTGGCCGGTCACCGGCTGCTCGACCACGCCGAGTTCACGCTCGTGCCGGGCGACCGGGTCGCCCTGGTCGGCCGCAACGGCAGCGGCAAGTCCACGCTGCTCGCGGTCCTGCAGGCGGCCGCGTGCGATGGCCCCCCGCCCGAGCACGTGGAGGTGGGCGGCACCGTGACGTTCGCGCCCGGGACCGTCGTGGCGGCGCTGCCGCAGAGCCCGCAGCTCGCGTTCGCGGGGACGGCCCGAGCGTACCTCGACGCCTGCGCCGGCGAGGTCAGTCGCGCGTGGGACCGGCACGAGCACCTCGTCGCCGCGCTGACCGGCGGCGACCAGGATCCCGCGCTGCTCCGCGCGTACGGCGAGGCGCTCGAGACGATGGAGCGGCTCGCCGCCTGGGACTACCCGCAGCGGCTGGCCGAGGTCACCGCCGGGCTGGGCCTGGACGCGGCGCTGCTGGACCGCCGGCTCGGTGAGCTGAGCGGCGGCCAGGCGACCCGACTGGCGCTCGCCGGCGTGCTGCTCTGTCCGGCGGACCTGCTGCTGCTCGACGAGCCCAGCAACAACCTCGACCTGGGGAGCCTGCGCTTCCTGGCCACGTGGATCGGCCGCTCTCCGGCCGCGGTGCTGCTGGTCTCGCACGACCGCGAGCTGATCGACAGCACGGTGGACGCGGTGCTCGAGATCGAGGAGCACACGGGTCGGATGCGCCGGTACGGCGGCGGCTACACGTTCTACGCAGAGCGGAAGCGGGAGGAGCGGGAGGCGCAGGGCCGGCGGTACGCGGAGCAGGAGGAGCGGCGACGCCAGCTGGAAGGCGCGGCACGCGTGGTGGCCGGCCGGGCCAGCCGGTTCCAGGCCTCGTCCCAGAACGACTTCTACCGGAGCAAGGGCGCCCGGGTGGCGCGGCTGGCGAAGGCCCAGCGGTCGCGCATCGAGCGCGAGCTGAGCCGGATCCCGGAGCCAGAGCCGCCTGCCCAGCCGCGACTGACCGTGCCGGCCGGCGCCTTCCGGGCCGGGCTGCTGCTGCGGGCGGCTGGGGTCGGCGTGCGCTACGGTTCCGCCGACGTGCTGCGCGGGGTGGACGTCCAGGTCCGTCACGGCGACCGCGTGGCGGTGGTCGGCCCGAACGGCAGCGGCAAGTCGACGCTGCTGCGGGTGCTCGTCGGCGAGCTGACGCCGGCAGCTGGGGTGATCGAGCGCAGGCCGGGCCTGCGGACCGGGTACCTGCCGCAGGTCCCGGACGCGCCCGGGCGCGGAGCGTCGCTGCTCGACTACGCGCTGCGCCGGTACGAGGGCCCGGCCGAGGAGCTGCGTCCGATCCTGGGCAAGGTGCTGTTCGCCGACCCGGCCGGCGTCCGCGCGGCGGACGTGAGCCTGGGCGAGCTCCGCCGCATCGAGTGCGCGGCCCTGTTCGCGAGCGCGCCGGACCTGGCGGTGCTGGACGAGCCCACCAACCACCTGGACCTGCTCAGCATCGAGATGCTGGAGACGGCCATGGACGAGTACCGGGGAGCGGTGGTCGTGGTCTCACACGACCAGCGGTTCCTGGCCCGGCTCAACCCGACCGCGACCCTCGGGCTGGGTTAGGGAGGAACTGCCGGCAGTTCCACTTCCCCATCGCCTGCCAGGAGTGGAATCGCCGGCGGTTCCACCGCCGGATCCTCACCGCTACGGGCGGCGGCGGTGGGCCTGCCAGTACGTCTCCAGGTTGCGGATGAGCGCCGGGCTGTACATGCACCGCGCCTGCTCCCGCGCGTACACCGCCATGTACTGCCGGAACTCGTCGACCGTCTCCTCACCGAGCCGGATCGCCTTGCGATTCGCCGCCGCGCTCACGACGCCCGAGCCCACCAGCTGCCGGACGTCGCGCTCGATCGCCTCGTCCATCCCACCCGGCTCCACCACCTCGTCGCAGAGCAGCCTGCCCTCCGGGCTGGCCGGGTCGAACGCCCGCTCGAACATGATCGCCTGCCGCGCCATGCGGTCGCCTACCAGCCTGGTCAGCCGGCGCGGCGACGCGCCCGGGACGATCCCCTCCTTGCGCGCAGGCAGGTTGAAGTACGACCCGCGCTCCGCCAGCACCCGGTCCATCACCAGCAGGATCTGGCAGCCGCCGCCGATCGCCCACGCCTCCACAGCCGCGATCCACGGCTTCTCGAGCGTGTCCTCCAGGCCCGACTCGAAGTCGTTGTGCAGCCAGTGGCCCCGGTACAGCTTGCTGACCAGCCCCAGCTCGCGGGCCATCATGAAGTCGACGAACGAGATCTGCCCGTAATACAGGTGGGTCAGGTTCAGGCCCGAGTTGAACACCCGCCGCCCGGCGTGGCGCGGGTGATCGACCAGCCCGCCCCTGAGCACCCCCACCTCGCACCCCGGGTCCAGCAGCACCAGGTCGACCGCGATCTCCAGCGCGACGGTGGCCCGGTCGTCCTCGGCGTTGAGGAACCGCAGGTTGCGCAGCTCGACGTGGCCGGCGCCGTCGCGCCGCTCCACCACCGCCTCGCCCAGGTCCGCCCGCCCCGACCGGCGGAACTCGTCGGCCAGGGCCAGCGACTCCTCCCGGGGCCGCAGCATCGCGTGCACCAGGTGCAGGCCTGACCGCGGGTGCGCCAGCACGCGGGAGAGGAAGAGGCCCTGCTCGACTTCGGCGCCCCGCTTGCGCGCCTGCGGCAGCTCCCGCTCGGCGGCGAGCTCCTCCCGGCTGGGCACGAGACCTGGAAAGCGGTCCGCGGCCCGAAGCACGAGCTCCTCGACCCTGACCGCCTCACGACAGCCGTCAGTCAATGCGCCGTAAACGGCGTCTACCTGGAAGTCCGTGCTCGTGATGTTAAGGGAGACGCGTCAGGCTGGCCTGACGCGCGTCGCCCTCGGCCCCCGCTGGCTAGCCTCTATGTCGAACTGGACACGCTCTCCCCCCTGCAGAGAGTCGAAGTTCAGCGCACGGTCCAGGCCGGAGCGATGAAAGAAATACTCCACCCCGTCCTCCGCTGCGATGAACCCGAAGCCACGGTCGGAAACGAGCTTCTTGATGGTTCCCTGCGGCATCGTCAAGAAGGTATCACGTCATCGAGGGACGCGCGCCCGCATTTACACTCCCTTTCGTGGCCGTTCGGATCGCCTCCCTCAGCCCCTACGCCGAGGACGTCGTGCGCGGCCTGCTCCCGAGCGACCACGATGTCGAGGTAGTGCTGGTCCCGCCCGCGCCCGCACCCGACGCGGTTCGCGAGGCGGTGGCCGACGCGGACCTCGTCCTCGCTGACAAGCGCCACAGGCACCGGTTGGACCGCGACACACTGGCGGCGATGCGACGCTGCCAGCTCATCCA
>DASQZW010000104.1:0-13824 GCA_035638495.1 Terriglobales bacterium
GGTGAGGTGACGTTCGTTCCGCACCAGCCCGACCTGCACCTGGACCTCGATGGCATCGAGGCCGCCGCGCCCGACGCGCGGCTGGTCGTGATCTGCAACCCGTGCAACCCGACCGGCGCCGTCTACGCCCAGGACGAGCTCGAGGACCTGGCCGAGATCGCCGAGGAGCACGACCTATGGGTGCTCTGCGACGAGGCGTACGACCGGATCGTGTTCGACGGCGTGGACTTCGTCTCGGCCCTGGAGGTGCCGGCGCTCGCGGACCGCCTGCTCTACGTCAACACATTCTCGAAGACGTACGCGATGACGGGCTGGCGCATCGGCTGGGTGGGCGGCCCCCGCGAGGTGGTGAGCGCGATCGGCGCCGTGCACCGGACGATCAACGGCCCGATCAACAGCGCCGTGCAGCGCGCGGCCCTGGTCGCGATCACCGAGCCGACCGACTGGCCCCAGCGGATGCGGCGCGAGTACCAGGCGAGGCGCGACATCGTCAGCCGCATGGTCGCCGGTGTGGAGAACCTGGAGCTCGTGGAGCCGGAGGGCTCCTTCTACGCGTTCATCCGGTACGGCGGCGACGTGCCCTCCGTAGACGTGGTCGCCCGCGCGCTCGAGGAGGGCGTCGCCGTCCGCTCCGGCAGCGAGTTCGGACCGAGCGGCGAGGGGTACGTGCGGATCGCGTTCTCGACCGGCCGGCAGCGGCTGATCGAGGGCATGGAGCGCCTGCTGGGCGTCCTCGAGGAGGTCGCGGCTCCGGCCCGGTGACTGAGCTCCTGACCGAGGCCCGGCGCCAGCTCGACGTCTGCAACGCGTGCCGCTACTGCGAGGGCTACTGCGCCGTCTTCCCGGCGCTGGAGCGGCGCTCCATTCTCCTGGACGGCGACCTCGCGCAGCTGGCAAACCTGTGCCACGACTGCCGGGCGTGCTTCCAGGCGTGCATGTACGCGCCGCCGCACGAGTTCGCCGTGGACGTGCCCGCGCTGCTGGCGCGGGCGCGCCTCGATTCGTACGAGCGGTTCGCCTGGCCGCGGCCGTTCGCCCGGGCGTTCCGCCATCCGTCGCTGGCGGTGGTCGGTACCACGGTCGCGGGAGTGGCGCTGGCGCTCGCGGCCGGGCAGGCCGGCGGCGGGCTGCTGGCCGCGCACGCCGGTCCCGGCGCGTTCTACGCGGTCGTGCCCTACGTCCTCGTGGTGGTGCCGGCGCTCGTGGCGTCCGCGTTCGTTGCGGCGGTCCTGGTTGCCGGCATGGTGCGGTTCTGGCGGGCCGCGGGCGGAGTCAGCCGTGCGCTGCTCCACGCTCGCCCCTGGCTGGCGGCCGGCCGGGAGGCGCTGACCCTGCGCTGGCTGCGCGGCGGGGGCGGCGGGTGCTACTACCCTGATCTCGAGCGGCCGTCGGACGTGCGGCGCGCCCTCCACGGTGCGGTGGTCGGCGGGCTGCTGCTCGCCTTCACGGCCACTGTGGCGGCGGCGGTGCTGCAGGACCTGCTGGGTCAGCCGCCTCCGTACCCGGTCGTCAGCGCACCCGTGCTGCTTGGCACGGCCGGCGGTGTGGCCACGATCGCCGGTTGCACCGGCCTCCTCGCGCTCCGGGCCGGGAGGGCACGGCAGGCGTCGCTGGACGTCGCCTTCCTGGTCACGCTCAACGCCGCCGCGATCACGGGCATGCTGACCCTGGGACTGCGGGCCACGCCCGCGCTGGGCGCCGCACTGACCCTCCACCTGGGCACGCTGGCGGCGCTCTACGTCACTGCGCCGTACGGCAAGCTCGTCCACGCGGTGTACCGGTTCGCCGCGCTCCTGCGAGACGTCGGGGAGCGTGATGCGCCCGGCTCATGAACCATCGGAGCGCTCCGAACACGGCGTCCGCGCCTGGACACGGGGTCGGGGCCGCTCCATACTGCGGCCACCGGGTTCCATGGTCTACCACCTCACCGTCGAAGCTCGCCGCGCCCCGCCCTGGCTGACTGACACGCGCCGCGGCGAGCACGTGGGGCGGCTGCGAGCGGGCCTCGGGCCGCTGGCGAAGGACGTCACGCTGCGCTGGCGCGACGAGTCGACGCTCCACGTGCGTCTGCGGTACGAGCCGGACGAGCGGCGCGGCCAGGCCATGCACCAGCACGCGCTGCGGGCCGTGGTGCTGGCGGTCGACGGCGCGGCGCTGCATCCCATGAGCGCCGTCGTCACGCGGGTCGCGAGCCACTGGACGCACGGGGCGATTGCGGGTGCGGTCACGGGCCTGGGGGTCAGCCAGACGCAGGAGGACCGGCTGGGTCCGGCGATCACGCTGGCCGCGATCGCGATGGGGGCGGTCGCCGGCGCGTTCCTGCGCCGCGAGGTGCCCGTGTTCCGCGGGCTGCGCCTGCCTCACGCGGGCTGGCGCCTGGTGGCGGTGGAGCCGGAGGCCAGCGGTCCCCGGCTCCGGGTGGGCCTGGCCTGACGGGCTGAAACGCGCAATCGCCGGGCGATTGCCGCTCCATGAGCCCGTGAAGGTTCGCACCGGGACCAGGCGGCGCGCGCCGAGGCGGGCCGCCCTCTACGCCAGCTGGCGCTTGGTCTGCGTCGACCGCGAGGTGACCGAGCTGCGCCTGGTCACCGGCCGGACGGTCTCGCCCTCGGGTGCCGGCAGCCGCACGTCCAGGACCGCGCACACGCCGTCCCGCGTGGTCGCGAGCAGCTGCTCCAGCGCAACCGCGACCTCGCTCGCGTCCTCCACCACCACCGCCTCCGCCCCCGCGCCCCTGGCCACGGTCACGATGTCCGGCTCCGTGTCGCCCGGCCGCCGGCCCGGCTGTTCCAGCACGACCGTCAGGAACGGCGCGGCGCTGCGGTGCGCGCACCAGAATGCCGCGCTGGGCAGGCTCGACAGGAACGACGTGTCGTCGCAGATCGCGACGACCGACTGGGCGGGCCGCGCCAAACGAGCGCCGATCGCGGCCCCCAGCGACCAGCCCGGGCTGCGCGGGAGGGTGCGGAAGTACTGGCCGGGCGGCCGCTCGAGCTGGCGCAGCGTGCTGCCGACGCCCGGCGCTGCCTCCTCCATGACCACCGTGTCGTCCGGCAGCCAGCGGTTGATCTCCGCCAGCACGGCGTCGGCCCGGTCTGCAGGGTGCGCGGACGACGCACGGTCGCGCCACGCCTCACGGTAGCTGCGCACCGTCCGCTCCACTCGCTTGCGTCGGTCCTCGACCTTGCGGCGGCGGGCGGTCATCCGATCGGTGAGCAGCGTGAGCAGTGCCGGCAGCGCCTGCTGCGTGTCGGCCGTGACGCCGATCTCGATCGGGAACGACCAGCCCGGCAGGTCCGCCTTGAGGCAGTCGGTGTCGATCTGCAGCAGCCACGCCTGCGGCGGCAGCGGACCCAGCCCCGGCAGGCACGGCATGTCCACGTCGAGCATCAGGATCGCGTCGGCGCGCTCCAGGAAGCTGCGGCCCTCGAGCGCCGCATTCAGGGAATGCCTGGGCGGGAGGTTCACGTGGTTGCGGAAGTCCACCACCGGAGCCGCCAGGCCGTCCGCCAGGCGGGCCAGGTCGTGGACGGCGGCCGGGTGGCGTCCGACTCGCCCGGCCACGATCAGGGGCGATTCGGCGGTCGTGAGCAGCTCGGCCATCTCCTCGAGCGCGCCCATGTCGGGCGCCGGCGGCCGCGGAGGCGGCAGCCGTCGCGATGGGGGCCCTGCCGGCAGGCCGAGCAGCTCCATCGGTAAGGCCACGTGGGTGATGCCCATGGGCTCCGCTCTGGCGATCTGGAACGCGCGCCGGGTGAGCGCGCCCAGGTCGCCGCCTCGGGACAGGTCGACCGCCCATTTGCTGGCCCCGCTGAGCAGCGCGGGCTCGGGGCTCTCGGCGTCGATCCCCGCTTCGAGCAGCTGCCGGCACTCCGCGCCGCCGCCGCAGAAGAGCGTGATGGGCACCCGGTCGCGCTGCGCGTTCCCCGCGGCCGCGCCCAGGTTCAGCCGTCCGCTCTCGACGTGGACCATGACCGCCTGCGAGCCGCCGCCGGCCAGGTGGTGCCCGTGCGCGGCGCAGAGGGCCACGTGCTCGTGGACGCAGTTGATGGGCTGCGGGTGAGGCACCCCGGCGGCCTCCGCCTCGGCCAGCGCGTCGCGCAGCGGGGCCGTCTGCATGCCCGGGTTGACGAACAGGTGGCTGACCCCCTCGTCATAGAGGATCGCGACGAGGTCGGCGGTCGCGGACCTCATTGGCGCTCAGCGACGATGCCGGTGCTCACGGCCCAGCGGCTCTCTCGGGCCCGATCGAAGGTGATCATTGACGCAACGCTTCAGCCTAATCCCGGGATCCAGCACCGGCCACCCCGTGATATCCTCCTCGACCCATAGGCGCTGCCTTTGGGTGGGAGGACTATGGAGCTGCACCAACTCCGGTACTTCGTCGCTGTCGTCCGAGAAGGGACCTTCACCAAAGCTGCCGAAACGCTGTACATCACGCAGCCCTCTCTCAGCGAACAAATTCGGAAGCTGGAAACCGAGCTCGGCAGTCCCTTGTTCCAGCGCCTGGGCCGCAAGCTGGCGCTGACCAGTGCGGGGGAGTCCTTCCTGCCCCACGCCCAGAAGGTCATGTTCGAGGTCGAGCAGGCGCGCGCGCGCGTGCAGGAGGTCCGCGGCCTGCGGCGGGGCCGGCTGTCGATCGGGGTCCTGCCCAGCGCGGCGGCCAGGCTGCTCCCCAGGTTCCTGGCCGAGTTCCGGCGCCAGCACCCCGGCGTCGAGGTGTCGCTGCGCGAGGAGAACGCCAGCGCGGAGTTCGAGCAGCTCGTCCACGACGGGCTGCTCGACCTGGCCATCGTCCGGCTGCCCATCCGTCGCCGCACCGACCTGGACGTCGAGTTCCTCGTCCGGGAGCCCATGGTCATGGTGGCGCCGCCGGGCCACCGACTCGCCGACCGGCGCTCCGTCGCACTGGCCGAGCTGGCGAACGAGCCGTTCGTGACGATGAAGCCGGGCCACGGCCTGCGCGAGTCCCTGCTGCGGTTCTGCCGGCAGGCGGGCTTCGATCCGCACATCGTGTTCGAGGCAAACCACCTCGGCAGCGTGATGGGATTGGTGCTGGCCGGCCTCGGCATCACCGTCCTGCCGCGGATGGCGGCGGGTCACGAGGGCCGCCGCGTCCGTGTCCGGGACGGCTTCGCGTTCCGTGACCTGGGCGTGATCTGGCGGCAGGGCCAGCCGCTGTCGCCGGCGGCCAGGATCTTCCTGGACATGATGCGGCGCTCCGCCAATCGCGAGGACCGGGAAGGCCCCAGCGGGGCGCGGTCGGCGACTGCGGACGCGGGCGTGTCGATCATGCGCAGACCGGAGTAGACCACCTCGGGCACCGGCCGCGCAAGGTCCACTTCTGGTCCACTTGTGGGCTGGATAGCGCAGCTACGACGCACCCGTCTCGCGCTGGATCCACTCCAGGTAGTCGCGGCTGCCCGCCACGATCGGCGTCGCGACGATCTCCGGCGTCTCGTACGAGTGCTCGCCCTCCAGGTGCGCCCGCAGCTCCTCGAATCGCGCCTGCGTGGTCTTCAGGACGCACTGCCACTCGGACGCGGTCTGCACCGAGCCCTCCCACCAGTACGTGCTGGTCACGGGCCCGATGACCTGCGCACAGGCGGCCAGCCGGCGCTCCACCGCCGACCGCGCCAGCCGATCCGCCTCCTCCCGCGAGTCGGTGGTCGTGACCACCTGGAGACACTCCATCGGCAGGCGAGTCTACGCGCCAGAGGTCGGATGGGATGGGATTCGCCGATGGGTACGGAAGGCTGCGACCGCTGGCGCCGCGGCTCGTACGCCGATACGGTTATCGGCCAACTGAGCATTGGACGCCACACTTGATCGGATGACTGCGCCGACCCTGCGTGCGTGGCTGCGGCGCCTGCATGAAGAGGACCTCCTGGCGGTGGTCACCCGCCAGGTCGATCCGCGCTTCGAGACGGCCGCCGTCACGCGGCGCCTGGACGGCCGGCGGGCCGCGCTGTTCACCCGGCCTGGCGATGCCGGTATCCCGGTCGTCGCCGGAGTGGCGTGCACCCGCTGGATGCTGGCCGCGGCGTGCGGCACGGACGAGGCCGGCCTGGTCGACCGCCTGCTCGAGGCCGAGGCGGCGCCCCGGCCGTGCGCGACGGTCCCCGGATCCGAGGCGCCGGTGCAGGAGCGCGTCCTGACGGAGGGCATCGACCTGATGGCGCTCCTGCCCATCCCGGTCCACCACGAGAGGGACGGCGGGCACCACGTGAGCGCCGGTCTGTGCGTCGTGCGCGACCCGGTCACCCGCGTCCAGAACGTTTCGATCCACCGGCTCCAGGCGGTGGGCCCCGACCGGTTCACCGCGCTGATCCTCCCGCGGCACACCGACCAGCTCTACCGAGCCGCCGAAGCGCGCGGCGAGGCACTGGAGTGCGCCATCGTGATCGGCGCCGACGTGGCCACGATCCTCGCCTCGCAGTCGCACGTGCCGTTCGGCGTGAGCGAGCTGGAGGTCGCCAGCGCCCTGCACGACGAGCCGCTGCCCGTCGTCCGCTGCCGCACGGTCGACGTGGACGTCCCCGCCGGCGCCGAGATCGTGATCGAGGGCAGGATCGTGCCGCATGAGCGCCTGCCCGAGGGCCCGTTCGGGGAGTTCCCGCGCTACTACGGCCCTCTCAGCGAAAAGCACGTCATCGACGTGACGGCGATCACGCACCGCGAACGGCCCATCTTCCACGACATCCTGCCGGCCGGGCGTGAGCACCTGCTGCTGGGCGCCGTGCCCCGGGAGGCGAGCCTGCTGCGCGGCCTCCGCCGGACGTTCCCCACTGTGCGGGCGGCACACATGACGCCTGGGGGCACGTGCCGGTTCCACGCGGTGGTCTCGATGGAGAAGGAGCAGGAGGGCCAGGCGCGGAACGTGATCCTGGCCACGCTCGCGAACAATTTCGACATCAAGCACGTGTGGGTGGTCGACGCGGACGTCGACGTCTTCGACCCCGAGGCGGTGGAGTGGGCGTTCGCGACCCGCTTCCAGGCGGACCGGGACGTCTTGGTCGTGGCCGGCGCGCAGGGCTCGCGCCTGGACCCGTCGGCCGATGAGGGCGTCAGCGCCAAGATGGGCTTCGACTGCACGATCCCGCTGGCCGCCGAGCCGGAGCGCTACGAGGTCATCCGCATCCCCGGCGCGGACTCCGTGCGCGTGGACGACTACGTGGACGCGGGGGCGGAGCTGCCGGAGCTCTGAGCCTGCCGCAGCAGGTCGCGCGTGAGCTCGGCCTGCCCCAGGTGCTCGGCCGCGTGCCTGGCCACGACCAGGAGCACCTCGCGGCCGGTGACGGCGCCCCGCCGCGGGTGGGCGTGTGGCCGCTCCAGCTCGGCGCCGTCCAGGCCGGCGAGCGCTCGCTCGATGCGCGGCCGCAGCGATCGCCAGCGCGCCTCCAGCGCGCGGCCGTTCCCCGAGCCCGTCGCGAACTCGGCGTCGCGGTCCCGGCGAACCTCCTCTGCGCCGAGCAGACCCACGAGGTTCTCCTCGGCGTTGCCGAACGTGTGCGTGGCCAGGACGTGCAGCGAGTTGGCCTCGTGCGCGGGCGGCCGCCAGCTCAGCTCCGCCTCGTCCATCGCCGCGACGACGGCAGCCAGGCGCTCGAGGCTGCTGTCGATGTACCGCCAGAACGTCGCGACCTCGGCGTTCACTGCTACTGCGCGGCATTTTGACGCCAGGTGACAGACTGGCGGAAGCATGGCGTCCCCACTCGACCCGAGCCGCACCGTGCGCGAGCTGCGCGAGCTGCACCAGCTGACGGGTGACGACGCCGGCGCCCAGCGGCTGTGCTGGACGGACACGTGGCTGCGGGCACGCGACTGGCTCGCGGCGCAGGCGGCGGACCTGCCCGTGGACAGAGAGATCGACGAGGCGGGCAACCAGTGGCTGACGCTGCCCGGCCGCTCCACGCGGGCGCTGCTGATCGGCGGCCACCTCGACTCGGTCGCCGATGGTGGCTGGCTCGACGGGTGCCTGGGCGTGCTGGCGGGCCTGGAGGTGCTGCGACGGCTGGCGGCCGACGGCCCGCCGGCGCTCACCGTCCGCCTGGTCAGCTGGGCCGACGAGGAGGGCGCGCGGTTCGGGCGCAGCCTGTTCGGCTCGGGTGCGGCCGCCGGCCACCTGCACCCGGAAGAGGTGCGGGGCCTGCGGGACGCCGGCGGAGTGGCGCTCCCCGACGCGCTGGCCGCGTGCGGGGTCGAGCTGGACCGCGCGCCCGACGCCCGGCGTCACCTGCAGGGCGCGGCCGCGTACCTGGAGCTGCACATCGAGCAGGGCCCGGTGCTGGAGCGGCTGGACCTGCCGCTCGGCGCGGTGCTGGGGACCTTCGGCGTCGAGCGCCACCTGGTGCGGTTCACCGGCCAGCCGGCGCACGCCGGGTCGACGCCGATGAACGCACGCCGCGACGCGCTCGCGGCAGCGGCCCGGTTCACGCTGGCGGTGCGCGCGACCGCCGTGCGGCTGGGCGGCGTGGCCACGGTCGGCCGGGTGAGCGCGCGTCCGGGCATCTTCACGGCCGTCGCCGGCGAGTGCGAGGCGGCGCTGGACCAGCGCCACCTGGACGCCGGCGCGCTGGCGGCGATGCTGGACGAGGCCCGCGCCGACAGCGCCGCCATCGCCGCCCAGGAGCGCGTCGAGGTCGCCTGGGAGCGGACGTGGCGAATCGAACCGGTCCGGTTCCACCCGGAGCTGGTCGACCTCTGCGAGCGGTCGATCGTGGAGGTGGCGGGCCGATGCCACCGGCTGCCCAGCGGCCCGCTGCACGACGCGGCCGAGGTGGCGCGGGCGGGAGTGCCGGCCGCGATGCTGTTCGTGCAGAGCCTGCGCGGGCTGAGCCACACGCGGGAGGAGGACACGCGCCCCGAGCACCTGGAGCTGGCGGTGCGGGCGCTGGACCGGGCGGTCACGCTGGCGCTGGAGCGGGCCGGTGCCTGACGGCCGAAACCGCACATCTGGACCGATGTGCGGATCCCGAGGCCCGGGAACCGCACGTCTGGACCGATGTGCGGGACGGGACCCTCAGGCGCTGCGCCCCCGCGCCGCCACCGGCAGCGTGCCCTGCACGCGCCCGTCGTCCCCGACCAGCACGTACCGGTCGTGCAGGTTGATCGTCGTGTCGCAGTGGCTCGGCACCAGCCAGACCTGGTCGCCCTCACGGAGCCGGCCCAGGCCGGCCACCCGGCCGTGCTCGTCGCCCGCGAACTCGTACGCCGCCTCGGGCCGGTTCTGCACCGCCGGCGCGCCGCCGTCCGAGCTCAGCGTCTTCCAGCCCGCGTCGACCACGGCCCGGCCCTCGCGGTTCGTGCTCACCACCGAGCTGACGACGAACAGCGCGTTCTCGAACCGGACCGGCCGCACCCGCGCGTACTGCGAGTCCATCACCACGTAGGAGCCGGGCTGCACCTCCGTCGCGGTGCCGTCCTCGATGGCGAGGCGGTAGCTGCCCGTCCCCGCGGTCGTCACCCAGGGCAGGCGCATGCCGGCCTCCTCGATCTCCCGGCGCGCCGCCGCCATCAACGAGTAGCTGGCGAAGGCGCGCCGCCGCTGCTCCTCGGGGTCGAACACGAGCTGGCAGTGACCCTCGTAGGCCTGCAGGCCCGCGAGGCGCAGGCCCGACGCCTCGGCGATCGCTGTCGCGACCTCGACGGCGGCCGGGCCCGGCTCCACGCCGGTCCGCTGCTGGCCGACGTGCAGGTCCAGCAGGACGTCCACCTCCACGCTCCGCCGTGACGCCCGCGCGCCGAGCTCCCGCGCCATAGCGGCCGAGTCCAGCACCACGCTCACGTGGGCCAGGCCCGCCAGGTCCAGCGCCCGCTCCATCGTCGACGGCACGAGGTCGGTGGTGATGAGCACGTCCTCGATGCCGGACTGCACGAGGACCTCGGCCTCGCCGACCTTCGCCGCACACACGCCGGCCGCTCCGAGCCGGAGCTGCCGGCGCGCGACCCATGGGCTCTTGTGGGTCTTCGTGTGCGGCCGCAGCGCGACGCCCGCGGCCCGGCAGTCGTCCGCCATCCGGTGGAGGTTGCGGTCCAGCGCGTCCACGTTCAGGACGAGCGCGGGGGTCGGGACATCCTCGATCTCCATGGTCCCGACACTAGCTTGGCAATCGATTCCACATGGGCTACACTCCGGCCGAAGGAGGGCGCCAATGCAGATCGAGCTGGGACCGGAGCTGGAGCAGTTCCGCCAGGAGATCCGGTCGTGGGTGGCCGAGCACCGGCAGGACGACCTCGCCGGCTCCGACGGCACCGCGATCGCGTATCGCAGGATGGGCGGCCGGAGGGCCGACGCCTACCGCGCGTGGGAGGCGGCGTCCGCCGGGGCCGGGCTGATCTGTCCGCAGTGGCCGGAGGACGTCGGCGGCCGCGGCTTCACCGCGATCCAGCTGGCGATCCTCAACGAGGAGCTGGCCAGCGCCGGCATGCCCCGCGTCAACCGCGGCATGGGCGAGTCGCTGGTGGGCCCGTCGATCATCGTCCACGGCACCGGCGAGCAGAAGGCGCACTTCCTGCACCGCATCGTCGCCGGCGAGGACCGCTACTGCCAGGGCTTCTCCGAGCCGAACTCCGGCTCCGACCTGGCGAGCCTCCAGTGCCGCGGAACGGTCGAGGGCGACGAGATCGTGATCACGGGCCAGAAGGTATGGACGTCCGGCGCCGACGCCGCGAACGTGATCTTCTGCCTCTGCCGGACCGACCCCTCCGCGCCCAAGCACCGGGGCATCTCGTACGCGCTGGTGCCGATGAGGGACAACGGGGTGACGATCCGGCCGCTCAAGCAGATGTCGGGCGCCTCGGGGTTCTTCGAGGTCTTCCTGGACGGCGCCCGGGCGCCGCTCTTCAACGTCATCGGCGGCCTCAACAACGGCTGGCGCGTCGCCATGACGACCCTCGGCAACGAGCGAGGGGGCGGCGCAACCACCCAGTACCTGCGCTTCGAGCGCGAGTTCTGGGAGCTGGTCGCGACGGCGCGCGAGAAGGGCAAAGACCACGATCCGCTGGTCCGCCAGCAGCTGGCCTGGGCCTACAGCCACGTCGAGATCATGCGCTACCAGGGCCTGCGGACCCTCGCCGGCCTGGCCGCCAGGCGCGAGCCCGGGCCGGAGGCGTCCATCAACAAGCTGTTCTGGAGCGAGTACCACCGCCGGCTCGGTGAGATCGCGATGGGGATTCTCGGGCCCGACGCCCTGGTGCGGCCGGAGGGCGACGGCTACGCGACCAACCGCTGGCAGGGCGCCTTCCTGGGCAGCCGCGCGGGGACGATCTACGCCGGCTCCAGCGAGATCCAGCGGAACATCGTCGGCGAGCGCGCGCTCGGCCTCCCCCGAGAGTGACGGCAGTAGCGCCCGAGCGCCTGGCCGGGCTCTTCACACCGCGGTCCGTCGCGCTGATCGGGGCCACGGACCGCTCGATGTGGTCGCGGAACACGTTCCAGAACCTGCGCGCCTTCTCGCCGGAGGTGCCGGTCCACTGCGTGCACCCGCGGAACGACGTCGTCCACGGCCAGCCGGCGCACCGGTCGATCGCGGCGATCGGCGAGCCGGTCGACCTGGCGTACGTGATGGTGCCGACCGGCGAGGTGGTCCGGGTGCTGGAGGAGGCGGCCGACGTCGGCGTCCGCAGCGCCGTCGTCCTGACGGCCGGCTTCGGCGAGACGGGCCCGGAGGGCCGAGCACTGGAGGAGCGGGTGGTGGCGCTGGCGCGCGAGCGGGACATGGTCCTGCTCGGGCCCAACGGCAACGGGTTCATCAATGCGGCCGACCAGGTCGCGCCGTACGGCCTGCCGATCGCGGCGCCGCTGCACCAGGGGCCGCTGGGCATCGTCCTCCAGTCGGGCGGCCTCGCCAGCGTCGTGCTCCACATGGCGGCCTCGCGGAACATCGGCATCAGCCGGCTGGTGGCGACCGGCAACGAGGCGATGGTGACCGCCACCGACGTCCTGGGCTACCTGGTCGCGGACGAGCGCACGACGGCGATCGCGGCGTTCCTGGAGAGCATCCGCGACCCCGAGCGCTTCCGCGAGCTGGCGGAGACGGCGCTCGCGGCCGGCAAGCCCATCGTCGTGCTCAAGGTCGGCCGCTCGGCGGCCGGCCAGCAGGCCGCGCTGGCCCACACCGGCTCGATCGTGGGCGACGTGGCGGTCGTGCGCGCGGCGCTGCGCCAGGTGGGCGTGGTCCAGGTGGACTCGCTGGAGGACCTCCTCGTCACCTCGGGCCTGCTCGCGCACCAGCGCCGGCCCCTGGGCCGGCGGCTCGCGGCCGTGACCGCGTCGGGCGGCGCGTGCGACCTGATCGCCGACCGGGCCACCGACGAGGGCATCTCCCTGCCGGCGTTCCCCGCCGCGACGGAAGCGGCGCTCGCCGAGGTGCTGCCGGCGTTCTCGAACCCCCGCAACCCGCTGGACGTCACCGGCTACGTGGTGGTCGACACGACCATCTCGCACAAGTCGCTGGAGATCGTGGTGGACGGCGCGGACGGGACGTTCGACACGATCGTCTACCAGGCGACCGTACCCCAGAACCCGCCGCCGGACCCGGCGCTGATCCTCCAGCGCTACCGCGCGGTGAAGGCGATGGTCGACCGCTCGCCGGTGCCGATCGTCATCCAGAGCGCGTCGGCCTCGGACATCTCGCCCTACGCGCGGACGGTGCTGGACGAGGTCGGGCTGCACGTGGTCAACGGCATCGAGCACGGGATGACCGCGATCGGGAACGCGATCGACTGGCACGAACGAAGGACCCGGTTCCTGAGCCGCCGCCAGCCGTCCCTCCCCCCTCGCGGGGGAGGAGGGCCGGCCACGGCCCGGAGGGGGGGCTCGGAAAAGGAAGTACGGGAGCTGCTCGAAGCCGGCGGAGTACCGGTCGTCCCCGCGCGCCTCGTCACCAACGCCGAAGAGGCGGTGGCGGCCGCGCATGAGTTGGGCCTGCCCGTCGTCCTCAAGGTGGCCTCGCCGGACGTGGCGCACAAAACCGAGGCCGGCTGCGTCGCGCTGGACCTGCGCACCGAAGCAGACGTGGCCGCCGCGTTCGACACGGTCACCGCCTCGGTCCGGCGCGCCGTGCCGGGCGCCCGGCTCGACGGCGTGCTGGTGAGCCCGATGCGGTCCGGCGGCGTGGAGCTGCTGGTCGGCGTCCGCCGCGATCCCGCCTGGGGCCCCGTGCTGGCCGTCGGCCTGGGCGGCATCTGGGTCGAGGTGATGGATGACACGGCGCTCCGCCTGCTGCCGGCGCGCGTGGAGGACATCGAGGAGGCGCTGGGCGAGCTGCGCGGCGCGGCCCTGCTGCGCGGCGCTCGCAGCCGGCCGCCGGTCTCGCTGCGCCGTGTCGCCGAAGTGGCGCTGGACATCGCGCGTGTGGCTGATGCACTGGGTGAGGACCTGGACACCCTGGAGGTCAACCCCCTGTGGGCGGCGGGGGACCACGTGGAGGTGCTGGACGCGCTCGTCGTCTGGCGCGCCGAGGAGGGCTGAATCATGGCGACGACGGCATACGAGACCATCCTGCTGGAGCGCCGCCGCGGCGTGGCGGTGGTCACCCTGAACCGGCCCGAGCGGCGCAACGCGTACACGGCCCGGATGGGCGTCGAGCTGCACCAGGCGTTCGAGGAGCTGGAGGGTGACGACGGCGTCCGCGCCATCGTGGTCACCGGCGCCGGGCGCGACTTCTGTGTCGGCGCCGACCTGGAGCGCGGCGGCGGCACGTTCAATCGCAGCGACGAAACGCTCCGCGCGGAGCGCGCCGATCGGCCAGCGCTGCGGCCGTGGGAGATGGCCACGCCGATCATCGCCGCCATCAACGGCAGCGCGGTCGGCGTGGGGCT
>DASQZW010000105.1:0-6581 GCA_035638495.1 Terriglobales bacterium
ATGCAGACGACCAGCACCGGGTTCAGGATCGCGTTCACGTTGTACGGGCCGAGGTACGGGATGCCGATGGTGACGATGTCGGTCTGGCCCTCGACCTCGACCAGCATCTGCCGGCGCACCGTGTCGAGGATCCGGTCGTGCACGGCGTCGACCTGGCCGGCGTGCACCGACGTCATGCCGTACGGCGCGCGCATCGAGTGGAAGACGGCCCGCTTCACGTCGGGCGGTGCCAGGTCGGTCAGCTGCTTGACCGCGAGGAACGCCGCCTGGTCCGCCGGCGTCCAGTCGGTCTCGCGCTTCTGCATGAAGTTCGCGATCGCCGGGAAGCTGTGGTTGTTGACGCTGGTCTCGACGTGGAAGCAGCGGACCGTGTCCTCGATCAGCTGCCCCTGCCGCACGCACGAGTGGTGCAGCGCCGAATCCGGCGGGTGCATGTAGGAGCGCGAGTGCAGGAGCGTATCCACGGTGTGGTGCGCGCGCACGCTGCGGTAGCTGCCCAGGCCCGTGGCCAGCGACTTGTGCCCGCCGTCCATCGGCACGAACGTGAGGTTGACGTAGATCACCAGGTCGGACTCGGCCGCCCGCCGGCTGAGCGTGACCTCCTCGCCGCGCGAGGTCGTGCCGATCAGAACGTTGCCCTCGGGGTCTTCGGCGTCGTGGTTGTACAGGTGGTCCGGGAAGAACGTGCTGAAGATCCGGTCGCCCACGATGTGCCGCATCTCGTCGTCGGTCATCCGCCGGTGCAGCGAGTTGGCGGCGATCAGGTGCACGTCCTCGACGCCGGCCTCGGCGGCCATCTCGACGACCTCCTCGAGCACCAGCTGACGGACGTCGGGCTGGGCCATCGGCGGCAGCGGCAGCGAGAGGTCGTCGAAGGCGATGGTCAGCCGCATGTTCGGCCGCAGCAGCGCCTTCAGCGGGTCGTCATCGACCGGGTGAGCGAGCGCCCGCCGGATGGCGCGCTCGGGGTGCGCGATGGGCTCGATCGGGTCGGGCGCATACACGACCCGGGAGCCGAGCGGCAGCCGCTCCAGCCGCACGCCCTCCCCGTAGTGGAAGAGCGTCGGAGGAGTGTTGCGGTCGATCTCGATGACGGCTCCAGGACGGCCCATACGCTGCAGATTCCCCTGTTCTAGAGTCTCAGGTCGCGCAGGTCGAAGGCGACCTTCACGGCGCTCAGGCGGCCCGCCTCGAGCGCGTACGCGATGGCGTCACGGTACTCCGCCAGGCCGAAGCACGGCCCGGTGAGGCCGGCCAGCGGCAGCTCGGCCGCCGCCTCCAGGGCAAGGTGGAACGTCCGCCGGCCGGCGGCGTTGGGCTCGACGCCGTAGGCGTATGCGCCCATCACGGTCAGCTCGCGCTGCCAGATCGGGCCCCAGTCGACCTTCTCCTCGCCCGGCATGCCCACCGCGACCACGCGGCCGGCCGACCGTGTGAAGCGCACGGCCTCGTTCAGCCCGCGCGCCGTGCCCGTGCACTCGAACGTGACGTCGGCGCCGCCCAGCAGCAGAGGCCGGTCGGGGCCGTCGAGACGGCGCGCCTGCGTCGCGAAGCGGACCCGCTGGAACACCTCGTCGGGGCCCACCACCGAGTCCGCACCGAGGCGCCGGGCGTGCTCGCGCTGCGCGGGATGCTTGGCCACGGCGATCAGCCGCTTCGGCGGGGTGAACAGGCGGACGGCCGCCACGGTCAGCAGCCCGATGGTGCCCGCTCCCAGTACCACCACGACGTCCTCGGGGCTCGAGCCGCCGCGCAGCGCCGCGTGGATGCAGCAGGCGAACGGCTCGACCAGGACCGCGGCCTCGTCGGGCAGACCGGCGGGCACCGCGTGGACCTGGCTCCCGTGCGCCACCAGCACCTCGCCCCAGCCGCCGCCCGTGCTGGCACAGTAGCCCGTCTGCAGTCCGACCTCGATCGCGCCCTCGGTCACGTTCTCGCAGAGGCCGGGCCTGCCCTCGGCGCAGCGCGCGCACTCGGGCTCGACGCCGCGGACGCGGCAGCCGAGCGCTGGCTCCACCACCACCCGGGTCCCGTCCTCGAGCTCGCCGACCACCTCGTGCCCGGGCACGAACGGATAGCTGGTCAGCGGGTCGAGGTAGAGGGACGCGTGGCCCGTGATCGCGGAGGTGTCCGAGCCGCAAATGCCGCTCAAGTTCGGCCGCACACGCAGCCAGTCCCGCCCGGGCAGCTCCGGCTCCTCGACGTCGCCGAGATGGAGCATCGAGAGGTCGCTCGTCGCGACGGACGCCCGGCCGCCGGTCGCCCGCACGAGCGCGTACGCGGGCAGGGACCGGACGTACTGCAGAGCCAGCACGGCTAGCGGTCCCCAGCCCCTCCCCGCTCGCGGGGGAGGTGGCCGCCACAGCGGCCGGACCCGGGGTCCCCAGGAAATCGCGGTGGTGGGGTGCGGATTTCCTGGGGTGGGGTGGGGGATCGCCTGGAAGAGCTCGCGCCTTCGATCCGTCCCAGCGACCCCCCCTCCGGTCCGTGGCCGGACCTCCTCCCCCGCGTGGGGGGAGGGATGAAAGACGTCACCGCCGGACCCCCTCGAGGTACTGCGGCGACCGCGGGTCCGGGATCGGCAGCCGCCAGTTGCCCCGCGCCATGTCCCAGTGCTCGATCCGCCAGCCGCGCTGGCCGGCCACCTGTGACAGCCGCGCGTCCGGGTTGACCACCACCGCCGTGCTCACGCGCTCCAGCATCGGCAGGTCGGAGATCGCGTCCGCGTACGCGAAGCTCTCCGTCAGCTCCAGCCCATGCTCGGCCGCGTACTCCTCGACCACGGTCGCCCTGGCCTCGCCCGCGGGCGGCGGGTGCAGCAGGTCGCCGGTGAGGCGGTCGTCGCTGACGCGCAGGTGCGCACAGTCGACGTCCACCTCCAGCAGGTCGGCCAGCGGCTCGACCACCACGTCCAGCGCGCCCGTCAGTAGCAGCACCCGGTGGCCCGCCTGCTTGTGGGCCCGGATCCGCCGCACGCCCTCGGGGAACATGCGCCGCAGCGTGACCGCGTGCAGGGCCTCCTCGCCGAGCTGCCGCATGCGCTCCACGTCCAGGCCGTCGTACTCGCGGTAGAACGACCGCTGGAACTCGGCCCGCGAGCGCCGCTCCAGGTAGAGCCAGCGCGGCGCCTTCGTCGCCATGCCGGCCAGGAAGCGCGGCCACTCCTCCAGCGGCTGGTCCTGCAGCCGCATCCAGAAGAAGTACTCGACGACGTTGGTCTGGACCAGCGTGCCGTCCACGTCGAAGACCGCCAGCACGTCGGACCGCCCCGATCGCCGCTTCAGCGCGGCCAGCGCCGTGTTGGTCTCCGCCTTCGGGGCCGTGCTGCCGGTGGGTCCCGGCCCCCGGCGCGGACCCGTGTCGGCGCGAGCCATGCGGACCACGGTCGGCAGGTGGACGTCCTGCAGGTAGTGGTGCCAGCGGTAGCCCGCCGGGTCGAACCCGAACCGCAGCCGCTCGGCCTCGGGCACGCGCTCCCACAGGTCCAGCAGGTTGCGGGTGTCGAACACGCAGTCGACCTCGACGTAGACGCCGTACAGCTCGGCCAGGTTGAGCTGGCGCTCCAGCCGGCCCTTCTCCTCGTTGAGCTGGTCCGACCAGCGCGTGGACGTGCCGCCCAGCGGCAGCCGCTCGACCAGCTGCTGCGCCGCCTCGACGGCGCGCAGGGCCACGCGGCCGCGGGCCACGAGCTCGCCCCGGCTGGGGAACGTCCAGCTCGGGGCGCCGATCGCCTGGCCCCAGCGGTCGCGCAGCGGGTGCTCTCCGAAGTACTCGGCGCACTGGTCGTGGATGTCGCGCAGCCGGAGCGGGTTCCGGCTGCCCGAGGCCACGTGGTAGATGCGATGCTCGCCGGCCGGCGGCGGGGCGCTGGCGACCGCGAGGACCGCGTTGACGACCAGGTCGGCCGGGATGATGTCCAGGATCGCGTCGGGCAGACCGGAGAAGTCCTGCAGTGCCGCGCGGCCGAACGCCAGGATGAGCGGCTCCGCCATCCGGAACCCCTCCAGCCAGCCCGGAAACGGCTCCGCGAGGGCGCTCTCGATGATGGTCGGCCGCACGATCGAGAGCGGAATGTCACCGTGCAGCTCGACCACCGCGTGCTCGGCCATCGCCTTGGTGAACGAGTAGATGTCGGTGAAACCCATCGCCCGGGCGTGGGCGCGGCCGCGCTCGACGAGGCGGTCCTTGACCCACCGGTCGCGCAGTCGCTCGACCGCGCGGGCCTGCGCCGGTGTGCCGGCCGGACCGAGCCGGCTCCGGACCTGGCGGCGAAGCTGGTCGAGCACCTCCGGGCGCCGGCTCTCCTCCTCCACCGGCCCCCGGAGCGCGCTCAGCACCGCGGCCTCGTGTCGCCAGTTCAGCCCGGGGTCCAGCGGCAGCTCCTCGCGCACCAGCCCGCGCAGCATCCCGCCGACGTAGGCCGTCGAGATGTGCACCAGGTGCGGTGTGGCCCCCAGGTCCCTGATGGTGCGGACCAGCCGCGAGGCGCCCAGCAGGTTGGTCTGGGCCGACAGGTCGACCGGGTTGTCGAACTCGACGGCCGCCGCCGAGTGGATGATGACGTCGCACCGTCGCAGGTGCTCGCGGCCGTCGTCGGTCAGCCCCAGGTCCTCGCGGCCCAGATCGAGCTCGAGCACCGACAGCTTCTCGGCCGTCAGCGCCGCGAATCGCTCCTCCCCCAGCTCCTGCTTCAGCCGCCGAAACGCGGGGCTGGACAGAACCTCGCGGTGCAGGCGTTCAGCGGCCGGCCGGCGTGCGCTGGAGCGGACGGCGAGCTGGATGCGGCGAACCTCGGGCAGGGTCCGCAGGCACTTCTCCACGATGGACTTGCCCAGGAAGCCGGTGGAGCCGGTGACGAGTACGGTCTTGCCGCTGAGGCCCTCTTCGATCAACGCCCACCGATTGTAGGGAGCGGCCGCCGGCGGCCGGGTTCAGCTGCCGCGCGACGTTCGCGAAGGACGGCCGGTGCGGAGGAACAGGTTGACGATCGCCGAGATGCTCAGCGCCAGGTAGAACAGGGCGATGATGACGAGACCGGTCTCCATTGCCCGGAATTCTAAGTGACCCGCCTGACGACCACCGTCCGGGTGGCCGGCGTTCCGGTGCCGTGTGTGGTGAGCAGGTAGGTGTGCTGGGCCACGGAGCACGCGAACGGCACGTCCGCGAAGCCGTTGGCCGGGTAGTCCGCGAACTTTCCGGGACCGTCGATCGAGATGGAGACGCCCGTCGCCTGGGCCGTGGTCCAGGTCAGGTGGAGCAGCGGCGTGGTCTGCTCGGCGGCATCGCACTTGACGGTCTGGGGCACTCCGAACGTCAGGATGGTCTGCCCCGTGGGCGCCGGGGCGGACGTCGGCGTCGCGCTGACCGCGGTCGGGGTGGCGGTATGCGGGACGGCGGTGGATGTCGGAGCCGGAGTGGCCGTCTGCGGCAGGGCCGTCGCCGCCGAGGTGGGTCCGCCACCCTGCGCGCCGCGACTGACCAGGAAGGCCCCCACCACGACGAGCGCCACGAGCAGCACGCCGAGCACGGCGATCAGGGCGGCGCGGCTGGGTGGCATCGGCAGCATTATTCGGCGCGCGCCACTCCCAGCACGCTGGGAGATCTGTCCCGACTACCATGTCAATCCGTGGACGTGCTGAGTGAGGGCCGGGCCGCGGTGTACCGGGAGCCGATCGGCCCCAGGGGCGTCGCGGTGGAGCAACGCGACCGGACGGCCGTCCGCGACGGCGAGGTCGCCGTGGCAGTTCGAACCGCCGCGCTGAACCATCTCGACCTGTGGCTGGTCTCGGGCGCGCAGCGCGTGCAGCCGCCCCGGGTGCTGTGCGCGGACGGCGCGGGCGTGGTCGCCGAGTCGGGCGACGGACGCTGGAAGACCGGCGACGAGGTGGTCATCTACCCGGTCGTCTGCTGCTGGGAATGCGACGCCTGCCGGGCCGGTCAGCAGGTGCTGTGCCGGCGGTTCGGCATCCTGGGCGAGCACACGGACGGCGCCGCGTGCGAGCTGCTGCACCTGCCCGCCGGGAACCTCTACCGTCGGCCGGCCGGGCTGTCGTGGGAGGAGACGGCGGCCTTCCCGCTGACCTTCCTCACCGCCTGGCGCATGATCGTGACACGCGCCCGCCTCCGGCCGGGCGAGACGATGCTGGTCGTGGGCGCCGGCGCCGGGGTGGCCGCCGCGGCGATCGTGATCGGCCGTCACCTGGGTGCGCGCGTCCTGGCAACGAGCCGCAGCGAGGCCAAGCGCGAGCGCGCGCTGCAGCTGGGCGCCGACGCGGCGTTCGACTCGGTCGGGTTCTCGAAGGCCGTGCGGGCGGCGAGCGACGGCGGCGTCGACGTGGTGTTCGAGCACGTGGGGCCGGCGACGCTGGACGAGTCCATCCGGTCGATCCGCCCCGGCGGACGCGTCGTCTTCTGCGGCTCGACGACGGGCATCAGGGCCGAGGTCAACATGCCGCGGCTGTTCTTCGCCCAGGCCGACCTGCTGGGGTCCACCATGGGCAACGTCAGCGAGTTCGAGGCCGTGCTGGGCGCCGTGGACGCGGGGCTGCGCCCGGTGGTCGACTCGACGTACGCGCTGGACG
>DASQZW010000106.1:0-5244 GCA_035638495.1 Terriglobales bacterium
TGCTCGGGGCTCATGAAGTTGTCCCGGTCGATGTCCCGCTCCACCTGCTCGCGCGGCCTGCCGCAGTGGCGCATGTACAGCTCGACGATGAGATCGCGCTGCTTCAGGATCTCCCGGGCCTGGATGTCGATGTCCGACGCCTGTCCCTGGATGCCGGGGTGCCAGGGCTGGTGGATCACGATCCGCGAATGGGGGAGCGCGTAGCGCTTACCCGGTGCGCCGCCGGTCAGGAGGATCGACGCTGCGCTGGCGGCCATGCCCGTGCAGAACGTGCTCACGTCTGGGCTGACCAGCTGCATCGTGTCGTAGATCGACAGGCCGGCGTAGGCCGAGCCGCCGGGGCTGTTGATGTACAGCGAGATGTCCCGCTCGGGGTCGACGCTCTGGAGGTACAGGAGCTGGGCGACGACCGTGTTCGCCAGCGCGTCGTCGATCTCCTTGCCGACGAAGACGATGCGGTTGTTCAGCAGCCGCGAGTAGATGTCGTAGGCTCGCTCGCCGCGGCCCGTTTCCTCGATCACGGTCGGGATCATCATCGCACTCACCTCAGAAAGCCGATCGGACGCTTGCGCGGCGCCGGCTCGGTCATGGCCAGGAATGTCGTGAAGCGGGCGACGGTGCGGAGCGCGTCGCGGTCGAGCGTCTCGCTCATGCGGCGCAGCTGCACGCGCGGGTCCGCCTCCCAGGCGACGGCGTTCACCGGCTCGCCCGCGCCGAGCTCGCGCGCCAGTTCGAGGTAGAGCTCACCGACGGTCGTCTCGAGCGCGCGCGCCAGCAGGACGAGCCGGTCGGTGGAGATGTCCTTGCGGCCGCGCTCGACCTCGGAGAGGTGCGCGGTGGAGATGCCGGCGCCCGACGCGATGTCGACCAGCGACCACTCGTTGGCTTCCCGCCGCCGGCGGAGGATCGCGCCCAGGGTGGCGCGGACGTGTTCAGGGGTTTCACTATGAGCGAATGCCATCTGCTTTGAGCAGAATGATACGACATTCGCTCCCCCGGATGAGCGAGCACGTTTCCCTCGCGGCAGCGATGCCCCGCCCGCCGGTGCGCCGCTACGGTGGCCGAGATGACAGCACCGAGCGGAACCCTCATCTGGTTGTTGGTCGCAGTCGCATTCGCGCTGGCCGGCTGCGGAGGCTCGACGAACGGCGCCGGCGCCTCGGCCGCGGCGGGATCGGCCCCGTCGGCGGCGTCCGTCTGGCAGGAGTACGCGCGCTGCGTCCGCGACCACGGCGTGCCGGACTTTCCGGATCCGACCGTCGACGCGGCCGGCAACGCGACGTTCCCGGGCGCGGACCCCAAGAGCCTTCCGGGCGCGACCCAGTCGTCCTGCGCGACGATCCTGGGCCGGCTGCCGGCGCGGCTGCGGTCCGGCCGGCCCCAGGACGTCGCGACGCTGCAGCAGTTCGCACGGTGCATGCGCGACCACGGCATCGCGGACTGGCCCGACCCCGACGCCGAAGGTCGGTTCGCCTACCCGGCCAGCCTGGTCCAGGCCCACACCCAGCACAGCGTCTACTGGCAGCAGGCCCGCGCCGCGTGGGACGGCCCGTGCCACCGCTACGACAACGGCCACATCGGCGACCCGCAGACCTGACAGCCGATCCGCGGGTCGTTTCAGTACCGTGTCCGGCGTGATCCGGCTGACGCGGGAGCGGGCGCGGCAGCTCGCGGTCATGGGCCAGTCGCTCGACGCCGAGCGACCGGGTGACGTGCTGGACGCGGTGCGCAGGCTGGGCTTTCTGCAGCTCGATCCGACTGCGGCCGTGGCGCGCAGCGAGCACCTGGTGCTGTGGAGCCGCCTCGGGCGGGGCTTCCGGCCCGATGAGCTGGCGCGGCTGCTGCACCGGGAGCGGTCGCTGTTCGAGTACCGCGCGTCGTCTACCCCACGGCCGACTACCCCCTCCTGCGTCCGCTGATGGACGCCGGAGGGTCGCCGCGGCGGGCCGCGTGGCTGGAGGCCAATGCGGCGTTTCGCGCGTACGTGCTGGCGGAGCTGGAGGCGCGGGGACCGCTCCGGTCACGGGACCTGGAGGACCGCTCGGCGGTTCCGTGGCGCTCCAGCGGCTGGACGGATGGGCGCAACGTGGGGCAGATGCTCGAGTTCCTCTGGGCCGGCGGTGAGATCGCCGTTTCGGCGCGGGACGCCGGCGAGCGCGTCTGGGACCTGGCCCGCCGGGTGCTGCCGGTGGACGCGCCCGCGGTGCCGGCCGCCGAGGCGGAGCGCGAGCTGGCGCGCCGGCGGCTGCGGTCGCTGGGCATCGCGCGGCCGGCGGGGCCGGGCGGCAGCGGCGTCGCGGTGGAGGTCGAGGGAGTGACCGGTCAATGGGTCGCGGACCCGGACCTCCTCGAGAGACCGTTCGTGGGCCGGACGGCGATCCTGTCGCCGTTCGACCGCCTCGTCCACGACCGGGTCCGCACCCTGGCGCTGTTCGGCTACGACTACCGGTTGGAGATCTACGTCCCGGCGGCGAAGCGCCGGTGGGGCTACTACGTCCTGCCGGTGCTGCGCGGTGACCGGCTGGTCGCACGCGCGGACTCGAGGGCCGACCGGAGAGCAGGGGTGCTGCGCGTGGCGGCGATGCACCTGGAGGCGGGCTGCGGTGAGGACGACGCGGAGGCGGCTCGCCTGGAGCTGCGCGAGCTCGCCGATTGGCTTGGGCTCGCCGAGGTTGTGGTGGAGCGGACGGTGGTCAGTTCGGACTGATGCCGGCCGCGGTGACGGCCGCGATAGTCGACGATGGCTGCGAAGACCTCGACTCGGAGTGAGAACCCACGGGACGCCGCGGAATTGCGGCTGCCCCGTCGGGTCACAGAACGGGCAACAAGCCCGCGAACCGAGAATATCCAGGGCTGACCCGAGCCAGCCAGGCTCTACTTCAGGTTCGACGGGTCCAGCAGTGACTCGCGGTTGCCGTCCACGTGCTGCATCGAGCGCATGATCTCGATCAGCTTCTTCCGGCCCTTGGGCGGGCCGATCATGATCGCTCCGACCAGGCGGTCGTCCATGAAGAACAGCTTCCGGAAGAACTTCTCCTCGAACGAGTACGTCCGCACCGACTCCAGGTCCGGCTGCACGTCGGGCGTCACCCCCATCACCGCCAGCGTCGAGCCGAACATCGTCGTCGTGTACGTCGGCACGTCGAAGAAGTCCTCGTTCTCGCCCGCCATGTTGTGCGCGGCAGTCTTGCCATGGGCCTCCGCGTTGTCCCACGTGCCCATCTGGTTGTGCTTGCCGATCATCTGGTCGTAGAAGACGGCCACGTCGCCGGCCGTGTACACGTCCGGCGCTGCCGTCCGCAGCTTGGAGTCTGCGACGATCCCGCGGCGGAGTTCGATCCCGGTGTTCGTCGTCGGCTCGACGTAGTAGTCCAGTCCGACACCGTACGTCAGCATGTCGAACTCGACGCGGGCGCCGTTCGCGGTCTCGGCCAGGTAGTGGCCGTTGCAGCGCGAGAAGCGCGTCACCTCGTCCTCGGACAGGAACCGCACGCCCATCTGCTCGCCAAGCTGCCGGCAGAGGTGGCCTCCCTCCGCGTCGAGCACGTAGCGCAGGAACCACGGCCCGCGCATGATCCACGTCACCTCCGAATGGCCGCGGTGCACGATGCCCTCCGCCAGCTCGTAGGCGATGAAGCTGCCCCCCATCACCAGCACGCGCCCGGAGCGATCGGCCTTCTCGATGATCGCCTTCGTGTCGTCCAGCGTCTGGAACCCGTAGACCTCGGCCACCTCGTCCGATCCCGGCCAGGGTGGCGGCTTCGGCCTGCCCCCGGTCGCGATCAGCAGGGCGTCGTAGGGAAACTCCTGGCCGCGGTTGGTGCGCACCACCCTGGCCGCGGTGTCGACCTCGGTCGCCCAGGTTTCGAAGTGGATCTCGAGGCCCCGCTTCTGGTAGTCCTCGACGGTCCGCATCAGCACCTTCTCCTCGCGAACCTGCCCGCGCAGGAAGCGGGGGAGGGCGACGCGGTTGTAGAGGGGATGTCGCTCCGCCGCCAGCATCACTATCGAGCACTCGGAGTCGCGCGCCCGCAGCTCCTCCGCGCACGTCTGCCCGGCGATCCCGTTTCCGATGACCACGTACCGGCGGCTCATCCCTCAGAGCTCCAAGGCATAAACGTAGGCGTGCCCTTCATCTTCGGCGAGATGGTAGCCGACCTCGCCGAGGTCGTCGGCCGCCGGGTGGTGGGTGGGCACCAGCACGCGGACCCCGGCGAGGTCGGCCGAGTCGGCCTCGAACCGGAGCGCGGTCAGGAGGTCCTGCAGGGCGGCGCCGGACCCGCCGAGAAACGTCACCGTCAGCCGCCGCCGGCCGCCGGCGCGGATCAGCGCCACACCGCGGCCGCCCGCCCCGACCCGCACCAGGCCCTGGTTGGCGAGGTCCTCGAGCAGGGCGGCGTCGACGTCCAGTGTCCCCCGCCAGTCCGGCACGACGCCTCCGTAGGCGCCGAGGGCCGGGTCCAGGCGCAGCCGCTCGGCGATGTTGGCGGCCTCCGCCGGCGAGCCCAGGCGAGGCGGGTCGCCGCCCTCCACGCGCAGAGCCGCCCACGTGACGCAGTCGCACAGCAGCTTGAACCCCTCGGCGGTGAACAGCCGCCCCGCGTCCACGCTGTCGGTGTACAGCCGCATCCGCTCGAACCCCAGCCCGCGGGCCTCCTCGACGGCCGCACGGAGCATGGCGCGGGCGATGCCGCGCCCCCGGTGGCTCTCCGCCACGCGCAGGCCCTCGTAGTACATGACCCCGCGCGCGATCGGGCGCAGGCGCTGGACGCCGACCACCATGCCGTCGAGCTCGGCGGCCTGGAAGCTCGCACCCGGGTCGGCCGCCCACGCGTCGAAGACCTCCGGCAGGTAGTCGCCGCCGTCGAACGCGTCCTTCGAGATCTCGACGACGCGCTCGCGGTCGGCAGGGCGAACCGCGCGCAGGATCAGGCCCTCGGCGTCCAGTGCAGCACCCCCGCGGCGGTCTCGCCGGCGTCGTAGACCAGCGTGCCGTCCTCGTCGGCTCGAAGGTTGGCCTCGAGCCAGGCGCGGCCGCGTCCCTCGTCCCACGCCAGGCCGAGGTGCGTCCGGCACATCTCCAGCGCCTCGTCCATGCTCGAGAAGCGATAGGTGGTCGAGCGCCAGCTACCGAGGACCAGCTCGGGCTCGATGCCCATCTGCCGGAGCAGCAGGAAGCAGTCGCGCAGCCACGGCTCGCGTCCGCGCTCGGGCCTCGCCATCACCTCGGCGGGGTGCGTATGG
>DASQZW010000107.1:0-8188 GCA_035638495.1 Terriglobales bacterium
CGGCCCGGACATCGCCAACGTCGAGGCCAAGGGCAACGAGGTCCAGCAGCAGATCAGCGACGTCAGGACGCTGATCTCGCAGGGCGTGCAGGCCCTGATCGTCAACCCCGCCGACAGCTCGGCCATCGCACCCGCACTCGACTACGCCAGGAGCAAGAACATTCCCGTCGTCACCGTGGATGTGGCGCCCGACCAGGGGTCCGTGTACATGATCGTTCGGGCCGACAACCTCGCCTACGGCAACAAGTCCTGCGACTACATCGCCTCCCACGCCTCCAGCCCGGGCACCATCGCGATGATCGAGGGCGACCTGACCTCGCTCAACGCCAGGGACCGCGCGCAGGGCTGCAACCAGGTCGTCCAGCAGAAGTACCCGAACTTCACGGTCAAGGCCTACGAGACGAAGGACTGGGACACAAAGGGCGCAGTCGACAACGCCACCACGGCGCTGACGGCGATCTCGAACCTGCGCGGCATCTACGTCCACTGGAGCGTGCCCGAGGACGGCATCATCGCCGCGGAGCAGCAGAAGGGCATCTTCGCCCAGGTCGGCAGCCAGGGCCACGTCCCGCTGGTCGGCAACGACGGCTCGCCACACGAGTGCGACCTGATCCGGGGCAAGCAGCTCGACGCGACGATCGACCAGCCGGCGGACAAGTACGCGTACTACGCGGTCTACTACGCCAAGCAGGCCATCAACGGCCAGAAGTACGCAGCCGGCCAGAAGACCGACCACAACAGCAGCATCGTCACGGTGGCTGGCAACCTCGAGGACGCCCTGGCCGCCCCCATCATCGAGGGGAGCAATGCCAGCGACGCCAGCTTCTGGTGCAACAACAAGTAGGGCGGTAGGAACCAGGAACGAATGGACAGCGAATCCACCGGGGGGCGGGCGTCCGGCTCGCCCCCGGTGGGCGAGGCCGAGAACGTCTCCCGGACGTTCGGAGGAACCAGGGCGCTGCACGGCGTCTCGCTCGCCGTCGCGGCCGGAGCCTGTCACGGCCTCGTCGGCCGCAACGGCGCCGGCAAGTCCACGCTGGTCTCGCTCATGACGGGCCTCGACCGGCCCGACTCGGGGGTGATCCGGCTGGGCGGCGAGGCTGCTCCCGGGCTGGCCGACCGCACGGCCTGGCAGAGCAGGGTGGCCTGTGTCTACCAGCGATCGATGGTGGTGCCCACCCTGACCGTGGCGGAGAACATCTTCCTCAACCGTCCGACCGGCGCGCGGGAGAGCGCCTTCGTCAACTGGAGGCGAATTCGCTTCGAGGCCCGCCGCACACTGCGGGAGTGGGGATTCGAGCTGGACGTCGACCGGGAGGCCGGGACCCTCACGGTCGAGCAGCGCCAGGTCGTCGAGATCGCCCGCTCGCTCTCGATCGGCGCCCGGTTCCTGATCCTCGACGAGCCCACCGCGACCCTCGAGAAGGCGGCCGTCGAGCGCCTCTTCGAGCGAGTGCGACGCCTGCGTGAGGGCGGGGTCGGCGTCCTCTACATCTCCCACCACCTGGAGGAGATCTACGAGGTCTGCGACCGCGTGAGCGTCCTGCGTGACGGCGAGCTGGTCCTGGCCGGCGTGCCCGTCGCCGACGTCAGCCGCGAGAACCTGGTGGCTGCGATGGTCGGCGCCGCCGCGCCCCGGCGAGCGACCACCGTCGAGGCGGCGCCGGCGCGGGACGTGGCGGGCGGCCCGAGGCTGCAGATCTCGCACCTGGCGGTGCGCTCGGCCTCGGGCTCCGTCGAGGACGTGACCTTCGAGGTGCGGGCCGGGGAGTGCGTCGGTCTGGTCGGCCTGGACGGCTCGGGGACGGCGACCGTGGCCGACGCGGTCGTCGGGATGGTCAGGCCGGACGCCGGCGTCGTCAGCGTGCGGGGACGCCCGGTGCGGCCGGGCAGGGTGGGAGCCGTCCTCGACCAGGGCGTCGGATATGTCCCGCAGGACCGCCACGCCAGTGGCTTCGCCCCCCAGCTCGGGCTGGACGAGAACCTGACGCTTGCCCTGCTGGACCGCCTGTCCCGGTGGGGGATCGTGCGCTTCGCCGCGCGAACGCGGGTGGCCGCCGAGCAGGTCGACAAGCTGCAGATCGTGGCCAGCTCGCTGCGCCAGCCCGTGGCCAGCCTGAGCGGCGGCAACCAGCAGAAGGTGACGGTCGGCCGCGCGTTCGCCCGAAACCCGAGCGTGCTCGTGGTCGTCAGCCCGACCGTCGGCGTGGACGTGGCCGCCAAGGAGGCGCTGCTCGACGCGCTCGAGAACGCCCGCGACCGGGGCGTGGCCGTGCTGCTGGTCTCGGACGACTTCGAGGACCTGCGGGTCTGCACGCGGCTGCTCGTGATGGTGCGAGGTCGGGTGACGCAGGAGTTCGATCGGCCGCCGTGGGACCGCGAGGCCCTGATCGCGGCCGTCGAGGGCCTGGACGGAGCGATCCTGGCCGGTGGGAGGGCGACCGATGGCTGAGACGGCGGCCGAGCGGGCGGAGCGGCGCTCCGCCTCCCTGCAGGCGCGAGGACCCGGCGAGGTGGTCCTGAACTGGGTCCGCGAGCTGACCCTGATCCCGGTGATCGTCCTGCTGATGGTCGTTGGCGCGGTGGTGAGCCCGGTCTTCCTGACCTCGTCCAACCTCATCAACGTCACGCAGACCGCGGCGGCGGTCGGCGTGGTCGTCGTGGCCGAAACCCTGATCCTGCTGACCGGGAAGTTCGACCTCTCCCTCCAGGGCACGTTCGGCCTCGCTCCGCTCCTGGGCGCCTGGCTGGTGGCGCCGGGCCGTCAGAGCGGCGGCATCGGAACCGAGTGGAACCCCTTCGTCGGGCTCCTGATCGTGCTGCTGGTCGGAGCGGCGATCGGGACCTTCAACGGCATCCTGGTGATCAAGGCCGGCTTCAACGCCTTCATCTTCACGCTGGCGATGATGATCCTGCTCTCCGGGTTCCAGCTCGGTCTGGTCGGCGGGGCGACCATCTATCACCTGCCCCACGCGTTCATCTACCTGGGCTCGGACTCGTGGCTCGGGGTGCCCGTGTCAGTCTGGGTGACCGGAGCCATCTTCCTCGTGTCCGGCCTGTTCCTCCGCTATCACCGCGCCGGCAGGGCCGTCTACGCCATCGGCGGGAACGTCGAGGCCGCCCGTGCGGCCGGCATCGAGGTCGACCGGATCCGGATCGCGGTCTTCGCGGTCGGCAGCGTGCTGGCTGCCGTGGGCGGGCTGATGGAGTCCGGCCAGGTGACCGCGGTGACCTCCGGCCAGGGCTCGAACCTCATCTTCGGGGTATTCGCCGCGGCCGTCATCGGCGGCGTGTCCCTGGACGGCGGCCGCGGCCGGGTGCTGGGAGCGCTCACGGGCGTCATCCTGCTGGCGCTGGTCACCAACATCCTGGTCCTGACGAACATCCCGAGCTACTGGATCTCCGCGGTCGACGGCGTCATCATCCTGGTCGCCCTGGCGATCGCCCGCGTCATCTCCTTCCAGCGTGCCTGACGCGGCGGAGCGCGTCCGGCTCGGGCCGACCGACGTGCGGGTGACGCGCCTGGGCCTCGGCACCGCGCCCCTCGGCGGTCTGTACGAGGCCGTGTCGGAGGAGGCGGCCCGGGCAGTCGTCGACGGCGCCTGGGCCGCGGGGCTGCGCTTCTTCGACACGGCGCCCCTGTACGGTCACGGGCTGGCGGAGCGCCGGCTCGGCGCCGGCCTGCGTGCCCGGCCTCGCGACCAGGTGGTCCTGGCCACGAAGGTCGGCCGCCTGCTGCGCGCGGACGCCCCCACCGACCCCGAGCAGCAGATCTTCGCGGAAGCTCCGCCTCTGAACCCCGTGTTCGACTTCACGGAGGAGGGGGCCCTGACTTCGCTGCGGGAGAGCCTGGAGCGGCTGGGCCTGGAACGCGCCGACGTCGTTCACATCCACGACCCCGACGACCACCACGACCAGGCCGTGGCCGGGGCCTACCGCGCGCTGGACCGGCTCCGCGCGGAGGGTCGGATCGCCGCGGTCGGCGCCGGCATGAACCAGGCGGGAATGCTGGCCAGGTTCGCGCGCGAGGCCCGATTCGACTGCTTCCTGCTCGCCGGCCGGTTCACGCTCCTCGATCAGTCTGGGCTGGACGAGCTCCTGCCGCTGTGCGCGCAGCGCGGCATCGCGGTGATCGTGGGCGGCGTGTTCAACAGCGGCATCCTCGCGGGTCCGGTCGAGGGCGCCCGCTACGACTACCGTCCGGCGTCCTCCGAGCTGGTCGAGCGGGCGCAGCGGCTCGGCGCGGTCTGCGAGCGGCACGGAGTGCCCCTGGCCGCGGCGGCGATCCAGTTCCCCCTGCGCCACCCGGCCGTTGCGGCGGTGCTCGTCGGCGCGCGGTCGGCGGCCGAGGTGGAGGAGGACGTGCGCATGTTCGAGTGGGACGTGCCGGAGGCGCTGTGGGCCGACCTCCGCGCCGGGCACCTCATCCGGGACGATGCATGATCGTCGACGCCCATCACCACTTCTGGGACCCTGCCCGCGCCGAGTACCCCTGGCTGACCGCCGACCTGGCCCCGATCAGGCGCGCGTTCGGTCCCGCCGACCTGCGACCGCTCCTTGCCGAGCAGGGCGTGGCGCGGACGGTGCTCGTGCAGACCCGGTCCAGCCTGGAAGAGACCCGCGAGTTCCTGGCCACGGCCGCCGAGACGGACTTCGTCGCCGGCGTCGTGGGGTGGGTGGACCTGACCGCGCCCGACGTCGCCGCCACGCTGGGCGAGCTGCGGGCGCTGCCGGAGGGCCGCTGGCTCGTGGGCGTCCGGCACCAGGTGCACGACGAGGCCGATGCCCTCTGGCTGCTGCGCGACGACGTGCGTCGCGGGCTGCGCGCGGTGGGCGACGCCGGTCTCGCCTACGACCTGCTGGTGCGTCCGCGGGAGCTGCCCGCGGCGCTCGAACTGACCCGCGGGCTCCCCGACGTCCGGTTCGTGATCGACCACCTGGCCAAGCCGCGGATCGCGCTGGGCGCGGACGCCGAGTGGGCGGAGCGCCTGGCGCCGTTCAGTGAGCTGGGCCACGTGTCCTGCAAGTTGTCGGGGATGGTCACCGAGGCGGACCGGGCGCGGTGGCGGCCGGACGACCTGGCTCCGTTCGTGCGGCAGGTGCTGGGCTGGTTCGGGGCCGATCGGGTGATGTTCGGGTCGGACTGGCCGGTGTGCCTGCTGGCCGCTCCCTACGGACGGGTGCTGGAGGCGCTGCGGCATGCGCTGGCTGGAGTGTCCGCTCTGGAACGGGAGGCGGTCCTGGGCGGCAGCGCCGTGCGGTTCTATGGTCTCTGGTTGAACGAGTGATGGGAGATGCGGCCGAGCGGCGGCGGGTTGGGCGTGCGGGGCGGGGGCCGACCGTCACCGACGAGGCGATCGCGCGGATCCGCGAGATGATCGTCTCCGGCCAGCTGCGACCGGGCGACCGGCTCCCTCGCGAGGCCGACCTGGCGCTCCAGCTCGGGCTGTCCAGGAACTCGCTGCGCGAGGCGGTGCGCGCGCTGTCGCTGATCCGCGTGCTGGAGGTGCGTCACGGCGACGGGACGTACATCAGCAGCCTCGAGCCGGACCTGCTCCTGGAGACGACCACGCTGGTCACGCACCTGCTCCAGGAGCACACGGTGCTCGAGCTCTTCGAGGTGCGCCGCCTGCTGGAGCCGGCAGCGGCCGCGCTGGCGGCCGTGCGGATGAACGAGGCGGACCGTGGTCGCCTCCGGGTCGAGCTGGACCGGATGCTGGCGGCGCCCGGCGCCGCGGAGCTGGTGGACGCGGACATGGCCTTCCACGCGGTGATCGCCGGCGCGGCCGGCAACACCGTGCTCAGCACCCTGCTCGACGGACTGTCTGCCAGGACGATGCGGGCGCGGCTGTGGCGCGGGCAGGCGGACGAGCAGGCGCTGGCGGTCACCGTGTCGGAGCACGTGCGGATCTACGAGGCGATCATGAGCCGCGACCCGGAGCTGACGCGCGCGCTGGCCGCGGCCCACATCGCGACCGGCGAGCTGTGGCTGCGGCTGAACCTCGGCGCCGACGCCGGCGCCGCGGCCGACGCAGCCGGTCCGGGGGACGGCCACCAGACGGCCTGAGGACGTCGGCGGCGTGACGAACGGGCCGCGGCCTCGAAAGGGCCGCGGCCCGTCTCCCGAGACGGCGACTATAGCGTGTGCGGCATCCGCCGGGCCGGGTCCGACGCCGCGGGCGCAGCCGGTGCCAGGACCGTGCTGGCGTGCGGCCCCGTGAGCGGAGGGCCCTGGATGTTCGTGAACGGCAGCGTCTGCGCGAACGTCGGCAGATTCCCGGCGCGAATGTGAGTCGCGGCCTCGAAGCCCGCGGCCAGCCGGATCAGTGTGGGCTCGCTGAATGCCGACCCGAAGAAGCTGATGCCCAGGGGCGCGCCGAACACCATGCCCGCGGGCACCTGGACGATGGGATAGCCCGGGGGCGCGGCCAGGCCCGAGGTTCCGAAGATGAAGTGGTCGCCATAGATCAGGTCGGTGGCCCAGGCCGGGTTGTCGGTCGCCGAGACGACCGCGTCGAGCTTGAACTGGCTGACCGCGGCGTCGATGCCGCCCACGCCGGCCGCGTGGTCGATCGCCAGGGCCTGGTTGTAGGTCATCCCGCCGAACACGGGCTGCGGGTCGTCGGCACCCGGGGCGAGGCTGTTCGCCTGGTCGAACAGGTCCTGGTTGAAGAACGGCATCTCGCGGGCGGCGTTGGCGTTGTCGAAGTCGATCACGGACTGGAGCGTCCCTCCCGCGACCGGCACGCCGGCACGGGTGCTCAGGTACTGCTTCAGGTCGTTCCGGAAGTCGAACTCGAGCACCAGCAGCTCGCCGGTCGCGGCGGCGAACGTGAAGCCGGCCGCGTCGAGGTCGATGACGGTCGCGCCCGCGGCCGTCAGCGCCCGGACCGCCGCCTCGAACGAGTCGAGGATCGGCTGCGGCGTCGGCACGAACGGGTCGAAGCCGTTCAGACCGGCGCGCGTGAGCCCCAGCCTCGCCCCCTTGAGGCCCTTCGGGTCGACGAACTGCGTGTAGTCGGTGGGGATGTTCGCCGGGCGGGTCCGCCCGGTCCCCTGCCAGCCGAGCGGCACACCGCCGGTGGCGGCGTCTCGACCGTCGAAGGCCGCGCTCTGGATCACGCCGAGCGCCGCGGCGGCGTCGGCGACCGTGCGGCCGTGGATGCCCACGGTGTCCTGCGTGTGGGAGATGGGCACGACGCCGGCCCGGCTGGTCAGTCCCACCGTCGGCTTGATGCCGACCACTCCGCTGGCGTTCGCCGGGCAGACGATGCTGCCGTCGGTCTCGGTCCCGAGCGAGACCGCGGTGAAGTTGGCCGAGACCGCGGCCGCCGAACCGGAGCTCGAGCCGCAGGGGTTGCGGTTGATCCCGTACGGGTTGTTGGTCTGGCCGCCGCGGCCCGACCACCCGCTGATCGACTCGAAGGACCGGAAGTTGGCCCACTCGGACAGGTTCGTCTTGCCCAGGATGACGGCGCCCCCAGCGCGCAGGTTGCGCGCCACGGTCGAGTCGGTGGTCGCGGGCCGGCCGGCCAGGGCGAGCGACCCGGCCGTGGTCTGCATCCCGTCGCCGGTGTCGATGTTGTCCTTGAGCAGCACCGGGATGCCCTGCAGGGGGCCGAGCTTCCTGCCGTTGGCCCGCGCCGCGTCCGCGGCCTCCGCCATCTCCAGCGCGGCGGGATTCAACTGGATGATCGAGTTGACGCCGGGCCCTTCCCGATCGACCTCGGCGATTCGCTGCAGGTAGAACTTCGTCAGCGTGACGGAGCTGAGCTGCCCGGAGGCCATCATCGCCTCCAGGTGTGCGACGGTGAGCTCGTTGAACTGTGTCGGCGGACCCTTGTCACCGGCGGCGGTCTGTGTCGCAGCTGCCGCTGTCAGCAGCAGAGCGGCGGCGGCGACGGCGAGCGCACGTTTCCGCATGAGCACTCCTCCCCTCTATCGCGAGCTTGACAGCCAGGCTGTTGTATCACGTGGGACCGCCGTCCGTGCCGGTCGATCTGCCTACCCTACGGACTGTGAAGTTCCTGACCACGGTCGAGCCCGCGGAGCGTATGCACGGGCTGGAGGTCCCCGAGACGGTCGTCGATGCGCTCGGAGGAGGCAAACGGCCCCCGGTGATCATCACCGTGAACGGGCATACCTGGAAGAGCCGGGTCGCAATCATGCGCGGCCGGTCACTGCTCGG
>DASQZW010000108.1:0-36089 GCA_035638495.1 Terriglobales bacterium
GAGGACCTCCTTGTAGTGGCCGACGGTCCGCGGCGAGGCGCCGGCGGCCCGCTTCTCCTGCAGGTAGTCGTGGATCAGCCGGCCAAACCCGTCCGGCTCGGCTCGAACGACCGACACCGCAGACCGTGGCACGACTGGACCCCGCGAGTTCACCAGGCTGTTACCGACCCGGAGCAGTATAGCGACAAATTGAGATTTCCACAGGCAGTTTTCGGGCGGGTGAAGAGGCGTGAAGTCGAGTGGCTGTCGCTACAAGTGAACTCGCAGACGGATGAATGGAGCGGGTGACGGGAATCGAACCCGTATCAACAGCTTGGAAGGCTGCCGCACTGCCATTGTGCTACACCCGCACGCTGGCGACCCTCAGATCCTAGCGGTCCGCGGCGCTGGCGCGCCGCGCCTCGCCAGCGCGCCTCCCGCCGGCGCCTCAGGCCACGACCGGCGCCGGCCGCAGGTCGGTTCGAGCCGGGTGCCCCCGCATCTTGTTGCACACCGGGCAGAACCGCTCCGAGTCCAGGTCGAAGGGCAGCACGCCCGGGGTCACGATCGTCCAGAGGCGGCGGTGCAGCCACCAGCAGCGCAGTTTGCTAAAGCTCAACCTTCCGGTACTCCCAACCAGTTCTTTTTCTCGCGCGTCGCGCGGCGCTCCCACCCGGAAGGCGAAGTCGGACTGGATCGCGGCAGGAGCATCGGCCCGAAGGCCGCCCCCGATTTTGACAGGCCGCGACCCCTCGAGGCATGGGACTTCCGTGACGAAGATGGGAATGCGCCCGCGCCGCCCGCTACCGGTACGCTGGCCCCGCGTTCGCCGCACCCAGCGCCACGTGGGACAGACCCGCTTCCTGGCACCAGCTCGTCCAGGTGGCATCGTCCATCCTGCCCTCGATCATGTCGTTGACGACCTCGACCGGGTCGAATCGCGTCGGACCGGAGCACAGGGCGAGCGGCTCGCCCGGCTGCGACTCCACGATCCAACCCTGCGCCGCCAGCGCGACTCCCAGGGCGGCCGTGAGGAGCTGAAGGCCGGCCTGCCGTGCCCCATCGGCGCCGCCGAAACGACCGTTGTCGGCGATGCGCGATCCGAGCTGGGGAGCGTCTCGGGCGAGCGCCGGCAGGGAGACCACCGTCGCGGCGCCGAGCAGGGCCCCATACTCCTCGAGCCTTCCCCGCCAGACCGGCAGGACGTAGAGCATCCCAACCTGGTCCCAGGCGAGCGCGTGCAGCGGCGGCGCATCTGCCCGCAGCAGCGGCTGCAGGGCGGCCTGCTCGAGCCCCGGCACCTCCCGGAGGAGCGTGATGGCGGCGGGCTCTCCACGCCGGTCGGGGCCCGCGTCCAGCCTGGCCAGAGCAGCGATGCGATCCGAGGTGGCCGGGTGGCTGTCGTACGGGTTTGGCGTCGCCGTAGCCGACCGCTCCGACACGATTCGGTGCACCTGCTCCCTGATCGGCTGCTGGCCCAGGAAGTGGGCGAAACCGTCGACCATGGGTGGGCGCAGACCGGCGTTCACAACCGGGACGAACTCGCGCTGCCAGTAGACCTCGAGGGCCAGGTCTCCCTCCGCCAGCTTCGAGAGAGCGGACGCCACCGCGTTTGCACCGACCGCGGCCGCCGCCAACCGGTCGGCGGCGAATTCCTGGCTTCGGGACACGGCCTGCGAGATGCGCAGGAACAGGATCGCGTACCACCGGAACGGCAGGTGGAGCAGGGAGCTGAACCGTCCGACGTGCTGAATGGTGCGGACGATCGACTCCCTGGTGCGATACACCCACGGACCGATCGCGGTGTCCCCGCCGCGGTAGTGGCCGAACTCGTGCGCCAGAACCGCCCGCATCTCCGAGACCGTGAGGAGCTGCATCAGCGGGAGCCCGAGGACGATGACCCGGCGTGAGCCGATCCCCAGCAGCCCACCCCTTCGCAGGACCCCCGCGTTCATCTGCAGGTCGACATAGACCTCGCTGGGCAGCCGCTCTCCCACCCGGGCAGAGACCTCCGTGAGCTGCTCGAGCAGGAGCGGATGAGCGGACAGGTCGATTCGTGGCCCGGGCGCCACGAAACGCGCTCGCCTGGGCACGATCGACCAGAGGATCACCGCCGCGCCGCCCAGGGCGAAGAAGTCCAGGCGGGCGCTCACGCGGTGCGCAACGGTGATCTCGAGCACGACGGCCGCGACCAGGCCCACGGCGATTCCGCAGGCCAGCAGGTAGAAGCCGACGGTGAGCAGGAGCGCCAGGAACGCTCTGGACGCAATGCTCATGCTGCCATCCCCCTTTGAAGTAGCGCTGCCAGCTCGGCCCGCCGAAGACCGGCCCGGAACTCCGCCGGCCGAGCCACCCATGATGCCACTGCGGAACGGCGACTCGCCAATGCGCATCCGCTAATCCACCCCGACCGACGGGTGGTGCGATGTGGAGTCCGACGCTGGCCGGTTCCGGCTGGTCCGGTGGCCGCTCGTTGCGAGCGCCGGCTTCGCGCCCCGCGCGGCCACCAGTGGGTTGACGGTCCTGCCCACGACGTACGGCGGGCTCGTGCACGCCGTCGTCGGGCTATCTCTCAGATGAACTTGAACCAGCACTCGGGATGCCTGGCCGGGTCCGGCAGCCGCTCGAAGCCACCCCCCGCGGTGCGCTTCCAGAGCTCCCCCCAGGCTGCGCCGAGCAGGGAGCGATCCCCCGGCCGGCTGTAACGACGACGGCGGCGCTCGGCGTGCGCGGGCGCGGCCGTGGGACGGTGCAGCGTCGATCGTTCCAGATACGTGCTCATCGGTGCCCTCCTCATACGGCCAGAGGCCGCGACCAACCCGCTCATCGAATTGGTTGGTTGCCCAACCAATCTCTGGTTGGTCATTCAACCAGAAACGCGGGCGATCGTCAAGGCCTGGGCGCCCGGGCGGCCGTCGGGTGGTAGCGGAGCCCCGACCCTCCTGGCGCTCCTCGCGCCCGGTGGTCAGCTTCCCCAGAGGCCCAGCAGGAGGTCGCCGAGCTCGGAAGGCCGCTCCTCCGGCCAGAACAGCCGCGCCCCTGGCACCTCGACCACCGGCCTGGCACCGGGAATGGCGCCCGCCAGCCAGTAGGCCCACTTGAGCTCGAAGAACGGGTCATCCGCGCCCCACGCGATGAGCGTGGGCGCCTCCAGCCGGCGCAGCGCGCCGGCGATCTCGACCGTGTGCCGGGGCGCGAGATCGAGCACGAAGCGGTCGAAGACGGCGGCCTTCTCTGGTGTGGCGACCAGCGGACCCAGGTACGCGGCCAGCGTCTCCCCGGACAGCTCCTCCGGCCGCTCGTACGTCAGCCCGAAGCCACGACGCGAGCGGGCCAGCCGCACCGATGAGAGGAGCGCGCTGCAGACCTCCAGACCGCCCAGCGTCCGGATCGCCTCGATCGTCGTCTGGAACAGGGCAGGCGGGCTGTTGGTGTAGACGTCGCAGTTGGTAAGGCAGAGGCTGCGCACCCGCTCCGGGTGACGGGCCGCGAAGACCTGGGCGATGGCCCCGCCGCTGTCGTTGCCCACCAGATCGGCGCGGTCCACGCCGAGCGCGTCCAGAAGGGCGGCCGCGGCGGCCGCCTGGGCGCCGAAGTCCACCGCCTGCCCGTGGCCCACCTCGGTGTGGCCGTGGCCCAGGTTGTCAAACGCGATGCAGCGGCGTGCAGGAGCGCACCGATCGATCACGTCACGCCACTGGTAGGCGTTCAGGAATGCGCCGTGGCAGAACAGCGCAGCGGGTCCCTCGCCCCGCTCGACGTACGCGATCCGGCCATAGGGCGTGTCCGCGAACCGGCGGCTGGCGGCGAACTCAGCTGTGCTCATCGCGACCTCTCGATACTCTTGGTCGAATTCATACTTGCCGTATGTAATCTACCATGGCCGCGTGGAGCGGTCGAGGCGCGAGGAGTACACCGAGGCGACGCGGCGCGCCCTCCTCGACTCCGCCGCCGCGGCGTTCGTCGAGCGCGGCTATGCGGATGCGTCGCTCGACGACATCGCCCGAAGCGCGCGGCTGACCAAGGGCGCCCTCTATCACCACTTCTCGGGCAAGCAGGACCTGTTCCGGGCCGTCTTCGAGGAGGTGGAGGCCGAGATGATCCAGGAGGTGCTGCGCGCGGGCGAGCACGAAGCCGACCAGTGGAGGCGGCTGCTCGCCGGGATCGGCGCCTTTCTCGACGTCTGCACGATGCCGCGCTACCGCCGAATCGCGCTCGAGGAGGGCCCGACCGCGCTCGGCTGGGACCGCTGGCGCGAGATCGACGAGCGCTACTCGCTGGCGCTGGTGCGAACGCCGCTGGCCCGGCTGATGCGGGCGGGAGTGCTGCAGGAGCGGCCGGTCGACCTCATGGCGCGAGTGGTCCTGGCCGCGCTCACCGAGGCCGGCATGGCGGTGGCCGTCGCGTCCGACCGCCAGGGAGCTCGGCGCGACGCGGAGGACCTGATCACGTCGCTGCTGGCGGGCTTCCGGACCGTGCCAGCGGGCTGATCGCGGCACGCCGCGGCGCCGTCCGATCGGGCCGTCGCCGCGACTGGCGGCGCGGTAGTGCCCCGTGCGGGCTTCGAACCCGCGATTTCCGGCTTGAAAGGCCGGCGTCCTGGTCCACTAGACGAACGGGGCCCGAGGTGTCAAAGCTTACCCGCGAGCGGGCACAGAGCACGCCCGCCCGCGGGTCACCTGATCCGACCGGCGGGCGCTATTCCTTCCGCCCGCGCCGGCCTCCGGTCGTCCGATCCGCCTCGCCTTCGGTGCGGCGGCCCTTGACCCTGCGCTCCAGCTCCGCCACCACGTCATCGACGGCGGACGCCGGATCCTCCGACGGCTGCTCCTCGGACGGCGCGTCCGAGGACGCCTCCACAGTTGTCGCGGGAGCGACCGGCTCCGGTTCGGTCGGTGCGGCGATGGACAGCCGCTCGTTCGAGCGGCCGCGCCCCATCGCGAGACGACACACCACGAACCCGACGGCCAGGCCCGCCACGAACGCCAGTGCGAGACTCCACGCGGGAACCACGATCGCAATGATGCGAGATCGCACCCCCTCGCAGCTACCCAGACCTCTAGGCGAGCGACACAAGCTCGCTCAGGCTGGCGTCCCACCAGTCGGTGATGCCCTCCGGCATCAGGATCACGCGCTGCGGCCGCAGCGCCTGCACCGCGCCCTCGTCGTGCGTGACCAGCAGCACCGCACCTCGGTAGCCGGACAGCGCCGACAGCACCTCTTCGCGGCTGGCCGGGTCCAGGTTGTTCGTCGGCTCGTCCAGCAGCAGCAGGTTCGCCCCGGACACGACCAGCGCCGCCAGCGCCAGGCGGGTCTTCTCGCCCCCCGACAGCGTCCGCGCCTCCTGCTGGACCGTGTCGCCTGAGAACAGGAACGACCCCAGGATGCCGCGCACGACCGAGAGGTCGGCGGCCGGCGCCGCCGCGCGCATGTTGTCGAGCACCGTGCGGTCGGGCCGCAGCGTCTCGTGCTCCTGCGCGTAGTAGCCGAGCTTCAGGCCGTGGCCCGCGATCACGAGGCCTGCATCCGGCTGCTCCAGGCCGGCCAGGACGCGCAGCAGCGTGGTCTTCCCCGCGCCGTTGACCCCGAGCACGACGGTCCGCGACGCCCGCTCCACCTCCAGGTCGAGGTCCGTGAAGACCTCGGTCGACCCGAAGCCCTTGCTCAGGCCGCGCGCCGTCAGCACCACCCGGCCGCTCGGCGCTGGATCTGGGAAGCGCAGCCGGGCCACGCGATCAGCGCGCCGCACCTCTGCCACACCCGCCAGCAGCCGCTCCGCGCGCTTCTCCATGCTGAGCGCCGTCCTGGCGAGCGTCGCCTTGTACCGCATGCGATCGGCCTGCGCGAGCAGCGCGCTCGCCTTCTTCTCGGCGTTCGCCCGTTCCCGCTTCCGCCGCCGCTCGTCGTTGACCCGCTGCTCGCCGTACGCCTTCCAGCCGACGTTGTACACGTCGAGGGCGGCCCGGTTGGCGTCCAGATGGAACACCCGGTTCACCGTCGTCTCCAGCAGTCCGACGTCGTGGCTGATCACCACCAGCCCGCCGCGGTGGCCTCGCAGGAAGTCGCGCAGCCACGCGATCGAGTCGGCGTCGAGGTGGTTCGTCGGCTCGTCCAGCAGGAGTGTGTCGGCGCCGCTGAACAGGATGCGCGCCAGTTCCACCCGCCGGCGCTGGCCGCCGGAGAGCACGCGCAGCGGCTGGTCGAGCAGCCGCGGCGGCAGGCCCAGGCTTGCCGCCATCGACGCCGCCTCGGCCTGGGCGCCGTAGCCGCCGAGGGCGATCAGACGGTCCTCGAGCCGTGCGTAGCGGTCGATCGCGGACTGGTCGCCTGCCGCCATCGCCTCCGTCGCCGAGCGGAGATCGCGCAGGACGATGTCCATGCCCCGGCCCGAGAGCACCCGCTCACGCGCCGTCACACTCACATCGCCGTCGGACGGCCCCTGGGGCAGGTAGCCGACCGCCCCCGACCGCGAGACGGTGCCGCCGTCGGCCAGCCCCTCACCCGCGAGGACGCGCGCCAGCGTGGTCTTGCCGGCGCCGTTGCGGCCGACCAGGCCGACGCGATCGCCCCGGGCGATCGTGAACGACGCTGACTCGAGCAGCGTGCGCGCTCCCGCGCGCAGGGTGAGGTCGGTGGCGGTGATCATCGTGAGCTCCTGACTGACTGACGAGGTGGACGCGAACCAGCGCCCGCCGTGGGTCCGGCGGGTCGTGCGTCCGGGTCAGGCTGCGAGCTGCACGATCGAAAGCTTACCGCGCCGGCCCGGCGGCGGCCATCCCGCGAGAGCCGCCCGCGGCCAGCGCCGCGTCGACCGGGACCCGCGTGCCTCCACCGCCGTGCCGCCGCTCACGAAGACGTGCATCAGGTGCGTCAGGGTAAGCTGCCCGGCGGGATGACCCCGCGCCGGGCGGCCCTGCTGGCCGTCCTCACGATCCTCGTCGCGGCGTGCAGCCAGCCCGGCTCGGCCGGCGGCGCGCCGGCCGCCCGCGGCACCGCCGCGCCGGCCACGACCCCCGCGCCCACGCCGACGCCGGTGCCCCAGCTCACCCTCGGCGGCCTCTTCCATCCCACCGGGCCGGTGCAGGCGGACCCCGCGCAGACCTGGACGCTGCTCGCGACCGGCGACACCATCCCCGCACGGCTGGTCGACATCGAGGCCACCCGGCGCGGCGACTTCCTCTGGCCGTTCCGGTCCACTGCGGACTATGTGAAGAACGCGGATGTCACGTTCATCAACCTCGAGACGCCCCTGCTGGCGGGCTGCCCAACCCGCTCGACCGGCCTTGTCTTCTGCGGCGACCCCCGGTTCGTCGACGGGCTGACCGCGATCGGGACCAAGGTCGCGAACCTCGCCAACAACCACGTCTACGCCGGCCCGGACACGCAGCGGACCGCCGACCTGCTCCAGCAGCACGGCATCCCGAGCGTGACGAACCTGGGCCCGCCCGTCATCCTGAGCGTCAAGGGCCTGAAGGTCGCGTTCGTCGGATGCAACGCCGTCACGGGCGGGCCGCCCGTGGACCGGGCGGCACTGCAGGCCAGCATCCAGCACGCGCGCGAGCAGGCGGACGTGGTGATCGTGCAGTTCCACTGGGGCAGGGAGTACGAGCGCCAGCCGCTGGTCGCACCCGGCATCGCTCCGGACGACCCCATCGAGCTCGGTCACCTCGCGATCGACTCGGGCGCCGACCTGGTCATCGGCAACCACCCGCACTGGGTGCAGGGCCTCGAGGTCTACAAGAACCACCTGATCACGTACGCGCACGGCAACTACGTCTTCGACCAGGTCAACTGCTACCCGTCCATCGGCTCGGACTACCGGACGTACTGCTCGGACGACACGCGCACGAGCGTGGTCGGCACGTACACGTTCGTCGGCACCCACCTCGCCGGCGCAACCTGGAAGCCCACGTACGCTGACACGACCTACCAGACCCAGTGGGCCGATCCCACCCGCGCGGCGCAGGTCCTGAGGACGATGGAGGACGCCAGCGTGACGCTGGCGCAGAAGGAAGGCGAACCGACCGGCTAGCGCAACCGGGCGGGTGCCGCGAGCATTGCATCCGGTGAGATGAAGATCGTCCCCCGGCGCCTGGCCGCCGCGGTCGTGCTCGCGCTGCTGGCCAGCGCGGTGCTGGCCGGCGCCCACGAGCTCGGCCTCGACGACATGCCGGACCTCCAGTCGGTGCTGCTGAGCCACCTTGCCAGCGACACGCTGGTCTACGACCGGACCGGCACGGTGCTGCTTGCGGACGTGCAGCAGTCGGGCCTGCAGCACGTGGACATCCCGCTCGCCGCAATGGGCCGCTGGCTGCCGGCGGCGACGGTCGCCGTGGACGACCCACGGTTCTGGAGCGAGCCGGGCATCGACGTCGCCCGGGTCGCGCATGCCGCGTGGGACGCGGTCCGGGGCCGGTCGGGCGGAGACACCGGCTCGTCGATCGTCCTGCGGCTCATCCGGCTGCAGGGCAGCCCAGACGCGGGAGTCGTGACGAGGGCCCGGGCGCTGGCGCTCGCCGTCCGGGTCGCAGCGGCGGTGCCCAGGACCCGGATCCTGGAGAGCTACCTGAACCGGCTGCCCTACGGCAACCGGGCCGTGGGTGCGGAGGCCGCGGCCATCACGTACTTCCAGGTGGATGCCGGCCGGCTCGACCTGGCGCAGGCCGCGCTGCTCGCGGGCCTGCCCGACGCGCCGGGACGCTTCGACCCGCTCCAGCACTTCTCGCAGGCGAAGGCACGGCAGCACCAGGTGCTCGACGCGATGGTGCGAGCCGGCTCCGTCGACCGGCAGCAGGCCGACCAGGCGTTCGCCGAGCCGCTCCAGCTCGTCGGCCCGGCCACGCTCGACGTCGCGCCGGACATCGTCACCCGGGTGCTCGCCGAGCTGAGCACGCGCTACGGCCCGGGCGCGGCCGAGCGCGGGTACACGGTGCTGAGCACGCTCGACTGGGGCCTGCAGCAGGCGGCGGAGCGCGCGCTCCAGCAGGCGCTCGCCGACGGCCGGCTCCGGCGGGTCACGAACGGGGCGCTCGCCGCCGTGGATCCCCGGAGCGGCCAGATCCTCGCCCTGGCGGACGCGGCCGCGAACGGCAACCGCTTCACCTATGCGGCCGCGAATCCGCGCAGCGCCGGCACCGCCTTCCGGGTGTTCACCTACACGGCGGCAATCGCCAGCGGCCGGTACACCATGGTCACACCGATCAGCGACACGCCCATCACGATCACCCTGGGCGCCGCGTCCAGCTACTCGCCCAGGGACTTCGACGCGCGCGACCACGGGACATGCGAGCTGCAGGCCTGCCTGGGCAGCGGCCTGAACATCCCCGCGCTCGTCGTCGAGCTCGGCACCGGCGTGGCCAGCGTGGCCATGACCGCCCGGGCCCTCGGCGCCCCCGCGTTCCAGGGTCAGTACGCACCGAACGGCACCGTCTCGTTCACCACCCAGAACTCGGACCAGTCGTACGGCCCGTCGCTGACGCTGGGCGGCTACCCAGAGACGCCGCTCCAGATGGCAAGCGGATTCGGGACGCTTGCCGACAGCGGCTTCCAGCATGCGCCCGAGGCGATCCTGCGCGTGTCGACGAGCGACCGCGGCACGGTGTACCAGGCCCGCGCCGGCGCGGGCCAGCGGGCACTGGACCCCGGCGCCGCCTTCATCGTCAGTCAGATGCTGGCCGACGACGGGAACCGCGCCCAGGTCTACGGGTTGAACTCGCCGCTGGTGCTGCCGGGCCGGCACGTGGCCGCAGTCGCCGGCACCGCAGAGGCCTTCAGCGACGCCTGGACGGTGGGCTACACGCCCTCGCTGTCCGCCGCCGTCTGGCTGGGCAACGCCGACTACTCGCTGATGGCGCCCGGCTCCGACGGCGTCGTGGTCGCCGCCCCCGCCTGGCACGCGTTCATGCAGGCCGGCCTCGACCAGCTCGGGAAGGGCGACGAGTGGTACGCGACGCCGGCCGGCGTCCAGCCCGCCACCGTGAACGGGCGGCTGGCCTGGTTCCTGCCCGGCACCTCGGCGGCCACCCCGGCCCCGGCCCTGCCGTCGAACGTGCGCACGAGCGGGTAGCGTAGGGGGTATGGCGATCACCGACGGCTACCGATTCGAGTCCAGCCCGCGCTGGGTCCGGACCGTCCTCAACGGCACGACCGTGGCCGACTCCAGGCGGGTGAAGCTGCTCTGGGAGCCCGACCGACTCCCCGTCTACTGCTTCCCCGCGGAGGACGTCCGCATGGACCTCCTGCGGCGATCCGGCGAGCGAGAGGACGACCCCAAGGGCCCGACCGCGCTGTGGACGGTGCAGGTGGGCGACCGTGTCGCGGCCGACGCGGCCTGGTCGGTCGAGCGTCCCTCGGAGGGCTGCCCGGACATCAGCGGGTACGTGGTCCTGTCCTGGCGCGACATGGACACGTGGTACGAGGAGGACGACGAGGTGTACGTGCACCCGCGGGACCCGTACCACCGCGTCGACGTCATGCGCAGCTCCCGCCACGTGCGGGTCGAGATGCTGGGCGAGACCATCGCGGACACCGGGCGCCCGAGCCTGCTCTTCGAGACCGGCCTGCCCACGCGCTACTACATCCCGCGCCGCGACGTGCGGATGGACATGCTGGTCCCGTCCAGCACGATGACGCAGTGCCCGTACAAGGGCCGGGCCACGTACTTCGGCGTACGGGTCGGCAACCGGCTCGCCCGGGACCTGGTCTGGACCTACCAGTTCCCGATCCCCGAGTGCACGAAGATCGAAAACCTGCTCTGCTTCTACGACGAGCGGGTCGACGCGGTGTACGTCGACGGCGAGCGGCAGGAGAAGCCGGTGAGCCCGTGGAGCCGGCCGCCGGTCATCGTGGACGTCGAATAACGGCGATCCCAGCGGAGCCGAGGCAACTGGAGGGGGAACGATGTCCGAGGGAGTCCTGGTCGATGCGACGGCGCCGGCGATCGAGGCGCTGCGCGAGCTGGAGACGCTGCTGGGCCGGATCTCCGACGCGGACCTGCACCGCGCGCACCCGGACGGCGGCTGGACGTGCGCGGAGGTCGTGTCGCACATTCAGATCAGCGGACTGCTGTGGATCGCGGCGCTGGAGCGGCTGCGCCACCAGCCCAGCCTGTTCATCTACCGGGAGGAGCTGGGGCACGACGCGGTGGGCGCGACGCCGCACTCCGCGGCCGAGGCCGCCGGTCGCATCGGCAGCGTGCGCGCGGCGCTGGAGCGGTGCGTGCCAGCCGTCGACCCCGCCGTCGCGGAGCGGGAGGCCGAGGTGCCGCCATTCGGCAAGTTCGTCGTGGGCGCGGGCGCCTCGGTGATCGCCGCGCACCTGACCGGCCACTGCGGCCAGGTCCGGGAGATCCTGCAGGCGCGAGGGGTGATCTGACTCGGGCCAAACCAGGGGCGAGTTCAGCCCGATCCCGACCCGCCCCCCCTGCGCTCGCGCAGGAGAAACATCGTGCCCACCGCCGCGACCGCGACGATAGCCAGCTCGATCGCGACGGTCACCTCCCACGGCTGCACCGCCGGAGCGGACGGCCGGGGACCCAACGGGACGAGGCCGCCGCCTGTCACGGCGTACGCGGGCGGCCCTCCCGCGCGGCCCACCACGCTGCTGGCCCCCTGCAGGGCCGCGAGCATCGCCTGGATCGGGTTCGCGAAGAGCAGGGCCTGGCCGACCCGGATGTGCCCGCTGGCCAGCAGGATCGTGCCGGTGTACCAGCTCGCCGCGGTGGCCGCGAACGTCAGCCCGTAAGCGACGACCGTGGCGCCGAGCGTGCGCCGGAACATCGTGCTCAGGAACAGCGAGACCGCCGCCACCGCCAGCGCCGTCGTCGCGGTCAGCAGCTGCGCCACCAGGAACTGCTGGCCGTCGATGCCACCGAAGAGGAACACCGTCGCGAACAGCGGCAGCGCGGCCAGGATCAGCAGGAGCACGAAGGCCACCGATGCGACGAGCTTGCCCCACACGATGCCGAACGACGGCACGCAGCTCACCAGCAGCACGTCGAGCGTCTGACGCTCGCGCTCACCGCTGACGGCTCCCGCCGCGAGCGCCGGCGTGACGAGGCAGACGAGCGCGAGCTGGACCAGCGCCAGCGCCGTGAACACGTTGCTCGCTACGCGCGCGAAGCCGGTGGGCTGCGGGAAGCCCGTGAGCTGGATCGAGAACGCCAGCCACGCGAACAGCCCCAGCAGCCCCAGGTACAGCGCGATGACCGCCGGCGCCCGCCAGGAGCGGACGCGCGCGAGGCCGTCCTTCACGATCAGCGGGTTGAAGACGAGCCGGCGGAGGCCGCTCCACTCCCACCGCACCGGATCCGCCCGCTCGCTCATGCGACACCCTCGGTGCCGCGCTCGGTGAGGCGCAGGAAGACGTCCGAGAGGCCCGCCTGGACCGGCGTGAAGGCCCCCACGCCGAACCCCGCCTGCACCAGGTCGCGCAGGAGCAGGTGCGCTGGCAGCCCGGCCTCGATGGCCGCCTCCAGCCCTTTCTCGACGTCCTCGACGGCGATGACGCCCGGCCAGCCCGCGACCAAGCGTCGCGCCTCGGCGGTCCTCGCCTCGTCCGCGTCCACCAGCTCGATCCGGAGCCGGCGGGCGCCCGCCGCCCGGCGCAGCACGTCGGCCTTCGGGCCGATCTCCACCATCCGCCCGGCGTCGATCACGCCGACCCACGTGCACAGCTCCTCGACCTCGGGCACGATATGGCTCGAGATCAGGATCGTCTTGCCCATGCGCCGCAGCTCGCGGATCAGCTCCTGCATCTCGAGCCGCGCCCGCGGGTCGAGGCCAGAGGCCGGCTCATCCAGCAGCAGCACCTGCGGGCTGTGGACGAGCGCGCGGGCCAGGCAGAGCCGCTGCTTCATGCCGCGGCTCAGCGTGTCGACCTGGTCGCCGGCGCGGTCCGCCAGGTCGACCAGTTCCAGGAGCTCGCCCGCCAGGCGCCGGCGGCGCCGGGCCGGACGTCGTAACACGAAGCGTAGAAGTCGAGGTACTCGACCACGTTGAGCCGGTCGTAGACGCCGAAGAAGTCCGGCATGTAGCCGATCAGGCGGCGTACCGCGAACGGCCGGCTGTCCACCCGCACCCCGCCGATCACGGCGGTCCCGCCGTCGGGCGGCGTCAGGGTGGCCAGGATGCGCAGCGTGGTCGTCTTGCCCGCGCCGTTGGGACCCAGGAAGCCGAAGATCTCGCCCTCGGGCACCGCGAAGTCGAGGTGGTCGAGCGCGAGCCTGCGGCCGTAGCGCTTGCGCAGCCCCCGGACCTCGATCACGGGACGTCGCTCAGCGAGACCTGGACCTGGCTGCCGTCCGAGGTCACGCGGGTCCTGATCACCCCATCGGCGACCTCGCCTGGCGTGAGCGGCGCCGCCGCCGCGCTCCCGGTCACGGCCCGCCAGGTGTGCGATTCCTGGTCGTAGACCTCGAGCGACGGCGCCACCGTCGGCGGCTTTCCGGGCAGCAGGCTGGTGGTCAGCGTCACACGACCCGCCAGGCCCGGCGGCACGACCTGCTCGTACACCTGGATCAGCGCGCCGGTGCCCGACGTGTAGGTGGAGACCAGTTGGGGCGGAGCCGCCGCGGCCGCGGAGTCGACCGACAGCAGCCGCGCCGGCTCGACCACGAACGCCCGCCCGCTCCCGTGCGGCCGCTCGCCGCCGACGCGGAGCGTCTCCGTCCGGTCCACCAGGCCGACGAGCGCCCACTCGCCGGGGCGGACCGCGACCTCCGTGGCGGCGAGGGCGACCATCGTCTGGCCGGCGTTCCGGGCCGACGGCGGCGCGAACACACCGTTCGGAATGCCGACCCCGACCTTGCCTCCGAGGGCGCTCACGGTGCTGGAGGTCACCGGCGCGTCCACCGCCGCGGTGGCCCCCGGCGCGACCGAGCCGGCAAGTGCGACATGCGCCGTCGGCGAGATGAGCTGGACGTCGTGCACCGTCCGCGATGTGTGGTTCACCACCTGCCCCTGCAGCCGGCCGGCGCGCAGCCTCAGCTGAGTCTCGATCGGCATGCCGGCGCCGGCGCCCTCGCCGCCGTGCGTCACGGAGAGCGTCTGCACGGGACGCAGGTCCCAGACGGCGACGTTGGGGAAGGTGACGCCGGCGGGGTTGGCGACCGTGATCCGCGCCGGGTCGCCGGCGGTCGCGAAGGGCCCGAACGCGAACGGCCCGAACGCGGAGCCCGCGGTGGTCACCAGCGCGCCCGGCGGCGCGGTCAGGGTGACGTCGCCGCGGCGAGGGGCCAGGACGCCGTCGAACTCCGAGGTCTCGACGACGCCGCCGGGCGCGAGGCGCTCGACCTGGACCTGGACGACCTGGAAGTCGGCGCCGCGGGTGCCGAAGCCTGCCAGGTAGGCGCCGGCCGTGCAGGCGATGGCCGTGACGGGCACGACGACCCAGAGGAGGCCGCGCCTCCCGGCGGCCCGGAGCACCGAGTACGCCAGCCCGCTGACCGCGAGCAGGTAGGCCACGAACAGGACGGCCAGCAGACCGAACGGGGGTGAAGCAGCCGCCGGCGCCTCCGCCAGGGCCTGGCCGAGGTAGCCGGGGTAGCCCGTCGCAGAGCCCGGCCCGGATCCGACCGGCGGCCCCCCGAATGGCGGCGCGCCGAACCCCAGGCGTCCCAGCTGCATCGAGCCCGATCCCGCCACCCCGGTGAGACCGCGCGCCAGCGCCTGGACCCAGGCCGCGGCCGCGAGGTCGATCCGTCCGTCGAAGGGCGCGGCCAGCGGATCGAACGCGAGCTCGACGACGTCGCCGGCGCCATACCCCGCCTCGACGATCAGCGGCGTACCGCCAGGCGCGGCCAGCGTCACCCTGGCCCCGGCCGCAACATCGCCCGTGGAGACCGGCGCGGTCACGGCGGTGGCCAGCCCGCCCAGCTCGGCGACCGGCGCCAGCGAGGCGGTGCCGACTCCGGTGGGACGCAGCGGGACCAGCTCGCCGGGCAGCGGGCCGAGCGTCCTCCGGGCGCCGGCCCCGCCCGCCAGGATCAGCGTCCCGCCCAGGCCCACAAAGTCGGTGAGCGCCCGCAGCTGCAGGGCGCTCAGCGACCCGGTGTCGAACTCGTCGAGGATCACCGCGTTCAGGCCACTCAGGCGGACCACGTCGGCGGGGAACGCCTGCCCGGCCGAGAACTGCGACACCGCGGCGTCCAGCTGGCTCTGCGACCGCAGGAGGGCGTCGAGCCGCTGCTGGACCTGCGGCACGTCGCTGACGATCGCCACGGCAGCCCCCGCCCCGCCTGACGTCGGGACGCGGGCGGTCGTCAGCACGCTGCCCTGCCCGTCGCGCAGCTCGGCGTGGTAGCCGTTCGCGGACTCGAGGACGTAGGCGGTCACGGCCCGCTGGGAGCCCGGCGGCACGATCACCACCGCGTCGTACTCGGGGAACCCGCCGAGCGGGATCGGGCCGTACCCGGTGTCGGCGACCAGCGCCACCGTGCCCGCAAACGTCGTCTGCCCGTCGTTGCGGACGGTCACGACGTAGGGCGACCAGGAGCCTCCGCGCGCGTTCTGGTTCCAGAGGTGGCTCACCGTGAGGGTCGGCACGCCGGCCTGCCCGGCAGCCGCCGCGGGCGCCGCCCAGGCGCCCGCGAGGAGGCCCAGCGCGGCCAGCGCCAGCGGCCACCGGGTCCTTCGCGCGTGCGCCAGCCAGCCATGTCCGGGCCTTCTCATGCTGTGGGTCAGCACAGTATGGACGCCGGAGCTGTTGACGTTCTTCTTACGCCTCGCGCGTCACAAGAGCCCCGCGCGCGGTGCCACCCTGAACGTGAACACCGCCGTTCTCAGCACGCACGGGCTCTCGAAGCAGTACGGCTCCCGCCCGGCGGTCCGCGACCTGGACCTCGAGGTCCGGCGCGGTGAGGTCTTCGGCTTCCTCGGCCCCAACGGCGCCGGCAAGACCACCACGATCCGCATGGCGCTCGGACTCATCCGGCCGACGGCGGGCTGGGTCGAGGTGCTCGGCCGCGACGTCCAGCGGCACCGGGCCGATGTGCTGCCCCGCGTCGGCGCGCTGGTCGAGACGCCGGCGCTGTACCCGTACCTCTCGGGCCGAAGCAACCTGCGCGCCTTCGCCCACATGCTCGGCGGCGTCCCTGACGCGCGGCTGGACGAGGTGCTCGACCTGGTGGGCCTCGCCGATCGCCAGCGCGACCGGGTGCGGACGTACTCGATGGGCATGAAGCAGCGCCTCGGCGTCGCGGTCGCGCTGCTCAACGACCCCGAGCTGCTGATCCTCGACGAGCCCGCCAACGGGCTCGACCCGGCAGGCATCGTCGAGATGCGCGACCTCCTCCGCCAGCTGGTCGCGTCCGGCAAGACCGTCTTCATCTCCAGCCACGTCCTCGCCGAGGTCCAGCAGATCTGCGACCGGGTGGCCATCATCGACCGGGGCGAACTGGTGCGCGAGGCGACGGTGGCCGACCTCGTGGCGAGCCATGGCGAGTTCGTGCTCCGGATGGAGAACCCCGAGCCGGCGCTGGCCCTGCTCCGGGCGCAGCCCTGGGGGAGCGCCGCACGGCTCGACGATGGGGAGCTCGTGGCGGCCTCGCCGACCGGACGCGGCCGCGACCTTGTGCGCTTCCTGGCGCAGTCCGGGATCTGGGCGGACACGATCGACGAGCGACAGCGGAACCTGGAGGAGATCTTCCTCAGCCTGACGGCGCCGATCGGAGCGGGGAGTTGAGCACCGCCGCCCTCCCCGTCGCGGTGCTGCGCCCCGCCCGGCCGAGCTTCCCCGGAGCGGTGCGGTCCGAGCTGCTCAAGATCGGCCGCCAGTGGCTGACCTGGTGGCTCGTGGCCGGTTTCGCCGCGATCACCGCGATCGCGCTGGTCGCGATCGTCGCCAGCGGCGCGCCGCGCGACACGTTCAACGCCAGCCCGAGGACCTTCTACCTCGCGTACCTCTCGGGCGTGCTCCAGGTGTTCACCATCGGCTCGGGCGTGTTCCTGCTGATCGTCGGCTCGCGCCTGGTGTCCATGGAGTACGGCAACGGCACGATCCGCATGGTGCTGGCGCGGGGAACGAGCCGGCTCGGCCTGCTGGCCGCGCAGTACACGGCACTCGCGATCGCCGGCGCCCTGCTGCTGGCGGGCTTCGCGGCGGTGGCCACGGCATCCCTGCTCGCAATCTCGACCGCCTGGCACGGCAGCATCAGCCCGATCACCTCCCTGCCGGCGGCCGCGTGGACCGACACCTGGCTGAACGTGCTCGTCGCCGGCGTCAGCATGGTCGTCTGCATCCTGCTCGGGACCGCGGCCGCGGTGGTCGGCCGCTCGGTCGCGTTCGGGGTCGGCGTGGCCGTCGGCTACTTCCCGGCCGACAACTTTGCGGTGATCGTGATGGCGCTGCTGACGCGGATCACGCACCAGGACGTCTGGGTCAACGCGACGCAGTACTTCCTCGGTCCGATCCTGAACTACCTGCCCGCCGCGCTCCAGGCCGACCACCGGGTGAGAGCCGCGTTCTTCACCCCCCTCGTCCAGGGCATCGACGCGACCCACTGCTGGGTGGTGATCGGCGTCTACTCTTTTGTGTTCCTGGCCGCCGCGGTCGCCCTGACCTGGCGCCGGGACGTGCTCCACTGAGGCCCGCGATGACCGACACCGTCCTCTCCACTCATCGACTGTCGAAGAGCTACGGCGATCGCCCGGCGGTCACCGACCTTGACCTCGAGGTGCGGCGCGGCGAGGTGTTCGGCTTCCTCGGTCCCAACGGCGCCGGCAAGACGACCACGATCCGGATGGCGCTGGGCCTCATCCGGCCCACCTCCGGCAGGGTCGAGATCCTCGGCGGCGACGTGCAGACCGACGGTGGCCGGGTGCTGCCCCGCGTGGGCGCGCTGGTCGAGGCGCCGGCGCTGTACCTGTACCTGTCCGGCCGCGACAACCTGAAGGCGTTCGCCGGTGTCCTCGGCGGCGTGCCGGGGCCCAGGCTAGACGAGGTGCTGGACCTGGTCGGGCTGGCCGCCCGGCAGCGGGACCGGGTGCGGTCGTACTCGCTGGGCATGAAGCAGCGGCTGGGCGTCGCCACGGCCCTGCTCAACGACCCCGACCTGCTGGTGCTCGACGAGCCGGCAAACGGCCTCGACCCGGCCGGCATCGTCGAGATGCGCGACCTGCTTCGCCAGCTCGCGGCAGGCGGCAAGACCGTCTTCATCTCCAGCCACGTCCTGGCCCAGGTCCAGCAGATCTGCGACCGGGTCGCGATCATCGACCAGGGCCGGCTGGCGCGCATCGCGCCCGTCGCGGACCTGTTGAGCGGTCACGGCGAGTTCGTCGTTCGACTGGAGGACCCGGTCTCGGCGCTGGCGCTGGTCCAGGCGCAGCCGTGGGGCCACTCCGCGCGCCTCGAGGACGGCGCGCTGGTCACCCCATCGCCCTCCGGCCGCGGCCGGGAGCTCATGCAGTTCCTGGCGGCCGCCGGCTACTGGCCGGACGTCGTGCGCGAGCGGCAGCAGAGCCTGGAGGAGATCTTCCTCAGCCTGACCGGCAGCCACAACGGAGCAGCGAATTGAACGCGATCGCGGAACCGACAGCCTCGACCCCGGCCGCGCCCCGGACCTACCTGCGCGAGCCGCACCCGAGCTTCGTGGGCAGCGTGGGCAGCGAGGCGCTCAAGCTGAGGCGGCAGGGCATGGTCTGGGCGATGCTCGGCCTCGCCCTGTTCTTCTTCGCCATGCTGACGGCCGCCCTCCTGCAGGCCGGCAACGTCAAGGCGCAGCTCGAGCAGAGCCCGTCGACGTTCCTCTTCAACTTCTACGACATCTACGGGACGATCTTCGACACCGGCTCGGGCATCTTCCTGCTGATCGTCGCCGCGCGGCTCGTGGGGATGGAGTACAGCGCGGGCACGATCCGGGTCCTGCTGGGACGGGGCGCCGGCCGCCTCCGGCTGCTGCTGGCGAAGCTGACGACGCTCGGCCTGCTCGGCCTGGCGCTGCTTGCCGGCTTCCTGCTGCTGGTGTCCGCGGCGATCTACGGAGTGGTCGTGGCCTGGGAGGGCAGCTTCAGCAAGGTCAGTTCCCTGCCGAGCACGGTATGGAACGACCTCGGCATCGTGGTGCTGATCATGCTGACCAGCATGGGCGTCTGCATCCTGATCGGCGCCGCGGCGGCCACGCTCGGCCGCTCGCTGGCGTTCGGCATCGGCGCGGCGCTCGCGTTCTTCCCGATCGACAACTTCGGCACGGCGCTGCTTCGCGTCCTGAACCTGCTCACCGGCTGGCACTTCTGGCAGGACGTGACAGCGTACCTGCTGGGACCCAACCTGAACGCGCTGCCGGTGCTGATGGAGATGGACCACGCCGCCCACGCCGCGTTCGCGACGCCGCTGGTCACCATCGACGCCACCCACGCGTGGTTGGTGATCGCGGCCTGGTCGCTCGGCCTGATCGTGCTCACGGTCGGCCTCACGCTCCGTCGCGACGTGCTGCAGTAGGAAAAGCGGAGGGGCCTTTTCTCAGCGACAACCCTCCGGGCCCGGGGGGCCCTCCTCCCCCGCGAGGGGGGAGGGACTGGGCTTTCTTCAGCGACCCCCCCTCCGGGCCCTGGGGGGCCCTCCTCCCCCGCAAGGGGGGAGGGATTGGGACCTCTCGGCGACCCCCCTCCGGGCCCGGGGGGCCCTCCTCCCCCGCGAGGGGGGAGGGATTGGGGCCTCTCAGCGACCCCCCCTCCGGGCCCGGGGGGCCCTCCTCCCCCGCAAGGGGGGAGGGACTGGGGCCTCTCGGCGACCCCCCTCCGGGCCCGGGGGGCCCTCCTCCCCCGCGAGGGGGGAGGGACCTGCCCCCGTTATCTGCTCTTGGTGATCGGTTGGGCGAGGATCCAGAGGCTGGTCATCGTGTAAACGACCATCAGCACGAGGATCGGGTACTGGCTGAGGAGCACGCCCTGCGCGGCCCGGAACCGCTCCCCGGCCCGCAGGTGCGCGAGGTACATCGCGATCACGTGGCCGGTGACGATCAGCACCACCTGCACGTACCAGACCAGCGCCGAGGCGGCCAGCAGCAGGCTCGGTTGGTAGCCGCCGGTCGGCAGCAGGTGCCAGCCACGGCCGAACGGGTCCGCCAGCAGGGGGATGACCTGCTGCGACTGGACCACCAGGCTCGCGTAGTTGTGCGCCGCGTTGTAGACGAACGCGATCGGCACCAGCGTCAGCGCGAAGACCGTCGCGGTCGACAGGCTGTCCACCTGGATCGTGGCGAAGTACACCACCAGCTCCATGCAGACGACGAACGCGCCCAGGAAGACGAGCGTCAGCGCCACGAACGCCAGTCCCTGGAGCACGTGCAGGCCGATCAGGGTGCCCAGCTGGCTCCACCAGGGCCGCGTGACGCTGACCACCGCGTCCCACACCGACGTGGTCAGGATCGCGTCGAACGCGAGCGTGCTGAGCATGAGGATCACGAAGGCGACCCAGTCCCAGCCCGCGTCCATCCGGTCCAGCAGGCCGGCGCCCATCGGCCGCAGGTACACCCGGCCGTTCCGGACGTCGAGCGGCGCGAACCGGCGCAGGATCGCGAACAGGACGCTGAAGAACTCCACGTGCGCGAGCCACGGCCCTGCACCCGCTCGCTGCATGCCCGCCACGGTGAAGACCGTGTACGCCAGTGCCAGCAGGGCCATCGACCATGGCCGGTTCGTGGAGACGCCGGTCACGTCGAACAGGCCGAACAGGAAGAACAGGCCGACCGCGGGCCAGATGCCCAGGTGCGCGAGGGGGTCGGCGGCCGGCCTCGCCGCCGGCGCTGCCAGCGCGGCGTCCGCGCTCTCGGCATCGGTCCTGGCGGCCGCATTGCGCTGCCGGATGCGTGTCACGATCCGATCGACCGCCACGAACGGGTTGATCACGTCCCAGATCGGCCCCACCAGGCCCGTCACGACCGCCATCCCCGCCCACAGGTACACCCACGTGAGGTAGACCGCCATGTTGTGCGTTGGATCGGTCGGCCCGAACAGGCCGATCACGATCACCGTCAGCAGCCCGACCACGCCGACGAAGCCGCCGACCGTGTGCAGGAGCGAGTTGCCCGGCACCCAGTTCAGGGCCGCGACCTCGCGGCGCGGATACCGGATGGCCGTCGGCCCGGTGCGGTGGCTCGCGAAGGTGGTCATCATCACGAACGAAATCCCCACCACGGCCGCGCCCGCCCACTGGAACGTGGTGAGCGGCAGCGGCAGGACGTACGGGGAACCGACCACGTACAGCAGAAGGCCCATCCGGCTACTCCATCCGCACGCGGTGGGTCGGCTGCGGCACGGGCGCTGTTCCGATATGCATCTCCTTCATCGAACCCTCCACCTGTCTCATCCGTCCTCGCATAGAAACAATCGCGTCTCCGGGCCTTAACCTATCGGCACCGTCTATGTTGTTGGTCCACATCGAAGGCTTCCTGGAGGTCGCGCGCTTCGGAAGCGTCAGCCGAGCGGCCGAGGCGCTCTACGTTACTCAGCCGACCCTGACCGCGCGGCTCCACGCCCTCGAACGCGAGCTCGGCGAACGACTGTTCGTCCGCGGACGGCAGGGAATGCGGTTGACCGACGCCGGGCGAGCATTCCTCCCCTACGCAGAACGGGCGGTGCGGGCACTTCGTGACGGTCGTCGTGCGATCGACGAGGTCGGGACCGCCGCGGCGGGCCAGCTCCTGCTGGCAACGGCGCCCGCGGTCAGCACCTACATCCTGCCCGCGGTGCTCGAGCAGTTCGTCGCCAACCACCCGCGCGTCGAGGTCGTGGTGCGCACCGGCCACTCCGAGGACGTGCTGCAGATGGTGCTGCGGGACGAGGTCCAGGTGGGGTTGGGCCGCGCCCTCCAGCACCCGGAGATCGCGCTGCAGCCCTTCTACGAGGAGCAGCTGGTGCTGGTCGTGGCGCCCGACCACCCGTTCGCCCGCGGCCGCGAGGTGTCGATCACCGAGGTGGCCACGGAGCAGCTGATCCTGTTCGACCGAACGTCCAGCTACTACGAGATCACGCAGGCGGCCTTCCTCGGCGCCGGCGTCGCGCTGCGCGGGGTGATGGAGCTGGACAACATCGAGGCCGCCAAGAAGATGGTGCAGCGCGGCCTCGGCGTCTCGCTCCTCCCCGGGAGCGCCGTCGCGCTCGAGGTCGAGGCCGGCACCCTGTGCCGTGTGGAGCTGCGGAACGTGGCGCCCATGCGGCGCCAGATCGTGGCGATGCGGCGCCGGGACGCGGGTGAGCCGTCCGGCCTGGTGCACGCGTTCCTGGAGCTGCTGCGCGACATCCCGTCGGAAATCTGACATCGAGGGTGTCAATCCGAAGATTCGGAAAACCAATGGCGAAGGGCTGGTAAACCATCAAGATCCTCGATAGGCTGGGCCGCATGAATAGGCTGATCCAATCGGACCAGCGAGAGCACCACCTCAAAGGAGGACCCATGAAGCTGGCTACGACGCCCCTTCTGCCCGCGGGCTACGAGGTGCCGGCCTCACGGTGGACGCCGCCGAGCCAGGTGCTGCGGGAGAAGCTGGACTCGCAGCCCTACGTGTTCGCTCCGGGCATCTTCGACCCCCACGGCGCGGAGCTGACCATGTACCACGGCCACGACGCCGTGTACTTCAGCGGCTACTCGTTCGCGATCGGCCACCTCGGCACGACGGACATGGACATCTACTCGAGCGTCGAGATCGCGGACGGCGGCCGCCGGATCGTCAGCGCGCTGCGCAAGTTCCAGCTCACGATGGCCGTCGGCGACCCCGACAAGGGCGTGCCGTCCAGGCACCTCGAGATCCCGCCCGTCGTGGCCGACATGGACGTCGGCTACGGCAACATCTTCAACGTCCAGCGCACCACCGAGCTCTACGTGAACGCCGGCCTGGCCGGCACCCACATCGAGGACCAGGTGATGCCCAAGCGGTGCGGCCACATCGCCGGCAAGGCGCTGGTGTCGGCGGACGAGTACATCGCCAAGCTCCGGATGATGCGGGCCGTGGCCGACGACCTGGGCCACCAGGACTTCGTGATCATCTCGCGCACGGACGGCGTCTCCGCCACCGACGCGCCGGAGTCGAAGCGGGGGATGGACCTTGCCGTCGACCGAGCGCTGCGATACCTCGACACCGGCGTTCCCGACCTGGTGTGGTGCGAGTTCCCCACCGCCGAGCGGGGGCCGACGCAGACGTTCCACGAGGAAATCCGAAAGCGCTTCCCCGACGCGCGGTTCGCGTTCAACTACTCGTCGTCATTCAAGTGGCAGAACGAGGCGGACCCGATGACCTGGGACGAACTGTCCGAGATGGGCGTCCGCTTCATCTTCATCACGCTCGCGGCCCAGCACGCGATGGGCTACGCGTTCAGCTTCCTGCTGGAGGACCTGAAGGAGCGCAAGCAGGAGGGCTACATCGATCTGCAGCGCAGCGAGTGGGCGGCCGAGGACGCGGTGCCCACGCGCAGCCACCACCTCTTCACCGGGGTGCCGTACCACCACCTGATGGGCGAGGAGCTGGGCACGGCCCGGTTCGGCAAGCAGGTGGATGAGCGGCTCGAGGTCGCTCGGGTCGTGTAGGTCAGGCGGGCGGCCGCCCCCGGATGGCCGCCCGCCCGCGCCCGTTCGAACGTCCGAGCCGGCGTTTGGGGCGCTCCTCCGAATGGGTAACTAATAGACATCAATCGATGATTAATCCCATCTCAGGAGGTGAGTCGACAATGGCGCTCACTCGTTGGAGCCCGTTCGCGACGCTGCCCAGTCTGTTCACCGGCTGGGACCAGTTTCCGACGCCGACGTTCCGCGCCCCGCTCGACATCCAGCGGACCGAGGGCGGCTACCGTCTTCAGGCGGCGCTCCCCGGCTTCAAGCCCGAGGACGTCGAGGTGACGCTGGAGCAGGGGACGCTGACGATCACGGCGAAGCGGTCCGAGGACAAGCAGTCGGAGCAGGGGAGCTACCTGCGGCGCGAGGTCTTCTCGGGCAGCTACCGGCGGCGCCTGGTGCTGCCGGCCGAGGTCACTGCCGAGGACATCGCGGCCACGCTGGAGAACGGCGTGCTGACGGTCGACGTCAAGCGCACGCCGCAGAGCCAGGCGGTCCGCATCCCGGTCGCCCCGGCCGCGCTGCCGGAGCAGGCCGAGCAGGCCGAGCAGCCGGCCGCGTAATTCCGTTTCGAATACGTCGTGGCCCCCGAGGCCGCCCCGAACGGGGCGGCCTCTTTTTCATTCCCACGATTCCGCACATTGGTCCGCACGAGCGGCTCCGGGGCTCACCACATGGAGCCGTCGCCGACCAGGACGTACAGGATCGGCCCGATGCCCCAGATGAGCGTGACCACGATCCACACCAACTTCTGGAGGCCGGACAGGTCGCGCCGGCCCACGATGTTGATCAGGCACAGGACGAAGGCGATCGGGTGCAGGAAGATGGCCAGCAGGATCTCGATCAGCAGTTTCATCGCGAACACATGTAACCAGGCGGGCGTGTCCGATCGGTGGCGCCGAAGCGGCGCTACCGTGGCGCCATGCGCAGCGCCCCGTCCAGCCGGATCGTCTCGCCGTTGAGCAGCGGGTTCTCGACGATGTGCGCCGCCAGCAGCGCGAACTCCGGGGGGCGGCCCAGCCGCCGGGGGTGCGGGATCGCGTCCGCCAGCGACTGCTTGAACCGCTCGTCCAGCCGGCCCAGCAGCGGCGTGTCCATCGTGCCCGGCGCGATCGTGCAGACACGGATCAACAGCGACGCCAGGTCGCGGGCGGCGACGATCGTCAGCCCGACGATGCCGGCCTTGGACGCGCTGTAGGCGGCCTGTCCGACCTGACCCTCGAACGCGGCGATCGACGCGGTGTTCACGATCACGCCCCGCTCGCCGTCCATCGGCTCCACCTCGGCCATCCGCGCGGCGGCCAGACGCAGCACGTTGAACGTGCCCACCAGGTTGACCTCGATGACGCGGCGGAACCGGTCGAGCGGGAACGGGCCCTCCCGGCCGACGATCCGCGCGCCGGCCCCGATTCCGGCGCAGTTGACCGCGATCCGCAGGTCGCCCGCCGCCGCAACGGCCGCTCGCGCGTCCTCCTCGCTCGTCACGTCGCCGGCCACGAAGCTCGCGGCCGAACCGAGCTCCCTCGCCACCTGCTCACCCGCCGAGGCCGGCAGGTCGAACAGGACCACGCGCGCCCCACGCTCCAGCAGCAGTTCGGCCGTCGCCCGGCCGAGGCCCGACGCCCCTCCCGTCACCAGCGCGCTCGTTCCAGCGATCTCCACGGCGGGAAGGATAGTGCCGGGGCGGCGCCGTCAGTTGTCGAGGCGGCGCAGTGGCTCCACGTCGACGCGGATCTCGGCCGCGCGGGGTGACGCCGCGTCGAGCGACACGACCGCCCGCGGGCGCGGCCCCGACGGCCGGACGTCGCCGGACCGGATGGCGGTCCCCAGCGCGACGAACTCCATCGCGTCGCCGCCCCACGTGTGCGAGCGCTGCTCGATCGTCATCCCGACCACGCCAGCAGCCCGCACGGCCCTGGCCTCGACGCCCATCCTCCTGATCGCCAGCTCCCGGGCGGTGGCGATCTCGCGGGTCATCTCCGGGTACTCCACCCGCCGCCGACGCGGGGCCGACAGCCAGGCGGCGGAGTCCCACCGCGATACGCCCCAGACCGCGGCACCCATGACCAGCGACAGCGGCCGGTACCCCGCCGCGAGGAGGGCGTGGACGCCCTGCCCCGAAAGGTGGCTCGTGAACGGGGCGCCTCCAGTGCGGAGCGAGCCGGTCCGGCTCCGGACCGCGGTGCCGAGCGCGACGAACTCGTGCAGGTCCTCGCCCCAGCGCTCCTCGTCCACCTCGACGCGCACGCCGACCACCCCGTGCGCCCCGACCCCCGCTGCCTCGCGCCGCAGGTCCTCGACCGCGAGCCGGCGAGCCCGGTAGATCGCGTTCGTCGCGTGCCGAAGCTCGCCGGTCCGGGAGATCGGACGGCGCAGGACGCTGACCACGCAGGTGCCCATGACCAGCTTCACGGGCTCGAGTCCCGCCCGCTCGACGAGCACCAGCTCGTCGACCGACAGGTCGCACGTGAACGGAGCGCGGCGCGGCGAGATCGGCGCGGCCAGCCGGCGCAGCGCCCGTACGGCGAGGTCAGCGCTGTCGCGACCGCTCACCGGTCGTCCAGCGAGACCACCGGCTCGGGCGCCGGCGGCGCGGGCGTGTCGAAGCGGGCGACCGCCGTGGCCACGGCGGTGAACTGCAGCACGTGGTCGCGGTCGCGATGGATGCCGCACGGCACCGGCCAGACGTCGAGGTGGAGCCGGGACCCGACGCAGCCGTCCGCCCCCGCACCCCGCGCCTCTTCGGACAGCCGGCCCATGGCCAGCGACCGGACCGAGGCCGCCGCTCCGCTCAGGTCGGTGCGCGCCACGTCGGCCCGGCGCGACGTCTCCTCCCAGAGGTTCGTCGTGTGCACGTGCACCGCGGCGATCCCGATGGCGAGCCGGCAGGGGACCATGCCGGCGCGGAGCAGCTTGGCGAGGTCGGCGCCGTCCAGGGCCGACAGGAACGGCGCCGGCAGCGCGGCCGCGCCGGCCCTGCGGATCGCCGTTCCGATCGCCGTGAACTCGACCGCGTTCATCGCGTGATCGAACCTGCGGACCGTCAGCCGGACCCCAACGACGCCGTGGCATCCCAGCTCGATCGCCTCCCGGGCCATCCGGTCGAGGGCGAGCCGGCGCACGTCGTGGAGGGCCCTGCCGTACGCCGCCAGCTCGGTCACCAGCGGCTGGCCACGGGGGGCGGTGCCGCACGATGGGATGCCCTGGACGGCGATGCGATACACCGCGCTGCCGGTGACCTGCCCGGCCGGCGCGAACCCGACGGAGTGGATGGCGGCGAGCTCCCCGACCGAGAGGTCGCTGTTCCAGGTCCCGCTGTCGCGCTGCCGGCGGACGCGGCGGAGGGCCGACTCCGGCGGACCGGGAGCGGCGCTCATCGCCCCCAGCTCAGCGATCGAGCGAGAAGACGATGCCCGGCGGGGGCACCCGATGGTCCTCGCGCAGCGGGCGCACCGCAGTCCCCACCGCGAAGAACTCGATCGTGTGGCCACCCCACTGGTGCGACTTCTCGTGGATCTGCACGCCGACGATGCCCTGTGCGCCGACTTGCTCCGCCTCCCGCTGCATCCGCTCCATCGCCAGTTCGCGAGCCTCGTACAGCGCCTGCGTGAAGTTGGGCAGCTCCGTGTTGACGCCGGCGCTGCGCACCCACTGGCCGAGGCTCTGGTGGGCGACGTGGTACACGCAGTTGCCCATCACGAGGGCGACGGGAGCATAGCCGGTCTGGTGCAGCACCCAGAAGTCCTGGCCGGAGAGGTCGGATGTGAAGGGCTTGCCCGCCGGCGTGCGGTAGCTGCCCTCGCGCGCCCTGACCGCCGTCCCGATGGCGACGAACTCGGCGGTCCCGGCGCCCCACTCGTAGAACTTGATGTCGAGACGGACGCCTACGATGCCGTCAGCGCCGAGCTCGTCGGCCTCGACCTCCATTCGGCCGATGGCCAGCTCGCGGGCGTGGTAGAGCGCCTCGCTGAGGCGGTTCAGCTCCTGACTCTTTCCCCAGCGCCCGACCTGGATGCCGATGTGGTAGATGGAGCTGCCGAGCACCAGGCCGAGCGGGTCGAAGCCGGCCTCCTTGACGAGCAGGAACTCGTTGACCGTCAGGTCGCTCGTGAAGACCGTGCGGGTCTTCTTGAGACGGACGAGCGCCTCCGGCGGCAGGCCGGCAGCCGCCGGGTCGGACGTGCTCATTCGAGCAGCCGGCTCAGCGCCGCCCGCGCGTCCGAGCTGGCCCGAGCGTGGTCCGCCAGGTCGCGCGACAGGACGTCGATCCACTCGTCGAGCGGCTTCTCGTCGGTCCTGAGTGTGATTCCGCGCGCTCGCAGCGCCACGCTGGCGTGGAGGCGATGGCCGTGGCGGTGCAGCTCGTACCGGTGGTCGCCGATGCCGACGGTCAGTGACTGCACCGGGCGGCTGCGGCGGAACAGGCCGCCCTCGCGGCGAACGTCGACCATGTCGGGCAGCGCGCCCTCCAGCTTGGTGGCGAGGATGTCGAGGAACAGGCCCAGGTCCGCCGCGTCCGCGCGGATGGACGCCGCGAGGAGGTCGAAGGTCAGTGGGTCGTCCAGCCCCTCACCCACGGCGCGCAGTATAGGTGCCGGAGTGGCGAATCGGACGGTCAGCCAGCCGCGACGACCTCCAGCGCCACGTGGTCGGTGGTCCAGGCCACGCCGCAGAGCGGACGCACGCGGCGACCGGAGGTACGCAGTCGCTCGATGATCGCGTAGACCAGGTCCGGATGGCTGCAGAACACGGTCGGGCCGACGGCCTCCGCGACCAGGCGTATGGCGCGGTCGACCGACGCGATCTGACCCAGGCCCGCCTCGGAGTCGATCGGGAGCTGCCGCGCCTCGGCCAGCGGCAGGACCGTCTGCTGGCACCGCAGCCACGGACTGGAGACGATCCGGGCGATGCGCGTGCCGTCCAGGCGCTCGGCCAGCTCCTGCGCCTGCTGCCAGCCGATGCTGGTCAGCGGCCGCAGGCGATCCGGTCCCGGCCATGAGAACCTTCCCCCCGCGTCCGCTTCGCGAACCAGGTAGATTCCCATCAGTTCGCACGATAAGCGTCCGCGGTTAAGCCCTGGTTACATATGCGGTAACCGTCAGCGGAGCTGGACACCGGCGTCGACCGGCAGGACGACGCCGGTCACGAGGTGCGCGGCGTCGGAGGCGAGCCAGGCGACGGCCGCGCTGACGTCGTCGGGCTCCACCAGGTCGACCGGCAGCAGGGCCGTCAGCGCCCGCGAGGCCTCCGGCTCCGCGGCCAGCCACCCCTGCATCGCCTCGGCCGTGCCCATCGGGGTCCGGACGCCGCCGGGCAGCACGCAGTTGACCCGCACGCGGTGCGGCGCCAGCTCGATCGCCAGCGAGCGCATGAGCCCGATCACGCCGTGCTTGGCCGCGGCGTAGTGCGAGATCCCCGGGTACCCGCGCAGGGAGGCGGCCGAACCCGTGATGACGATGCTGCCGCCCCGGCCGCGCTCGATCAGGCCGGGGATCGCCGCGCTGCAGGTGGCCCAGACTCCTTTCAGGTTGGTCGTCACGACCTGGTCCCACTGCGCCTCCGTCAGCTCCCACGAGCGCCCGAAGCTGATGACGCCGGCGTTGGCGCAGACCACCTCGAGAGCGCCCAGCTCCTCCGTGCGCGCCACCGCCCCGGCCATCTGCTCGACGCTCGCGGCGTCCGCCGTGACGGCGACGCAGCGCCGGCCGGCGGCGCGCACGGCGCGAGCCGTCTCCTCCAGGTCGGCCGCCGTCGCCAGGTGGTACGGCACCGTGGGCTGGTCGGCGGCGAGGTCGCACGCCACCACGTCGGCGCCGGCCCTGGCGAGCGCGAGGGCGTGCGCCCGGCCCTGGCCGCGCGCAGCGCCCGTGACCAGGGCCACACGGCTCATCGGCCGTCGCGCCAGCGGTCGAGCAGGGGCAGGAGCTCGGAGAGCCGTCCGATGGTCGCGTCGGGCGTGACCGGCGCGCTCGGCACGACGTCGTTGGGCAGCAGCACCGTCCGCATGCCCAGCGCCTGGGCGCCGCCGATGTCGTCGAAGGGGCGGTCGCCGACCATGACCGCCTCCCCGGGATCGACACCCAGGGGCGCCAGCACCGCCCGGAACGCCTCGGCGTGTGGCTTGGTGTGGTGCAGCTCGCTGGTGTAGACGCGAACGTCGATCAGGTCGAGGACGCCGTCGCGGGCGAGGATGCGCTCGTGCCACTCGCGCGGCCAGTGGGTGTTGGAGAGCAGTCCGGTGCGGATGCCGCGCTCGCCGAGCGCGCGGAGCAGCGGCGCGGCCTCGGGGTCGGTCAGCGTGTGCGGCGTCCACGCCTCCAGGTGCGCCTCGAGGGCCTGGTCCCGCACGGCGTCCTCGAAGGCCAAGCCGGTGCGCTCCGTCGCGCGTGCCAGGAGGTCGTGCAGCGTCGTGCTGGCCATGCCGGCCTGGCGCGCGACCCGCTCCCAGGACTCGCGCTCGGCCTCCAGCAGCGCGGCGGTCAGCTCGCCGGCGCGGTCGGGGGCGAGGATGCGCGCGGCCACGGACCACAGGTCGGCCAGGTCGATCGTGTGGAACGGCGTCAGCGTGCCGCCCCAGTCGAAGACGACGGCCCGGACCGCCTCGGAACCCACGGACCGTCAGGCTACACTTCCCGCGCCCCTGAGCCCGGATCGGTGGATCCGGGCTTACACTGACCTCCATGAGCCTGGACACCGTGACGGAGCCGGTCGGCGTGGAGGACGAGGAGGACTTCGGCGCGGACCTGAGCGACGACGAGCTTGGTGAGCTCCTCGTGCGGGAGATCACCATCGACGGGATGTGCGGGGTCTACTGAGCCGCCGCCGGCCGTAAGTGAAGCGAAGCGAACGGGTCCGGCTTGACGACGCGGTCGCGCTGCGGCCCGAGCGGTTCGGCGCCCTCGCCTACAGCTACCGCGACCGCCAGCTCTTCTTCATCGATCAGCGCCTGCTGCCGTTCGTCGAGTCCGACGGGGCGCGTCCGGTGGGCGAGATCGCTGACGATCTCGTCGCGCGCGGTGAGATCGAGGAAGCCGCTCTGCCCCGCCTGCTGACCGTGCTCGAGGGCCTGCGCCGAAAGGGGGTCGTCCATGTCGTCGTATGACGTGCTGCGGGAGGGCCTGGCGGCCCCGATCTGCCTGACCTGGAAGATGACGTACGCGTGCAACCTGCTGTGCGTGCACTGCCTCTCCTCGTCGGGCCGGCGCGCGCCGGACGAGCTGACCACCGCCGAAGCCAAGGCGCTCCTGGACGAGTGGGCCGCGATGAAGGTGTTCTACATCAACGTCGGCGGCGGCGAGCCCATGACCCGGCCCGATTTCTTCGAGCTGATGGAGCACTCGCTCGCGCGCCGGATCGGTGTCAAGTTCAGCACCAACGGCACGCTGGTCGACCGCGCGGCGGCCCGCTGGATCGCCTCGTCCGACTACCTGGACGTCCAGATCTCCGTGGACGGCGCCTCCCCCGGCGTGAACGACCCGATCCGCGGCGAGGGCTCGTTCAGCCGCGCCCGCCGCGCGATGGAGCTGCTGGCCGAGGAGGGCTTCCTTTTCAAGGTCAACCACGTGGTCACCCGACGCAGCTTCGGTCAGCTCGACGACCTGCACGCGATGGTCACGGGCATGGGCGGTCACCTGCGCGTCACGCGGCTGCGCCCCTCAGGACGGGGCCGGGCGGTGTGGGACGCGCTCAAGATGACGCAGGAGCAGAACCGCGGCCTGTACGCGTGGCTGCGAGCCCACCCCGACGTGCTGACCGGCGACTCGTTCTTCCACCTGTCCGCGCTGGGCTCGCCGCTGGACGGGCTGAACATGTGCGGGGCCGGGCGCATCGTGTGCTGCGTCGACCCTCGCGGCGACGTCTACGCGTGCCCCTTCGTGCTCGCGGACGAGTTCAAGGCCGGCAACGTGCGGGACTCGTCGTTCGCGGACATCTGGTCCGAGGCGCCGCTGTTCGAGCGGCTGCGCGGCTGGGAGGTCGGCGGCCAGTGCCGGACGTGCGGCGCGTACGGCCGGTGTCATGGCGGCTGCATGGCGGTGAAGCACTTCACGGGCACGCCGCTCGACGACCCCGACCCGGAGTGCGTGTTCGCGCCCGAGAGCGGGCCGACGACGACAATGATCCCGCTGGCCCTCAGCCCGCGCCCCATCCGGCCCGCTGTCAGCGCGCCCTCGTCGCCTGCTTGATCTCGGCGAAGGGGACTTCGAGGAGTCTGACCTCGACGTCCTTTGCCCCGGCGATCGCCGCCGCCTGCCGGCGCTGGTCCAGGACGGCTGGCTCGCTCGCTGCCCTGTCCTGGGGCGTCTTCCAGGCGGTCGATACCACGCACCGCCCCGTCATTCGGTTCGCGCCCATCAGCAGCGACTGATAGCCCTTCAGCGCTGACACGGCGGGAACAACCCTGTCGCGGACAAACGCGATGGTCTCGTCGATGCGCTGGGGGTCGGCGTAGAGCTGATTGACCCGGCTGAAAACCGGCGTCGACGGCTCGGCGGCGCGGTGGACCAGGACCATCTCGAACCGATCGACGTCGATCACCTCGGCACCGATGGACTCCCTCGTTTGCCGCCGCCCTTCCTGGCCGAGCTGCTCGGCGGCGTTGAGATCGGCCAGCGTGTCCCAGTAGGTGACGCCGAACCCGTCACCCGAGTCCCGGTCCACCAGCATGGCGATGCCGGCGTATCCCGGAGCGGCGCGCACCATCGGCGCCACCCGCTCTTTGAAGCCAGCGATCCCCTGCTCCACTCTGGCGGGATCGCTCCTGACCGCTGTCACCCGCGCGAACATGGCCACACCTCTCTGGTAGAGCCCGTGACGGCTCACCGGTCACTGCTGCCTCCCACGCTGATCTCCAGAGTTCCGCGACGTCAAATCTGAGTTGCGGAGCATCTTTTCGCGGGCGGCGGTCAGCCGCCGGCGCCCAGCAACGTCTCGCCCGTCCGCGCCACGTAGTCGACCAGCGCCGTCTCGTCCCGCTCCCGCCGGGGCAGCAGGACCAGGCGGTGCACGCCCAGCTCCGCGAAACGGGCGGCCGCCTCGCGGTCAGGCGTGCCCCGGGGCGTCACGCTGATCTCCAGGTCGCCCAGCTCCGCCGGCCGTGCGTACCGGTTCATCGCCTCGCGCAGGCCCTCCATCTGAGCGGCCGTCGCCGCCAGGTCCAGCCCGAAGCCGTACCATCCGTGTCCCTGCTCGACCGCGCGCCGGTGTGCCGCCGGTGTGTGGCCACCGACCACGATCGGCACCCGTCGCGGTCGCGGGTGCGCCTGCACGCCGGAGAAGCGCACGAACCGGCCCTCGTACGCCGGCCGCTCCGCGTACCACAGCTCCCGCATGGCCGCCAGGAACTCGTCCGTCCTGCCGCCGCGCTCGCTCATCGGCACCCCGATCGCGTTGAGCTCCGGCTCCAGGTAGCCCGCGCCGACGCCGAGGATCAGCCGCTCCCCGGAGACCGCGTCGAGGCTGGCGACCTGCTTGGCGAGCACGAGCGGGTTGCGCTGGGGCAGGATCACGATGCCGGTACCCAGCAGGACCGTCTTCGTGTGGGCAGCCAGGAACGCGAGTGAGACCAGGGGGTCGAGGATCGGCTCGCCTGGATCCATCGGCGACGGCGGGACGCGCGGGTCGGGCAGCACGACGTGCTCACCGGCCCACAGCGAGTCGAACCCGCAGGTCTCGGCCTGCCGGGCGACCCGGGCCGCGGTCTCCGGGCGGCTGCACGCGTACGAGTTCACGGAGAAGAGGCCAAGCCTCAGTCCAGCGGACATTGCCCGATTGAACCGTATCGGCCGTCCCCTCCGTAGAGCACATCGACCGCCGGCGAGGCGATGCGGACGGCGCGCAGTCCGCACCGCCCGGCCGGCACCACCCACTCACTGGAGGACCTGACATGACCCGGATCGTGCGACGGCCGGCCAACCCGCTGGTGGCGATCGCGCTGCTGGCGGCCGGGGCGCTGCTCGCGATCGGCCTCAACGCCGCGCGCGGCGTGAACGCCCAGGCCGGCGGCAAGCCCGACGTGGCGCACTTCCAGCTCGTCGCGAACCCCAAGTTCGCGAGCTGCCTGGCCCGCTATCCCGGCGATCCCAGCCGGCCGCCGCAGGCGGACGTGACCGTCCAGCGCGGTGAGCTCAACGACCTGCTGACGCTCCGCATCCACGACATCAAGCCGAACCTTGCGTTCGACCTGTTCACGGTGCAGCACAGCTCGCTGCTGGCCAGCGGCAAGCCCGACCCGGCCTTCACGAACTTCGGGATGGCCTGGTACCAGTCCGACGTGCAGGCCGACAAGAACGGCAACGGGACCGTGCGCGTCCGCACGATCCTGCTGGACCAGATCTTCGGCTTCGATCCCGCCGCCGGCCTCGCGCCGACCAACACGTTCGAGCTCGGCTTCTGGTTCAACAACCCGAAAGATGCGACGGCGTGCGGCTTCGACCCGACCAAGCCGACCCCGTTCAACGGTGAGCATCGCGCGGGACCGCTCGCGATGATCAGCCTGCCCAGCGCGAAGACCGGCCTGGGGCCGCTCTGCATCAACCCGGACACTTCGGTGACGCCGGCGCGCTGCAACCCCTAGCGACACTTCCCTTCCCCCTATCCGCGGGCGGTGGACCGGGTCCGCCGCCCGCCTCTCTATTCGCTCGGCGGCTCCTCGATCTCGCCCGCGGCCGGCACCGCCTCCGGGGCGGCCGCCTCCAGCTCGGCCAGGATCTCCACCTCCCGCTGCTTCCAGATGTCGACCGTGTCCTGGACCGCCTTGATGTCCGTGTCGCCGAGGATGCAGGCGCCGGCGGGGGTGACCGTCACCAGGCGGGTGGCGCCGCCGAGTCCCAGGGCCGCCGTCGCGATCGCGTTCTCCACCGTGCGGTACGCGAACGCTTGCGCCTGGACCAGGCTCAGCGAGGGCAGCCGGTAGTGCTCGATGCTCCGGTAGGCGTGGACGGCGTAGATGGCGCCCGACCCGATCGCGGTGAAGTGGCCGCGCTCGCACCACTGGCGGACGCCGCTGGAGTCGATCTCCAGCAGGAACTGGCCGGCCACCCCGTAGCCGCCGAAGAGGTAGGCGCTGGTGCCCTCCTCCAGGGGATCGCCCAGGATCTCAGCGGCGACCTCCCGCTGCACGGCGCTGACGCGCGTGTGGATCCTTCGCGCGCCCAGCTCGTGGCTCTGTGAGAAGGCCCGGACGATGTCGCCCGCGTGCTGGGTGAGCACGTGCTCGACCCGCTGGATCGCCCCGACCGTGCCTGCGCCGGCCCAGGCGATCCGGTCGCCCAGGACGTACAGCTTCTCGGTGTCCTGCTTCGTGTACTGCCCGGGCGTGAGCAGCGTGGACTGGCTGTCGGCCGCGAAGACGATGCCGTCCCGGCAGCAGATGGCGAGCGCGAGCGTCAAGGTCGCTGGAAGACGGAGTTGACCGCGAACTGCGGATAGAGGCGGTAGACGTCGTGGAGCAGCGTCCGGAACGAGCGCTCGGTGACCCAGTCGCGCAGCGAGCTGAGCAGGGCCAGCCGCTCGGGCGGCGCCGAGTGCCGCAGCCCCTCGACCGCCCGGACGCCCGCGCCGGTCAGGGAGTAGCGCGGCGAGGTGGACGCGGCCTCGACCTCGAGCCGCAGGAGGCCCTCGTCGACCAGCCGGTCGAGGTCGGGGTAGATGGCGAAGCTGAACGGACCGTAGTGGTACGGCACGAAGTCGTACTTCTCGCTGCCGAGCGCCTTCGAGCGCTCCGCGAACAGGAAGAGACTCTTCTGGATGCGCACGCGGTCCAGCGGCCGCTCGGCTCCGTCGAACAGGAGGAGGAGCCAGTCGCGCGGCTGCAGCCCGACGCTACCGTCCCCGTCGCGCGTGTCCATTTGACAGATGATACGGTCGGCGGGCGTGTCAGCAACCGCCTACAATAATCACCGTGACTAGTCAGCCTAATCAGCATAGTCAGGAGTGGGGCATCGCGGATGCCAAAGCGCGGTTCAGTGAAATGATCGAGCGTGCTCTCACGGACGGGCCTCAGATCATCACCCGCAATGGCCGAAAGACGGTCATCGTCGTCGCGGCCGACGAATGGGCTCGTCGGAGCAGGCGCCAGGGGAACCTTGCTGAGTTCTTCGCCTCGTCGCCGCTTCGCGGCTCGGGCCTGAGGATCGAGCGGCCGACGGACGGCTCGCGAGAGATCGACCTCTGAGCTACCTGCTCGACACCAACGTCGTATCCGAATGGGTCAAGCCCCGCCCTGATCGGAACGTCGTCGCCTGGCTCGGCGCGGTAGACGAGGACGAGGTCTTCATGAGCGTGGTCTCCCTTGCCGAGCTCCGTCGTGGTGTCGAGCTGCTCCCTGCTGGACGGCGGCGTGAGGATCTGGCGGCGTGGATCGCCGGCGAGCTGACCGAACGGTTCCACGGACGGATCCTCGACGTCGACCGCCGCGCCGCGGACGGCTGGGGTCTGGTGATGGCCCGCGGGCAGCGCTCAGGAAGGACGATGACCGCGATGGACGCGTTCTTTGCCGCGACCGCCGAATCGCACTCCCTGACTCTGGTCACGCGCAACGCCCGAGACTTCGAGGGCCTTGGCGTGCCCCT